>NZ_JAFHKI010000081.1 GCF_016937615.1 Pseudomonas lactucae | reverse complement strand
GGGCTTGCTCCCGATAGCGATTTGACAAACAGCGAAGCTCTTAAGCCGGAATCGCCTTGGCCTTAGCCTCGCGATCCCACACCCGATGCTGCGCAATCGCGGCAAAGAACGCCTTGAACGCCGCAGCATCAGCCCCCAGGATCAACCCCGCATCCACCTCCAGTTTCAGCAGATCCAGCAGTGGCTTCACGTCACTGGCAACCGCAATCGCCTTCAGGTGCTTGTACGCTTCCAGCACATAGTGCAGCGCCACACCATCACCGCTCAACGCTTGCACCGACTCTTTACCACCCGGAATGAAGACCGCGTCAAACGCAATGGACGGCATGCCTTCCATCGACGCATCCACCGGCAGGGTCTTGCCATCCGCCGTGGTCACCGGTGCCGAGGTCGGCCCCAGCAACTTGGCATGCGCACCCTCGGTCTCCAGCGCTTTTTTCAGCGCATCGATCGCCGCACCGTCTACGCCGTTGGCCGCTAGAATCGCCACTTTACGCGTCTTGATATCACCCGACAGCAGGTTCACCTGGCTCAAGGCTGGTGACTTTTTCACCGATGTTTCACGCGCAGGCACAGTGCCCTTGGTCGGCACCGGCAAGCCGAGGTTTTGCGCAACGCGCTTGGCCAATTCAAGATCGATATTGGCCAGAATCTCGTTCACCTGACGGGCGCGGATAAACTCGCGTTCCACTTTGCCCAACTCGAAGCTGTACGCCGCAATGATGTGCTCTTTCTCATGGTGGCTCATGCTGTTGAAAAACAGCGTGGCCTGGGAGAAGTGGTCACCGAACGACTCGCTGCGCTCGCGTACCTTGTTGGCGTCGACACGCTCGTAATAGGTTTCGAAGCCGCCATCCGTCGGCCCTGCCGGCGTCTCCTTCGGCCAGCCGCCATCGATAGAGTTCGGCTCGTAAGAAGCGCGGCCCTTGTCTATCACGGTACGGTGCTGAGCATCGCGCTGACCGTTATGGAACGGCGCGATGGGACGGTTGATCGGGATCTCATGGAAGTTCGGCCCACCCAGTCGGCTAATCTGCGTATCCGTGTAGGAAAACAGACGGCCTTGCAGCAAGGGGTCGTTGGTGAAGTCGATCCCCGGCACGATATGCCCAGGGCAGAACGCAACCTGCTCGACTTCAGCGAAGAAGTTATCCGGGTTGCGGTTAAGCACCATCTTGCCCAGCGGCGTAATGGGCACCAGCTCTTCAGGAATAATCTTGGTGGGGTCCAGCAAGTCGAAGTCGAATTTATGCTCATCTTCTTCGGCGACCACCTGAACGCCCAATTCCCACTCGGGATAATCGCCCATTTCAATCGACTCCCACAGATCTCGGCGATGGTAGTCGGTGTCTTTACCCGCGAGCTTTTGCGCTTCGTCCCACACCAGGGAGCAGGTGCCAACCTTGGGTCGCCAGTGGAATTTCACGAAGCTGGATTTGCCTTCGGTGTTGATCAAGCGAAAAGTGTGCACGCCAAAACCCTGCATGGCGCGCAGGCTTTTTGGAATCGCTCGGTCAGACATCGCCCAGATCACCATGTGCGCCGATTCCGGCTGCAGCGAGACGAAATCCCAAAAGGTGTCATGGGCCGAGCCACCGGTAGGAATTTCGTTGTGCGGCTCAGGTTTCACCGCATGCACAAAGTCAGGAAACTTGATTGCGTCCTGAATGAAAAACACCGGCATGTTGTTGCCGACCAGGTCGAAGTTGCCTTCGTCGGTGAAGAACTTCACGGCAAAACCGCGTACGTCACGCACGGTGTCGCCGGAGCCGCGTGGGCCTTGCACGGTGGAAAAGCGCGCAAATACCGGGGTTTTATGCTCTGGGGTACGCAGGAACCCGGCCTTGGTCAGCGCTGAATGGTCGCCATAGGATTGAAAGTAACCATGTGCGCCAGTCCCGCGGGCATGCACGATGCGCTCCGGAATACGCTCATGGTCAAAGTGCGTGATTTTTTCACGCATGATGAAATCTTCAAGCAGCGAAGGGCCACGAGAACCGACCTTCAGGCTGTTCTGGTTGTCGGAAATTTTCACGCCTTGGTTAGTGCGCAAGGCTTGGCCGGTCGCGTCGGACCGGAACGCTTCCAATGCCTGCAGCTTGGCATTGGTATTGCCACGATCCAGAGTATCGGTGCCCGCAAGTTCACTCTTCGGCGGGGTAGCTGGCTTCTTGGTGCTCATCAGTCAAAACTCCATATTCAAAGTGGCCAGAGCGGTCCCCGGCTCGTTTGAGCAAAACCCAGGCACGGCACCTGGGAAATCGCGTTGCCTAAGTAGTGACTGATGGTGTTTTGGGCCGTTCCTTTTTTATGACCTTTGATCGCGTTATTGCCAAATCGCTGGATGAATGCGAAATAAATGCTAAGAAACGCTAGTCGGACAGGCTAAAATGCGCGCCCGGCTAACCGCTGATCCCTTTTCCATGCGCCCCACAAGGTTCGCTACGTGATCGAGTTTCAAAACGTCCATAAAACCTACCGCGTCGCCGGTAAGGATATTCCCGCCCTGCACCCCACCAGTCTGCGCGTCGACAACGGCCAGGTGTTTGGCCTGATCGGCCATTCGGGCGCGGGTAAAAGCACCCTGCTGCGCCTGATCAACCGCCTCGAAGAACCGAGTGGCGGCCAGATCACGGTCGACGGCGAAGAAGTCACCGCCCTGGACGCCAACGGCCTGCGCCGTTTCCGCCAGCAGGTCGGCATGATCTTCCAGCATTTCAACCTGCTGCGTCCAAGACCGTCGCCGACAACGTGGCACTGCCGCTGACCCTGGCCGGCGAATTGTCGCGCAAGGACATCGACCTGCGCGTGGCTGAACTGCTGGCCCGCGTCGGCTTGTCGGATCACGCCAAAAAGTACCCGGCGCAATTGTCCGGTGGCCAGAAGCAGCGCGTCGGCATCGCCCGCGCACTGGCGACCAAGCCCAAGATTTTGCTGTGCGACGAAGCCACCAGCGCCCTCGACCCGCAGACCACTGCCTCGGTGCTGCAGCTGCTGGCCGAGATCAACCGTGAGCTGAAACTGACCATCGTGCTGATCACCCATGAAATGGACGTGATCCGTCGCGTGTGCGACCAGGTTGCCGTGATGGACGCCGGTGTGATCGTCGAGCAAGGCTCGGTGGCCGACGTGTTCCTGCACCCGCAGCACCCGACCACCAAACGTTTCGTACAAGAAGCCGAGCAGGTCGACGAAGGCGAACAGCGCGATGACTTCGCCCACGTACCCGGCCGTATCGTGCGCCTGACCTTCCAGGGCGACGCGACCTACGCGCCATTGCTGGGTACCGTCGCCCGTGAAACGGGGGTGGACTACAGCATCCTTGCCGGGCGTATCGACCGCATCAAAGACATCCCCTACGGGCAACTGACCCTCGCCGTCACTGGCGGTGACATGGAAGCGGCGTTTGCACGCTTTACCGCCGCGGACGTTCACATGGAGGTGCTGCGCTAATGGACGTTTTCCTGAATTTTTTCGCCAACATCGACTGGTCCGAAATCTGGCTCGCCACTGGCGACACCATGATCATGCTGTTCGGCTCGCTGTTCTTCACCGTCGTGCTGGGCCTGCCGTTGGGTGTGTTGCTGTTCCTGACCAGCCCGCGCCAGATGTTCGAACAAAAAGGTTTGTACGCGCTGCTGTCGCTGATCGTGAACATCCTGCGTTCGCTGCCGTTCATTATCCTGCTGATCGTGATGATCCCGTTCACCGTTCTGATCACCGGCACCTCGCTGGGAGTAGCCGGGGCGATCCCGCCACTGGTCGTGGGCGCCACGCCATTCTTTGCGCGCCTGGTGGAAACTGCCCTGCGCGAAGTGGACCGCGGAATCATCGAGGCCACCCAGTCCATGGGCGCCACCACCCGCCAGATCATCACCAATGCACTACTGCCCGAAGCACGCCCCGGCATCTTCGCGGCGATTACAGTGACGGCGATTACACTCGTGTCCTACACCGCCATGGCCGGTGTGGTCGGTGCCGGTGGCCTGGGTGACTTGGCGATCCGCTTCGGTTACCAGCGCTTCCAGACCGATGTGATGGTGGTCACCGTGGTCATGCTGTTGATCCTGGTGCAAATTCTGCAAACACTCGGCGACAAGCTGGTGGTGCACTTTTCTCGAAAATAACGGTCATTGCCGGCCCAACGCCGGCACATGCCCGAACAAGGAGCTTGTTGGATGAAAAAACTACTGGTTGCTTTCGCCGCCGTTGCCGCGTTTTCCGCCCACGCCGAGACCCTAACGGTCGCTGCGTCGCCAGTGCCGCATGCGCAAATCCTCGAATTCGTGAAACCTGCCCTGGCCAAGGAAGGCGTGGACCTGAAGGTCAAAGTCTTTACCGACTACGTTCAGCCCAACGTTCAGGTGGCCGAAAAGCGCCTGGACGCGAATTTCTTCCAGCACCAGCCATACCTGGATGAATTCAACAAAGCGAAGGGCACTCACCTGGTGAGCGTCGGCGCCGTGCACCTGGAACCCCTGGGCGCCTACTCCAGCAAGTACAAGAAGCTGGACGAACTGCCGGACGGCGCCAACGTGGTGATCCCGAACGACGCCACCAACGGCGGCCGCGCGCTGTTGTTGCTGGCCAAGAGCGGCCTGATCACCTTGAAGGACCCGACCAACATCCTGTCGACCATCAAGGACATCACCGGTAACAGCAAAAACCTGAAGTTCCGCGAACTGGAAGCCGCCACCCTGCCGCGCGTGCTGACCCAGGTCGACCTGGCACTGATCAATACCAACTACGCCCTGGAAGCCAAGCTGGACCCGTCCAAGGACGCCCTGGTGATCGAAGGCAACGACTCGCCTTACGTGAACATCCTGGTCACCCGCGAAGACAACAAGGATTCGGACGCGGTGAAGAAGCTGGTTGCAGCGTTGCACACGCCTGAGGTGAAGCAATTCATCGAAGAGAAGTACAAGGGCGCGATCAAGCCGGCGTTCTGATCCAAGCTTCAATCTCCAAAACACTGGAGATTAAAAATGTGGGAGGGGGCTTGCCCCCTCCCACATTTGCTTTGTGTTGTCTTCACTTGCGCTGCAACAACCCCGGTAACTGCGCCACCAGCTTCTGGTTGTTCAACGGCGCACGAATAAACCCACGCTGCGTGCCATCCGGCCCGATCAACGCGAGGTTGCCGCTGTGGTCGACGGTGTAGTTGGGCTTGCTGGTGTCAGCCGGGATGAACGGGATGCTCAGCGCATTCGAGACCTTCTGCACGTCGTCCACATTCGCGCCGGTGAGGCCTGCAAATTGTGGGTCGAAGTAGCCCAAGTACTGCTTGAGCTGCGTCGGGGTATCGCGGTTCGGGTCGACACTGACCAGGATCACCTGCAACTTATCCACCGCCTCCTTGGGCAGTTCGCTCTTGATCTGGCGCAGTTGGGCGAGGGTGGTCGGGCAGATGTCCGGGCAGAAGGTGTAGCCGAAGAACAGCAGGCTCCACTTGCCTTTCAATGCGTTGACCAGCACCGGCTGGCCGTCCTGGTTGGTCATGGTTACCGGCGGCAGTTGACGGCTTTGCGGCAGCAGGATGATGCCAGCGTCAATCAGCGCAGTGGGGTCACCCTGGCTTTTGCCCGACAGCACTTTATTAACAGTCAGGCCCATGATCAGCGCGACGATCGCTACAAGGATAAAGACGGTTTTTTGAGTTCGAGTCATAGGTTCAACAATAAGTAATGGTCTACGAGCAGGGCGATGAATAACAAAAACAGGTACCAGATAGAGTACTTGAACGTGTTGATCGCCGCGTGCGGCCGACCGCCACGGTACAGCACCCAGGCCCATTGCAGAAAGCGCCCACCCAACACCAGCGCACATATCAGGTACAGCGGGCCGCTCATGTGGATGACATAGGGCATCAGGCTTACCGCCAGCAGGACGCAGGTGTAGAGCAGGATATGCACCTTGGTGTAGTGCTCGCCGTGGGTCACCGGCAGCATCGGAATGTCGGCCTTGGCATATTCCTCTTTGCGGTGGATGGCCAGCGCCCAGAAGTGCGGTGGGGTCCAGGCGAAGATGATCAGCACCAGCAGCAGCGGCTCGGCGCTGATGTGGCCGGTGACGGCGACCCAGCCCAACAACGGCGGCGCAGCGCCGGCCAGCCCGCCGATGACGATATTCTGCGGCGTCGCGCGCTTGAGGAACCCGGTGTAGATCACGGCGTAGCCGAGCAGTGAAGCCAGCGTCAGCCAGGCCGCCAGCGGGTTGGTGAACGCCAGCAACAGCGCCAGGCCCGCAACCGCCAGAAACAATGCAAACGCCAGCGCCGCGACAGGCGATACGCGACCTTCCGCCAGCGGCCGCTTGTGAGTGCGCGCCATCACCGCATCGATCCGTCGGTCCACCACATGGTTGACCGCCGCCGCTCCGCCTGCACACAGCGCAATGCCGAGGTTGCCGAACACCAGCACCGTCCACGGCACCCCGGCGCGCGTGGCGAGGAACATGCCCACCAACGAGGTGATGAGCATCAGCACCACCACTTTCGGCTTGGTCAGCTCCAGGTAGTCGCGCCAGATTGCCCGGCCGTGACCGGCGCCGATCAAGGTCGCCATGGCATCTCTCCTTTAAGGGTGACAAGGCCCGCCACGGGTTTGCGCGGGCTGAAGCGCCAGCCGAACAACCGCGGGTGACGCACCCGAACCAGGCTGGTGCGCGCGTGGTAGTTCACCAGCACCAGCGTCAACAATAAGGCCGCACCGCCAGCGTTGTGCGCAACAGCCACCGGCAGCGGCAGACCAAACGCCACATTGCTCAGGCCCAAGCCAATTTGCGCGGCCAGGGCGATCAGCAGCAAGCCGGCAAGCCGGGTCATGCCCACCGCGCGCAATTGCCAGGCCAGGCCCAGCAGCACCAGGGTAACCAGCATCGCGCCGATGCGATGGGTCAGGTGGATGGCCGTGCGCGCTTCGCTGTCGAGCCGGCCGCCCAGATAGTTGGGGCCAATGTGCTGGGTCAAGTGAAAGCCATTGGCAAAGTCCGCCGCCGGCCACCACTGGCCATGGCAGGTCGGCAAATCGACACAGGCCACAGCCGCGTAGTTGGAGCTGACCCAACCGCCAAGCGCGATCTGCCCGATCACCAGCACCAGCCCGGCGGTGGCCCAATATTGCAGGCGCTTGGGCACGACCAACGCAGGCAGTACCCCGGACAATCGCAGCGTCAGTAAAAATAGCAGACTCAAGGTCGCAAACCCGCCCAACAGATGGCCGGTCACCACCTGTGGCCAGAGCTTCAAGGTCACCGTCCACATGCCGAACGCCGCCTGGGCGAATACCACGGCCAACACGAACAGCGGCAACTTCACCGGCTGACCAGGATCACGTCGGTGACGCCACGAACGCGCCGCCAACAGCGCGATCAGCACGCCCAAGGTGCCGGCGAAGTAGCGATGGGTCATCTCGGCCCAGCCTTTGTCGGCCTCCACTGGCGCGTCGGGAAAATGCAGCTCAGCATGGGCCAGTTGGGCTTCGCTTTGCGGCACGCTGATAAAACCATAGCAGCCCGGCCAATCCGGGCAGCCGAGGCCGGCATGGGTCAGGCGGGTATAGGCACCGAGCAGCACGACGATCAGTGCCAGCAAGGTGGCAAACAACGCGAGGCGAAATCCAGGTTTGGCCATGACGGTGCCCTTATCCGATATTCGACAGTTTCAGCAGGTGGCGCAGGTCGTTGAGCAAGTCCTTGCCCTTGACCTTGGCGTCGTAGCGCAGCACCAGGTTGCCGTGGGGATCGACGATCCACAGCTGCGCCTCACCCGGTGCGGCGGCGTTCTTGGTGAAGGTCGAGAGATCCAACGAGTAACGCTGCAATTGCGGGTACTCGGCCTTGAGCTTGGCGTCGTAATCGGCGCCCACCGGTTGCGCGCTGGCCAGGGCATGACTGGCGCGAGAGGCGTCGCGGCCCAGCCCGATCTGCAACTGCCGCGCGAGGTACACCAGTTGCTGGCAGTCCGCAGCGCAGGCCGTGGGCACGGTGACCAGCAGTTGCCAGCGCATTTCATCGGCCTGCACGCCAATATCGGCGCGGGTCTGGCCGTTGCCGATCATCTCACCGTGGTAGCTGCGGCTGTCCGGCACCCAGAACTGCAGCTTGTACATAAAGGTGGCCAGCACCATCGGTCCGATCACCATCAGCAGGATCAAGAGCAGTTGCCAGCGGCCTTTGCGCCGATCAGGCCGTTCAGACATGTTGAGTGGATTCGTGGCCGCTCCCATGGGGCTTCTCCTTTTTGTTGTGCCATCCGAGGTAGAGGTAAAGCGCCAGCAATGCCAGGGCCATGGCAAACCACTGCACGGCATAGGCCAGGTGTTTTTCCGGCCCCATGGCGACCACCGGCCAGGTGGTTTCATACGTCCCGGGGCCGGCTTCGGCGCGCAGCTCGTAGGCAAAACCGCTGCGGCCCAACTCGGCCCATAGCGCGGCGGGGTGCAACGCGGTGAGCAGGCGCGGCCATGGCGCACCGGCAGGGTCGGCATGCAGTTGGAAGGTTTCGCCGGGGGCAACGTACACCCAGGCGTCGAGGTTCACCGGTTGTTCAGGGGTAGTGAAAACGGGCGCGGTGCGCCTGTCCGGCCAGGGCAGCCAGCCGCGATTGAGCAACAGCCACAGACCGCTGGCCTGGTCGTGGAAAGGCTGCAACAACTCGACCCCGACCTTGCCGTCGCGCATCCGGTTATCAAGCAATACGCTGTGATCGGCGTCGAATTGACCGCGCAAACGTACGCGGCGAAAGGCCGGATCGGCGATGTCAGTAAGTTGCTCACTGCTCATCGGCGCCGCCGCACGGCGCTCGGCGTAGGTGTCGAGCAGCACCTGTTTTTCGTGGCCACGCGACAACTGCCAGAACCCCAAACCCACCATCAACGGCAGCAGTATCAACACCACCAGTGTCGGCGCGATGCCGGGACGAAACGGTTTCATGGCGCTGGCTATACTTGTTTTCATTGCCCGCCCCCTTTGTAAAAGCCCAGGAGCCAGACCATGCTCAAAGCAGCCATTGCCCTGATGCTGATCGCGACTGTCGTGAGCCTGTTCAGTGGCTTGTTTTTTTCTGGTCAAGGACGAGGGCCACTCCGATCGCCTCGTCACTGCCTTGACCGTGCGTGTTGTGCTGGCCGTGATCACCCTGGCGTTGATCACCTGGGGTTTTTTCAGCGGTCAGCTGGTGTCGCATGCACCTTGGTAAGACGCCTCACAGTACGTAAACGAAGAAAAACAAACCGATCCACACCACATCCACAAAGTGCCAATACCAACTGGCCGCCTCGAAACCGAACTGGTGCTCGGCATTGAAATGCCCCCGCAGGATACGCATCAACATCACAAACAAGATGATGGTGCCGATGGTCACGTGGGCGCCGTGGAAACCCGTGAGCATAAAAAACGTCGCGCCGTACACCCCCGAGCCCAGGGTCAGACCCAGCTCTTTATAAGCGTGGATGTATTCCTCGGCCTGGAACCCGAGGAACGCCAGGCCCAGCAGCACGGTGATCGCCAGCCAGAGCTTCAGCGCACCGCGATGCCCCTTGCGCAGGGCATGGTGGGCGATGGTGATGGTCACGCTGGAACTCACCAGCAGGATGGTGTTGACCAACGGCAAGCCCCACGGGCTTATCGTGCCTTCAGGCGCCGGGTACATTTTCGGGTCAGGGTTGTTGAGTAACGGCCAGGCAAACTCGAAGTTCGGCCACAGCATGTGCGCGATGCCTTTGGGGCCTTCGCCGGCCAACGCAGGACCGGACAGGTGGCGCACGTAGAACAGCGCACCAAAGAACGCGATAAAAAACATCACTTCGGAAAAGATGAACCACGTCATGCCCCAGCGAAACGAGCGGTCCATCTGCGAACTGTACAAACCGGCGCGGCTTTCTTTGATCACCGCCCCGAACCAGCCAAACATCATGTAGGCCAGCAACAGCCCGCCGACGAAGAAGATCCACGGGCCATGGGATTCCGGGCGCGCGGCCTTCAGGTCGTTGAACCACACGCCCAGGCCATACACGGTGATCAGCAGACCAAACGTGGCAATTATTGGCCATTTACTTTGCGCTGGTACGTAGTACGTATCATGAGTCGACATGTATTCGCTCTCCTGATTGAGCGGGCAAACAGTAGCTAGCCCCCGGTGCGGACAGCCACGGGCGGTTGGCGCGCAGTGATGTCAAACAGCGTGTACGCCAGCGTCAGATGCTTCACATCCTTGGGCATGTCGCGGTCGACGATGAAGCGCACCAGCATTTCGATACGCTCGCCTGGCTGCAGCACTTGCTGGGTGAAGCAAAAGCATTCGGTCTTGTGGAAGTACATCGCCGCTTCGGCCGGAGAGATGCTCGGGATCGCCTGGGCCGTCATCGGCTTGCTCGTAGGGTTGTAGGCCACAAACAGCATCTCGTTGACCGCCCCCGGATTGACCACGATCTCATCGGCCTTGGAATGGAACTCCCAGACCATGTCGATGGCATTGGTCGATAGGAACTGCACCCGCACCTGACGCGACGGGTCCACCACCTGCGAGCCCTCGTACTGGCCGGCGGTCTTGCCGTTGATGCCGAACGCCTTGCACATCACGTCGTAGATCGGCACCAGGGCAAAACCAAAGGCGAACATCGCCAGCACCAGGATCAGCAGGCGGGTGACCAGGCGCTTGAGGGGCACGGATTCAGCCATGGTGCTCACCCGAGCCGAGCACAATCAATGTGG
>NZ_JAFHKI010000080.1 GCF_016937615.1 Pseudomonas lactucae | reverse complement strand
TTTTTTGCATCCAGTGCTACCAGGGATCGATCAATCAATGAGTCTTCACAAGGCTCGCACGTTCGCAGCCTGAGGCCCTTTTTGTCCTGGGACGATATCGAACTCAACCTTCTGGTTTTCTTCGAGCGCCTTGAACCCTTCACCCTGGATCGCGGAAAAGTGAACAAAGACGTCAGCTCCGCCCCCATCCTGAGTAATAAACCCAAAGCCCTTGTCCGCGTTAAACCACTTTACCGTACCCGTTGCCATGACCGTTCTCCGTCCACTTCTCACCCAGGGATTGCGCAAATATTGCTACAGCAGCCTGACGTTTGACGCGTATATCCAAGCGTTCCGGTGTTCCGGGATACGGGCTCGGCACACTGACCACCGGCCCATTGTTCGGCGTCCAAGTGATGCTGATACCATCCAGCACCGCCACCATCGCGCTTTTGTTCGCATTCCAGCGGGCTTGCGCAACCGGCACACGATCAACCCCGCTTCCAGGCTTGGTATGTATGCCGTAGACACGTAGCTCGCCTGATTCATCCTGACGAAACTGAAACCGCACTCGCGTACTGGCCGAGCGCAAACTCGCCAACTGCTCCGGGGTATACAGCGTTGAATCACCCATATCCCGTGGCCAAAAAGCCAGCAACACGACATTGAGTGCTGAACTGGCTCCGGCCAGCCCGCGTACGGCCCAAGCACCAAGGTCGCTGCCAAGTGTTCCAGCGACCCTGCCGACAGTGCCCGTCGTACCGGTCGAAGCCATGACTGCAGTGGTACCAAAGTTCCTAGCGTGTTCGGGGCTTGTTCCCGCAGCCGTGGAACCGACTGGCACCGAAACGCATGACTTGGCGAACACGCACGCGTCAGCGGCACGATTCACCGCGCCGGGTGCGGAGAAGTTGGAAACGGGCGGGTTAGGTGTGTTTGGCCCTGTCCAAATGAAGGTGTCACGTGGGGATTGTGTTTCGAACACCTGAGACTTGAAGCGCTGGCAGGCGATCAGCTCAGGTGGCGGATCGCATTTACATATGCACAGATCACCCTCAAGCGCCGCTTGTTTGCCGCCCCACTCTTCGTGCAGATGAGGGCCGACGAGCTCGATGAAGCCTTCGGTGCCGCATGCCGGACAAGCGACGCGGTCACCCTCCCTGGCGATCATTTGGCCGTTGAAGCTGGTTCGCTCCATGCCGCTGATCACTTCGCCGCCCGCCGTAGTCTTCGCGCCGGTGGTGATGTTGTAGCGCCTCACATCTGGATCTCCACGCAGTCGTTGAGGTCGGCGTTGACTGGGCCAAATGACTGCTGGATTTGAGTATCAGTGTCCTTCATGTTTCGTCCTTTTATTATCCGCGCAGGAGCACTCAAACGCGGTCGTAGCGTTGAGTTCTGCAAAGGGAATGGCGTCGAAATGGCGCAAGGAAGATGTTGCTGACTAGTACAAAGCCAAACAACTATCCGTTCGGCTAGGTAGTGGTAAAAACGGAAACGTCCGACAAGGTTTTAGGCTTGCCCCTAGGAAACTCAATCTCTAGTCTCCGTACACCGCTGCAAACGCAGCGGTCGGGCGTCGCGGCCCGAGTGAATTCAGGCGCAAAGCGCCATTGTCCGCTTTCAGTTGACGCCTTTTTATCGTCTACTGTGCGGCGCTATGGTGGCTGTGCGCGGGATACCTTCGGGTATGCCGGTTGCCTGATCCCGGTCCGCGAACCTGCGTACAGCTGCCACCCTCCATCGCGTCGCGGCGATAAGCGGCAGCTCCACTTAAGATCAGGATCTTCACAATGATTAAACCCACCCCAAATCCCCCACTCGATACCAACACTCCATCCACCGTGCTCTTCACCGTCATCGACGGCATCCCCACCGAAGACCTGCTGGTCAACCTCACCGAAACATTGGCTTCAGCCCACGCCCTGACCTGCAACTTCGCCTTTGAGCTGGACAGCTCGCGGCGAGACGGCGCACTGGGAATTGCGCAGCTGATTGAGGTGGCACGGATATTGGCTGAGCGGGTGCTGGAAGCTATTGAACCGTCGACTGCGACGGGCTAACTCTGCTCAGTTGCTGATCGTACTGATCGTTCCCACGCTCTGCGTGGGAACGATCAAGCGTTAAAGAGGCCGTATATTCTCGGCCTGTGGGCCTTTTGGTCCTTGCACAATGTCGTATTCAACTTTTTGATTTTCATCCACACTTTTGTAGCCTTCGCTCACGATTGCTGAATAGTGGAAAAAAAGGTCGTCGCTGCCGTCGTCGGCGGAAATGAAACCATAGCCCTTTTCCGCGTTAAACCACTTCACCGTACCTGTTTCCATTGCCGTTCTCCTTACATTCCGCTCAATACCCAAAAGCCTTCGCTAGATAATCCTGACGCAGGACGCAAAGACGCCGCTGGGCCGATGGATCCGCGAACACTTCACGCGCTGGCCTTTCCTGAGCCACAAGCCGGACGAGCTCAGCAGGTCCACATTCACATCCTCGTACTTCCCATCCAGAGCAATCAAACCCTCCCCGGTGCTTCGGTTATAAGATTTGACCGTTCCTGTTACCCACTCCATTACTGTTACCTCTGCATCGTCTAACAGCGTGCGCGCAGCCTTTGCTGGTAATGAAGGCGCAACAGACGGAGATTGGCTACTGTCAAAGTTGACAGGTAGACGCGAGTTACCGATGGGTGGTAGGGATAACGACAGCTCAATTGCGGCGAGCGCCGGCTCAGTCATCCGGCGACTTTTTACGCTGGCGCAGTTTGCGCTGTCTGGGAGGTGCTTGCGGGGCATGGACTTCAGCGCACTCAGGGTTCGCCGACTGAACGGCAACCGGATTGCCATCACGGTCCCGGGCGATAAATCCAATGCCCTTGACCGCGTCGAACCACCTGACCGTGCCCCTGTCCATGATCGCTCTCCCGAGCCACGCAGGAATGCGCGCCTCGTTGCTCTATCAAACAGTGAAGGCGGCGCAATGGGTACTGTCAAAATTGACAGGTAAGGCCAGACTTCAGACAGAAGGTTGGCGTTGGCTGCTATGCCGCGATGGCGGCGGCGCAGGATAAATCAGGAATCGCGGCGCAATTCCGGCGGGATCGGCAGGTCCTTGAGCGGGTCGGGGCGCTTGCCTTTGCCGGCGCGGTATTGGCGGATCTGATAGACGTAGGCCAGTACCTGCGCCACGGCCAGGTAGAGCCCGGCGGGGATTTCCTGGTCGAGGTCGGTGGAATAGAAGATCGACCGCGCCAGTTCCGGCGACTCCAATAGCAGGATGTCGTTGGCCACGGCGATTTCGCGGATTTTCAAGGCGGTGAAGTCACTGCCCTTGGCCAGCAGCATCGGCGCGCCGCCCTTCTCCGGGTCGTATTTGAGCGCCACGGCATAGTGGGTCGGGTTGGTGATGACCACGTCGGCGTCGGGCACCGCCGCCATCATCTTGCGCTGCGACATTTCGCGCTGCAGCTGGCGGATGCGTTGCTTGACCTCGGGTCGGCCTTCCTGGTCCTTGTGCTCGTCACGCACTTCCTGCTTGGTCATCAGCAGTTTCTTGTGGCTTTCCCACAGCTGGATCGGTGCATCCACCGCCGCAATGATGATCAGCCCGGCCGACATCCACAGCGCGCTCCAGCCGACCACCTGCACACTGTGGATGATCGCCGACTCCAGCGTTCGTGGGCGATGCGCAGCAAATCATCGACGTCGGACGACAATACCGACAGCGCCACGAACAGAATCAGGATGAACTTGGCCAATGCCTTGAGCAGCTCCACCAGCGCCTTGGCGGAAAACATGCGTTTGAGCCCGGCGGCCGGGTTCATGCGGCTGAATTTGGGCGCCATGCTGCCGGCCGCGAACAACCAGCCGCCGAGGGCGACCGGGCCGATCAGCGCGGCCAGCAACAAGGTGATCAAGATCGGCTGCACCGCCAGCAGCGCGATTTTCCCCGAGTGCATCAGGTATTGCCCCATGGAGTCGGGGTTGAGCAACACTTCACGGGGCAGGCTGAAGTTATGTTTCATCAGCTCCAGCAGGTCCAGCGCCAGACCGCCACCGTAGATCAGCAGCGCGCCGGAGCCGGCCATCATGGTCGCGACGGTGTTGAGTTCCTTGGAGCGCGCAATCTCGCCCTTTTCCCTGGAGTCCTTCTTCCGTTTCTCCGTGGGGTCTTCTGTCTTGTCCTGACCACTTTCGCTCTCGGCCATGGCTCAGCGCGCCCGTGCCAGATCGCGTAAGAACTGCAAGGCGTCGGTGGCCAGCGGTTGATACTGATTGAGGATGTCAGCCATGCCGACCCAGAAAATCCACATGCCCAACACCAGAGTCAAGGGGAAACCGATGGAGAAGATGTTCAGTTGCGGCGCCGCGCGGGTCATCACCCCGAATGCGATGTTGACCACCAGCAGCGCGGTGATCGCCGGCAATACCAGCAACAGGGACGCGCCCAACACCCAGCCAAGGCGCCCGACGACTTCCCAGAAGTGATTGACCACCAGCCCCGAGCCCACCGGCAAGGTGGTAAAGCTTTCGGTCAGCACCTCGAACGCCACCAGATGGCCGTTCATGGCCAGGAACAGCAAGGTCACCAGCATGGTCAGAAATTGCCCGATCACCGCCGCCGAGACACCGTTGGTGGGGTCGACCATGGACGCGAAGCCCATGCCCATCTGGATCGAGATGATCTGCCCGGCAATCACGAATGCCTGGAAAAACAGCGACAGCGAAAACCCGAGCATGGCGCCGATCAGCACCTGCTCGGCGATCAGCATCAACGCGCTCAAATCCAGCGCATTGACCGGCGGCATCGGCGGCAGCCCCGGCACGATCACCACGGTAATCGCCACCGCGAAATACAGACGAATGCGCCGCGGAACCAGGGTCGTGCCGAACACCGGCATGGCCATCAACATCGCCGTCACGCGGAACAACGGCAGGATGAAGGAGGCGACCCAGGTACTGATCTGGGTATCGGTCAACGCCAGCAGCGAGTTCATCGGATCAGCCGATCAACTGCGGAATACTGCCGTACAGCTGCAGAATGTATTCCATGAAGGTCTGTACCAGCCACGGGCCGGCGACGATCAGCGTCACCAGCATCACCAACAGGCGCGGCAGAAAGCTCAAGGTCTGTTCGTTGATCTGCGTCGCGGCCTGGAACATCGCCACCAGCAACCCCACCAACAGGCTCGGCACCACCAGCACCGCGACCATCATGGTGGTCAGCCACAGCGCTTCACGGAACAGATCGACGGCGACTTCTGGCGTCATCGCGCTATACCCCGCCGAAACTGCTGGCCAGGGTGCCGATAATCAGCGCCCAGCCATCCACCAGCACAAACAGCATGATCTTGAACGGCAACGAGATGATCAGCGGCGACAGCATCATCATGCCCATGGCCATCAGCACGCTCGCCACCACCAGGTCGATGATCAGGAATGGGATAAAGATCATGAAGCCGATCTGGAAGGCGGTTTTCAGCTCGGAGGTGACAAACGCCGGCACCAGAATGGTCAGTGGCGCCTGGTCCGGGCTGGCGATGTCGGTACGCTTGGACAAGCGCATGAAGAGTTCGAGGTCGCTGGAGCGGGTCTGCGACAGCATGAAGTCCTTGATCGGCCCCTGAGCCTTGTCGATCGCGTCCTGGGCGGTCATTTTTTCCGCGAGGTACGGTTGCAGGGCTTGCTGGTTCACCTTGTCGAACACCGGCGCCATGATGAACATCGTCAGGAACAGCGCCATGCCGGTGAGGATCTGGTTCGACGGCGTCTGCTGCAGGCCCAGGGCCTGGCGCAGGATCGAGAACACGATGATGATCCGCGTGAAACTGGTCATCAGCATGACGAACGCCGGGATAAAACTCAGCGCCGTCATGATCAGCAGGATCTGCAGGCTGACCGAATATTCCTGGGCGCCGGCGGCGTTGGTGCCCAGCGTAATCGCCGGGATCGACAGCGGGTCAGCGCCAAAGGCCAACGGCGTGGCCAGCCACAGCATGAGCGTCAATAAAACACGCATCACTTCTTATCCTTCTGATCCTTGCCCAGCAACTCCATCAGGCGCTGGGCGAATTCCGGCGTGGCGGGCTGTGACTGGGTGGTTTGCACCGGGGTCTTGAGCACATGCAGCGGGGTAATGCGCCCAGGGGTGATGCCCAGCAGGATCTGTTCCTCGCCCACCTGCACCAGCACCAGCCGATCACGCGGGCCAAGGGCGCGCGAGCCGACCAGCTCGATCACCTGGGCGTTGCCCGGGCCGATGCTCTGCACGCGGCGCATCAGCCAGGCCAGCACAAAAATCACGCCGACCACCAGCAACAGGCCCAGCACCAACTGGGTCAACTGCCCGCCGACACTGCCAGTCACCGGCGCGGTGGCAGCCTGGGCCACCGGTTCGGCGGCCCAGGCGTGCACTGGCAGCGCGACCAACAGTCCCACCATCAGCCGTTTCATATCAGCGCAACTTCTTGATGCGTTCACTTGGGCTAATCACGTCGGTCAGGCGGATGCCGAACTTTTCGTTGACCACCACCACTTCGCCATGAGCGATCAGGGTGCCGTTGACCAGCACGTCCAACGGCTCACCGGCCAGGCGGTCCAGCTCGATCACCGAGCCCTGGTTGAGTTGCAGCAGGTTGCGGATATTGATATCGGTGCTGCCCACTTCCATGGAGATCGACACCGGGATATCGAGGATCACGTCCAGGTTTGGCCCGTCGAGGCTCACCGGCTCGTTGTTCTTCGGCACGCTGCCGAACTCTTCCATCTGCAAACGGTTGCCGGCAGGCGCGGTGGCGGCGTCAGCGGCCAGCAGGGCATCGATATCGTCCTGGCCGACATCGCCGGTTTCTTCCAGGGCGGCCGCCATTCGTCAGCCAGGGCCTGGTCTTCGGCGGAAGTGTTTTCGTGTTCGGTAGCCATTACATGTCCTCGGCGGAGCAAACATTCATAAAATTAAGGGGTGATCAGCGACGATTGATCGGCTCGATCACTTGCAGCGCCAGGTTGCCCTTGTGGGAACCCAACTTGACCTTGAACGACGGCACGCCGTTGGCGCGCATGATCATTTCCTGCGGCAACTCGACGGGGATCACGTCCCCAGGCTGCATGTGCAAAATATCCCGCAGGCGCAACTGACGCCGGGCGACGGTGGCGCTCAGCGGGACGTCGACGTCCAGCAGGTCTTCGCGCAGGGCCTTGACCCAACGCTCGTCCTGATCGTCCAGGTCGGACTGGAAACCGGCGTCGAGCATCTCGCGCACCGGCTCGATCATCGAGTACGGCATGGTCACGTGCAGGTCGCCGCCACCGCCATCGAGTTCGATGTGGAAGGTGGACACCACAATGGCTTCGCTGGGGCCGACGATGTTGGCCATGGCCGGGTTCACTTCCGAGTTGATGTACTCGAAATTGACTTCCATGATCGCCTGCCAGGCTTCCTTCAAGTCGATGAAGGCTTGCTCCAGCACCATGCGCACCACGCGCAATTCGGTGGGCGTGAATTCACGGCCTTCGATCTTGGCGTGGCGGCCGTCACCGCCGAAGAAGTTGTCCACCAGCTTGAACACCAGCTTGGCGTCGAGGATGAACAGCGCGGTGCCGCGCAGCGGCTTGATCTTGACCAGGTTGAGGCTGGTGGGCACGTACAGCGAGTGCACGTACTCGCCGAACTTCATCACCTGCACACCGCCCACCGCCACGTCCGCCGAACGACGCAGCATGTTGAACATGCTGATGCGGGTGTAGCGGGCGAAACGCTCGTTGATCATCTCCAGGGTCGGCATGCGTCCACGGACGATGCGATCCTGGCTGGTCAGGTCATAACTTTTGACGCTGCCGGGGTCGGCAGCCATTTCGGTCTGTACCAGACCATCGTCGACACCATGCAACAGCGCGTCGATTTCATCCTGGGACAGCAGGTCTTGCACGGCCATGTCGTGGTCCTACTGCAATACGAAATTAGTGAAGAGCGCCTGCTCGATCACGACTTTGCCGAGTTCTTTCTGGGCCACTTCCTGCACGCTGGCGGTGACCTTCTGGCGCAGCATTTCCTGGCCCACCGGCGTGGCCAGGGTGTCGAAGCTCTGTCCGGAGAACAGCATCACCAAGTTGTTGCGGATCACCGGCATGTGCACTTTGAGCGCCTCCAGGTCCGCCTGGTTGCGTGCCAGCAGGGTGATGCTCACCTGCAGGTAGCGTTGACGACCGTTCTGGTTGAAGTTGGCAACAAAGGCCGGAAGCATGGGTTCGAAGATTGCCGGCTGCTTGGCGTTGGTGGCGGCTTCGGCGACGGGAGCCGGTTTGCTTGCACTGCTGTGCATGATGTACCAGGTGCCACCCACCGAGGCGCCGATGGCCAGGAGCAGGCCCACGACTATCACCAGGATAAGCTTGAGCTTGCCTTTGCCTTTCCCTGCGGGTGCTGTTGCTGCGTCTTCGCTCTTCGCCATGCCAATAATCCGTCACTATTCGGGGATTCGTAGATCTACGCAAAGGCAAGAGCAAGTGTTATGCCAGAGTTGTCTGGCAAGCAGGAGACAAAAGGAACACCGCCCCTCCCATATTTCGTGCGGCGTTGGGTTCAGGTCAGGCGTAGTAGTCGACGGCGCTGGAGCCGATCACCGTCGAGGTCACGGGCGTCATTGTCTCGGCTACATCAATGTGGCCGCCGCTGTCGCCGTTATCGCCACCTCGCCCACCGCCGCCGCTCACGCCACGGGTATGGGCCTGCTGTTGCTGCTGCTCCTGACCACGGGACTGGTCGGAGACGTTGACGTCCACCTGCCCCATGCCCTGCTGGGCGAACATCTCCCGCAGGCGGCCGGACTGGCTTTCCAGGGCTTCGCGCACCACCGGGTGGGCGCTCATGAAGTTGACCTGGGCCTGCTGATCGGCCGTCATGTTGACCTTGATGTCCAGGCGCCCGAGTTCTGCGGGCTGCAACTGGATCTCCGCCGACTTGAGGTTGGCGCTGGACAGGTACATCACCCGGTTGACGATTTCGTCGGTCCAGCCGCTCTGGTGCATGGCCAACGGTGTATTGGTCACCGGCGGCAAGGCATTCGCGGTCTTCGGCGTGGCCGCCTGGGTCAGTGCCGCCAGGCGATTGGCGAAGTCATCGACACGGGTGTCACTGTCGGCACGCTTCAAATCCTTAAGACCATCTTCGATCAGGCCACCAAAGGCCTTGTCGCCACCGGTGTCGGTGCTGTCCTTGGTGGCTTGCTGGTCGACCATCGTGGCCAGGCCTGCGGCAAAATTCTGCGCGGCGGTCGGCTGATCCTGGGTCGTTGGCGGCGCGGTTTTGGCGGGCGCCTGGCTGCTGGCCGATACATGCCCGCCCTGCTCCATCGCCAGGCGCACGACCGGCATGGCGTCCAGTGGGTCGGCCGCAGGGTCGAAGTCCGGCTTGACCTCTTCACTCGCCGTGATCGGCGCAGCCGCCACTGGCTGCGCCTTGGCGTCGGTGACGGCTGCGGCCGGCGCCGGGTTTTCCACCGGCACGGGCACGGCGACCGGGGCGACAGCGGCAATCAACGCCGGGTCAACCACCGGGTCAACCGGGGGCTGCTGCACCAGGCTCGGATCGACAGGTGCCTCGTCATCCTGGCCGGCACTGTCGTCGGACGTGGCCGGCGGCTTGGCAGGCAAGGTATTGCCGCTATCGGCAACCGCCGGCGTAGGGGCGGCAGGCGTGTCGCGGCTGTCCACTGGCTTGGCGCCGGCATCGGCAGGCTTGTCCCGGGTCGGCCTGGCTGCGTTATCGTCACCCTTTACGGCGGGTTTCGAGCCTTGGCTGGCGAACACTTGAGCGAAGCCAGGGCCCTTGTCCCGCGGGTCCGCGGCCACCACCGCAGGGGTGGCGGCAGGCGCTTGAGGCTTGGCCGCGGGGGCAGCCTGGAGAAGCGAATTCGGGGCGACTGGCATAGGTAAAGGTCTCCACTGCATAGGGATCGGGGATGCAGTATCAAGAGGTAGAGCAAGAGTCGGGCCAGGTCGGTCAATGACCTTCAGTCACAGCTGAAATCGTTGCCGCTCATACTCGTACAACGGCCGAACGATCGCGAATTCCTGGTCGATCTCATCCACCAGCTTGCGCAGGTCCTTCTCGGCCGAGCCGTCTTCCAGCCGTTGGCAAAGTTCCGCCAACCGCATCGCCCCCAGGTTGCCACTGCTGCCCTTGAAGCTATGCGCAATCCGCCCCAACGCCTTGGCATCGTCTCGGGCCTTGCGCAGTGCTTCGATGTGTTTCTGGGAGTCATCAAGAAAGGTATCGAGCAACTTTGGATACCCGTCTTCCATGACTTCCTGCAAAACCGACAACACCTCAGGGTCCATATGAATCTCAGCCACTTGCTCGCTCCATGATCAAGAATCGGCGGATTATGCCAGAGCCCCCCAACAAAACTCTACGCAGACGCTGCGCCCGCCGTCGGACCAACGCACCGCGCTGCTCAGTTGACGCACCAGGCTCAAGCCCCGACCGGACAGACGGTCGATATCCAGCGGCCGCGCCAGCACTTGCTCCACGTCGAAGCCGAGGCCGCTGTCCTCAAGGCGCAGCGTCATTTTGCCGCCGGTCTCGGTGGGCACCACCTGCACATGCACGCGCACGTAGCCGCCGCTCAACGCCGCCAGGCGGTCATTGCGCTGGCGATAATACTCGGCGAACCCCGCGGCATCGCGCTTGAGCCGCGAGTCCAGGCCCAGCACGCCGTGTTCGAGGGCATTGGAATACAACTCGGCCATCACGCTGTAGAGCGCCCCGCTCTGCTCGCGCAGGCCATGAACCTCCAGCAACAGTTGCAGCAGGTAAGGCAACGGGTTGTAGCGTTTGAGTGTTTCGGCGCGAAATTCGAAACTGACCGACCAATCCACCGGGCAGGATTGGCCGCTGTCGGCATACAACGGCCCCGTCGCGCGCAGCGACTGGCCCGGCTGAAGGGTGATTTCCACCATGCTCACGTCATCGCGCGCCTCACCGCAAAACGCAGCCAGAGCCCGTTCGATGTCTTCGAACAGGCGGTCCGGCTCGCGGTTGGCGGCGAAAACCTCATGCAAACGCTGTGCGCCAAACAATTGGTCGTTGGCATCGGCGGTGTCCAGCACGCCATCGGAGAGCAGGAACACCCGATCACCCAAGGCCATGGGCCAGACTTCAGTGCGGTCATCGAACGCTTGCGCCGATAACACGCCCAGTGGTAAATGCCGCGATTGCAGGGGCGTGCGCTTGCCGCTGGCGACATCATGCACGTAACCGTCCGGCATGCCGCCGTTCCACACCTCCAGCGCGCGCCGCTCCGCGCTCAGGCACAACAGGGTGGCACAGCAGAACATGTCCACCGGCAGGATGCGTTTGAGCTTGGCATTCATCTCCCGCAGGATCTGCGCCAGGCCATAGCCCTTGGCGGTCATGCCGTAAAACACATCCGCCAGGGGCATCGCCCCCACCGCTGCCGGCAACCCATGGCCGGTAAAATCGCCCAGCAACACGTGCATGTCGCCGGATGGCGTGTAGGCCGCCAACAACAAGTCACCGTTGAACAGCGCATAGGGCGATTGCAGGTAGCGAATATTCGGCGCGGCGTTGATGCAGCCGGAGTGGGCGACCTTGTCGAACACCGCCTTGGCTACCCGCTGCTCGTGCAGCAGGTAGTCGTGATGCCTGGCAATCTGGTCGCGCTGCTGCAGGACCGTGGCTTGCAGGCGCCGCAGGCGGTCCATGGCATTGATCTTGGCCGCCAGAATCACCGGGTTGTAGGGCTTGGGCAGGAAGTCATCACCGCCGGCGTCCAGGCATTCGGCCAGGGCGGTACTTTCACGCAGGGAGGTGAGAAAGATAACGGGGACCAGCTCTTCGCCCGCCAGCTGCTTGATCCGCCGCGCGGCGATAAAACCATCCATCACGGGCATCAGGGCGTCCATCAACACCAGTTGCGGACGTTCGCGGGCGAATACTTCAACGGCTTCCTCGCCGTTAGTCGCGGTGAGCACGTGATGCCCCTGGCGCCGCACAATGGTCGACAGCAACAGCAGATCGGTGGCGCTGTCTTCGGCGATCAGGACGGTCAACGGCTCGGACACGGAGGCCAGGCCCGTCAATTGATGTCGAACAGCTTTTCGAAGTTGGAGATGGCGAGGATCTTGCGCACGTCAGAACTGCTGTTGATTACGCTGATGTCCGCTTCTTCTCCCCCCGCATGATCACGCAACAGCAGAAGCATGCCGAGGGCCGAACTGTCCATGTAGGTGGTTTCTTTCAGGTCGACAACGTAGGCGTCGGGAACCTTGTAGAAGCGCTCGTAAGACTCACGAAACTGCTGATGGCTGCCGAAATCGAACCGGCCCTTGATTGCGATCGTCAACTTCTTCCCGTCCAGGGATACTTCTGACTCGACTGACATACGACTGCTTCCTTGTCATTGAGATACACACAAGGTGTAGCAGGTGAACCGACTATGAGCAACAGAGAATCAAATGTGGGAGGGGGCTTGCTCCCGATGGCGGTGGGTCAGTGACAAATATATTGACTGACCCACCGCCGTCGGAGCAAGCTCCCTCGCCACAGGTACAGTGTTCACCCTTAATTGACTGGCCCCTCTCACATTCGCCCTGCTGTATTAATCAGAACTGTGATTGGCGCGGAAGACGTTGTGACAGTTCATCCAGCAGTTTCTGCTCGCGCTTGTCTTCCAGCGCCCGCGCCTCGTCGATATAGCGCTGCACCAGCTTGCGCAAGCCTTCGACCCGGGCGAACGCCGCTTGCCA
>NZ_JAFHKI010000008.1 GCF_016937615.1 Pseudomonas lactucae | reverse complement strand
GTGCCGAGTGTTGGGGCGAAGCGTTTTTGGTTACTTTTGGCGCTCTTCCAAAAGTGACCCGCCGTAAGGGCGGAACCCATAGCCGTCGTTACCGCAGAAATGGATATGTACTCAATCTGATCCACCATCCTGGTCGGCTGTCAGGCCGCCATCGGGAGCAAGTCGAATCGTCGCACCACCCCTCCTACATTTTGATCTGCATACATAAGGGCGCAGCCAATATCCGCCGTTACCGCAGAAACGGATATGCACTCAATACTTTCTGCCGCCCACACCCCCCATCCTTGAGCCTCCCCACCTCAAAAGCCCTCTAAAAGCGCACAAACAAAGGCTCTGCCCAAGCCTGGCGCGCACCGCAAAGTCTGCTGAGCCCAGCCACCAAAACGGTGGTTTGTATTGAGTGCGGGTCGTTTTAGACGGCATATGCTGATTTCACAGTGGTGTAATGAAGCTGTGCTGCAACGAGGCCGACGCGCCGCCAGGGCAGCGAACGCTTGTCTCCTTAAACGACCTTCAGGACCGCACTCCATGAGCTTTCTTCGTCCCAAATTCATCACGTTCGACTGCTACGGTACGCTGACCAACTTCCATATGGGCACCATGACCCGCGAGCTGTTCGCCGATCGCATCAAGCCTGAACAGATGGATCAGTTCGTCAAAGACTTCTCGGCCTACCGCCTCGACCAGGTCATGGGCGACTGGCGCCCCTACGATGAAATTCTCAAGACCGCCCTGGCCCGTACCTGCAAACGCTGGGGTATCGATTACCGCGAGGAAGGCCAACTGTATTACGACGCCGTGCCGACCTGGGGCCCCCATGCGGATGTGCCGGCCGGTCTGTCGAAGATTGCCGACAAGATTCCCCTGGTGATTTTCTCCAATGCCAGCGACAGTCAGATCATGTCCAACGTCGACAAGCTCGGCGCGCCGTTCCACAAGGTGTTCACCGCCGAACAGGCCCAGGCCTACAAGCCGCGCCTGGCGGCCTTCGAGTTCATGCTCGACAACCTCGGCTGCGGCCCGGAAGACATCTTGCATGTGTCGTCCAGCTTCCGTTATGACCTGATGCCGGCCCATGACATGAAGATCAAGCACAAGGCATTCGTTGCCCGTGGCCATGAAGTCCCGGGCAATGCCTTCTTCGGTTACCAGCAGATCACCGATATCGGTGGGCTGCCGGCGCTGGTCGGTCTGTAACGCACACAAGGGGCACGACATGGGCAGCGAATCCTATTGGCTCGACACCGCACCGGCGTTTACCGGTGCGCAACTGGGCGGCTTGCCCAAGCAGGTCGATGTGGCCGTGGTCGGTGGCGGTTTCACCGGCCTGGCGGCGGCGCGGGCGCTGGCGCTCAAGGGCGCCAGTGTGGTGGTGCTCGACGCCGGTCGCGTGATCGGCGAAGCCTCGGGGCGCAACGGCGGGCAGTGCAATACCGGCGTCGCCCAGGATTACGCCGGGTTGCATGCCAGCCTCGGTGCCGCCAGGGCGCGTGCCTATTACCAGGCCTATGAAAGTGCCGTGCAGACGGTGGTGTCGCTGGTCGAGCAGGAAGGGATCGCCTGCGACCTGGTGCGCAACGGCAAACTCAAGCTGGCGGCCAAGCCGATGCATTACGAAGGCCTGGCCCGCACCTGCGAGCTGATCCGCCGGGAGGTGGATGCCAACGTCGAGTTGCTCAGCGCCGAACAGACCCAGACGGAAGTCAATTCGGCACAGTTCCACGGTGGCTTGCTGCAACGCAACGGCGTGCAGATGCATGTCGGTCGCTTTGGTGTCGGCTTGGCCGAAGCGGCGGCGCGGCGTGGGGCGATGATTTACGAACACACCCAGGTCAAGGACTGGCAGGCCAGGGCCGGCGGCTATCAGGTCAACACCGCCAAAGGCTCGCTGCATGCCGGGCAAGTGTTGCTGGCCACTGGTGCTTGCCAGCATGGCGACCTCGGCTGGTATCGCCGGCGCATTGTGCCGGTGGGCAGTTTTGTCATCGCCACCGAAGTCTTGCCCCAGGCCCTGATCGACCAGTTGCTGCCCCAGCACCGGGCTTATGTGACCAGCCGCATGATCGGCAATTACTTCCGCCTCACCCCGGACAACCGGCTGCTGTTTGGCGGACGTGCACGGTTTGCGATGTCCGACAGCGTCTCCGACGCCAAGAGCGGCAAGGTGCTGCAGGCGGCGATGCTGAACATGTTCCCGCAGTTGGCCCAGGTCAAGATCGACTACTGCTGGGGCGGCCTGGTGGACATGACGTCCGACCGCCTGCCCCGCGCCGGCCAGCATGGCGGCGTGTTCCATTCCATGGGCTACAGCGGCCATGGCGTGCAGATGTCGGTGCACATGGGCCAGGTGATGGCCGAGGTGATGGCCGGCAATGCCGCGGCCAACCCCTGGCGGGACCTTGAGTGGCCGGCGATTCCCGGGCATTTCGGCAAACCCTGGTTCCTGCCCTTTGTGGGTGCCTATTACCGCTTCCAGGACTATTTGCACTGAGTTGCCGTTGTTGCGTCACCGTCGTTTGCGTTTCCAGGACGCTCCGGACATCCGCGAGCACTCGATTCTTCCGATTATCGACAGGTAGCCTTGCTATGACTGACAACAAAAACACCCCTGAGCTGATCTCCGGCGCAGACAGCCTGCGGGTCTTCGAAAGCCTCAATCGCGGCATGTCACGCCGCCACGCCTTGCAGATGCTTGGCGTGGCCGGTGTGGCCGCCGCCGGCGCGGGCAGCCTGTTCGGTGCCGCCGGCAAGGTGTTCGCCGATGAAGCGACAGCGGCCGGCAAAGGCAAGCCCGGCGGCAAGATCCGGGTGGCGGGCATGTCCACCTCCACCGCCGACACCCTCGACCCGGCCAAGGGCGCGCTGTCCACCGACTACGTGCGCCACTACATGTTCTACAACGGCCTGACCCGCTTCGATAAGCACCTGGTGCCGCAACTGGAACTGGCCGAGCGCATCGACAACACCGACGCCACTCTGTGGACCATCACCTTGCGCAAGGACGTGACCTTCCACAACGGCAAGCCGCTGACCGCCGCCGATGTGGTGTTCTCCCTGGTCCGTCAGAAGGACCCGATCACCGGTTCCAAAGTCATGGCGCTGCTGGAGCAGTTCGCCGAAATCAAGGCCAGCGGGCCGAACGAAGTGCAGATCCGCCTCAGCGCGCCCAACGCCGAGTTGCCGTCGATCCTCGCCGTGTCGCACCTGTTGATCGTGCCCGAGGGCACCACCGACTTCAATAAAGGCATCGGCACCGGCCCCTTCACCGTCGGCGAGTTCAAGCCCGGTGTGCGTTCGGTTGCGGTGCGCAACAAGAACTACTGGAAGCCAGGCCTGCCGTACCTCGACGAGATCGAGTTCATCGCCATCGGCGACGAGCCGTCGCGGGTCAATGCGCTGTTGTCGGGCGATGTGCACATGATCAACGAGGTCAACCCACGCTCCACTACGCGTATCAAGGCCAGCGCCAAACACCGCGTCGTCGATGCGCCGTCGGGCAACTACACTGACTTGATCATCCGTCAGGACCAACTGCCCGGCAAAAGCCCGGAATTCACCCAGGCCATGAAGCTGTTGCTGGACCGTGAGCAGGTCAAGTCGGCGGTGTTCCGTGGCTTTGCCGTGGTCGGCAACGACCATCCGATCGCGCCGGGTTCGCGTTACTTCAACACCGACCTGCCGCAGACGGTCTACGACCCGGAAAAAGCCAAGTTCCTGCTCAAGAAAGCCGGCATGGAAAGCATCACCATGCCGCTGATGGCGTCACCGGCCGCGACCGGTTCGGTGGACATCGCTGTGCTGTTGCAGCAATCGGCGAAGCAGGCCGGGCTCAAGCTTGATGTGAACCGCCTGCCCAGCGACGGCTACTGGTCCAACCACTGGATGAAGCACCCCTTGAGCTTCGGCAACATCAACCCACGGCCGAATGCCGACGTGATGTTCTCGCAGTTCTTCCAGTCCAAGGCACCGTGGAACGAGTCCGGCTGGCAGAACGACCAGTTCGACCAATTGCTGATGCTCGCCCGTGGCGAAACCGATGACGCCAAGCGCGCCAAAATGTATGGCGACATGCAGACCCTGGTGCACGATCACTGCGGTATCGGCGTGCCGGTGTTCATCAGCAACATCGACGGCGTGGACCAACGCATCAAGGGTTATGACAGCAACCCGCTGGGCGGCTTCATGGGCTACATGTTCGCCGAGCAGGTGTGGCTGGACGCTTGAGGAGGGCAGTGCGATGAATAGCAAGACACTGTGGTTGATTGGCCGGCGCTTCGGCGCAGGGGTCGTGACCTTGTTGATCGTGTCCATGGTCGTGTTCGCGATCACGGCGGTACTGCCGGGGGACGCGGCGCAACAATCCCTGGGCCAGTTCGCCACCCCTGAACAGGTGGCGGCCCTGCGCCTGAAACTGGGGTTGGACCAGCCCGGTGTGTTGCGTTACCTGCACTGGTTGATGAGCCTGCTCACCGGCGACATGGGCGTGTCGGTGTCCAACGCCATGCCCGTGGGTGAACTGATGGCGGGCCGGGTGCCCAACACCCTGATGCTCGCGGGCGCCACGGCACTGGTCTCGGTGCCGGTGGCACTGGTGCTCGGCATCGGCTCGGCGATGGGCCGGGGCGGGCGCATCGACAGCTGCCTGAGCTTTGTCACGCTGGCGATGGTCGCCGTGCCGGAGTTTCTGGTGGCGACTCTCGCGGTGCTGATTTTCGCGGTCAACCTCGGTTGGCTGTCGGCGCTGTCTTACGCCAGCGACATCAGCTCACCGCTGCAATTCATGCGCACCTATGCCTTGCCGGTGATGACCCTGTGCTGCGTGATCGTCGCGCAAATGGCGCGCATGACCCGCGCCGCCGTGATCGACCAGCTCGACAGCGCCTACGTGGAAATGGCGCGTCTGAAGGGCGTCAGCCCGATCCGCGTCGTGCTGCGCCATGCCTTGCCCAATGCCATCGGACCGATTGCCAACGCCATCGCCCTGAGCCTGTCGTACCTGTTGGGCGGGGTGGTGATCGTCGAAACCATCTTCAACTATCCCGGCATTGCCAGCTTGATGGTCGATGCCGTGACCAATCGCGACATGGCGCTGGTGCAAGCCTGCACCATGTTGTTCTGCGCCGCTTACCTGGGCCTGGTGCTGTTGGCCGACCTGTGCGCGATTCTTTCCAACCCGAGGCTGAGAAACCAATGAACAACCTCATTGCGAAGTCCAAGCCGGTGTCCTCCGCGCTGGCCCTGGCCAAGGTCTCCAGCGGCCCGTCCTGGCTGGGCCTGGTGGGTGGCGTGGTGTGCGTGGCCTGGCTGCTGGTGGCGCTGTTGGGTCCGTGGCTGGCGCCACATCCGGTGGGCGAAGTGGTCTCGGACAACATCTTCGAAGGCTTCAGCCTCGCGCATCCATTCGGCACCGATTACCTGGGGCGCGACATGCTTAGTCGCGTGCTGGTGGGCGCGCGCTTCACCGTCGGGCTGGCGCTGGTGGCGGCCTTGCTGGCCAGCACGTTAGGCACCGGTTGTGCGCTGTTGTCGGTGGTCTCGCCCAAGTGGCTGGACGAAATCATCAGCCGCATCATGGACGCCTTCATTTCGATCCCGAGCAAAATGCTCGCGCTGATCATGGTCTCGGCATTCGGTTCATCGGTGACGCTGCTGATCTGCACGGCCGTGATCAGTTACATCCCCGGCTCGTTCCGCGTGGCGCGCAGCATGGCGGTCAATATCGAGGCGCTGGAATACGTGCAGGTTGCGCGCACCCGAGGCGAGCGCCGCTTGTACGTGGCGTGCATGGAGATCCTGCCGAATATGCTCAACCCGGTACTGACCGACCTGGGCCTGCGTTTCGGCTACATCGTGCTGCTGCTCAGCGGCATGAGCTTTCTGGGCCTCGGTGTGCAACCGCCGGATGCCGACCTCGGCTCGCTGGTGCGGGAAAACATCGGCGGCCTCAACCAGGGGGCGCTGGCGATCATTATTCCGGCGCTGGCCATCGGCACGCTGACCATCGGTGTGAATCTGCTGATCGACTATTTGTCGTCCAGACGCAGTCGACGCACGGGAGGCCATTGAAATGAGCGAATTGATTCGCGTCGAAGACCTGCGCGTCGTCGCCTGTGGCGAGCGCGGCGAGGTAGAGATCGTCAAGGGCGTGAGCTTTGCCCTGGAAAAAGGTGAAGTACTGGCGTTGATCGGTGAGTCCGGCTCGGGCAAGACCACCATCGCCCTGGCGCTGCTTGGCTATGCGCGGCGCGGCTGTCGCCTGTCCGGCGGTGTGGTGCGGGTCGGTGAGCACGACATGCTCACCCTGAATGAAAAACAGCTGCAAGGCCTGCGCGGCAACCGGGTTTCCTATATCGCTCAAAGCGCGGCGGCGGCGTTCAACCCGGCTAAACGACTGATCGACCAGGTGGTGGAGGGCGCATTGATCCATGGCCTGGGCACCCGGGCCGAGTTGTACGCCAAGGCGATCGGGCTGTTCCGCGACCTCGCGCTGCCGGGCCCGGAGCGCATTGGCCAACGCTACCCGCACCAGGTCTCCGGCGGGCAACTGCAACGGGTGATGGCGGCGATGGCGCTGATCAGCGACCCGCTGTTGGTGGTGCTCGACGAGCCGACCACGGCGCTGGACGTGACCACCCAGATCGACGTGCTGCGCGCGTTCAAACGCGTAGTGCGCGAGCGCGGCGCCACGGCGGTGTACGTGTCCCACGATCTGGCGGTGGTGGCGCAGATGGCCGACCAGATCGTGGTGCTCAACGGCGGGCAGATCCTTGAGCAAAGCGCCACCGCGCCGCTGCTCAAGGCCCCGGCCCACGCCTACACCCGCAGCCTGCTGGCCGCCGCACGTCCGGACACCACCATTCGCCCGCCGTGCGGGGTGGCCGAAGACGCACCGCTGCTGACCATCAGCGGCCTGACCGCCGGCTACGGCAACAAGAACCTGCAAGGCATGCCGAGCATTCGGGTGCTCGAAGACATCGAGCTGACCGTGCGACGCGGCCAGGCCATTGGCGTGATCGGTGAGTCGGGCTCCGGCAAATCCACCCTGGCGCGTGTGGTGGCCGGGCTGCTGACCCCGGCCCTCGGCGGTTTGACGTTCGACGGCCAACCGCTGGGCGGCAGCCTTGCCGAGCGCACCCCGGAACAATTCCGCCGCATCCAGATGGTGTTCCAGAACGCCGACACCGCGCTCAACCCGATGCACAGCGTGGCGGCCATCATCAGTCGGCCGTTGAAAATGTATTTCGGCCTCAAAGGCGCGGCGCTGCAGGCGCGTATCGGTGAACTGCTCGACCTGGTGCGCCTGCCACGCGACCTCGCCGAACGGCGCCCCAACGAGTTGTCCGGCGGGCAAAAGCAGCGGGTCAACCTGGCCCGCGCACTGGCGGCCAAGCCGGACCTGATTCTCTGCGATGAGGTGACCTCGGCCCTCGACACCGTGGTGGGCGCGGCGATCCTCGAACTGCTGCGCGACTTGCGCCAGCAACTGGGCGTGTCCTACCTGTTTATCAGCCACGACATCTCCACCGTGCGTGCGCTGTGCGACGACATTGTGGTGATGTACAGCGGCCACAAGGTGCAGGCTGGCAGCCGCGAGTCGTTTGCCGAGCCACCGTTCCACCCCTACACCGACCTGTTGATTCACTCGGTGCCCGAGTTGCGCCAAGGCTGGCTGGAAACCTGCGGCACGGCATGCGACAGCCTGCCGGCGCTGGGCGAGCGGGCGAATGTGGCGCAACTGTGCACCTTCCTCAATCGCTGCCCGGTGCGTGTCGACGGCCTGTGCAACCGCACCGCGCCACCCCGGCGCAACCTGGACAACGGCAGTGAAATCCTCTGCCATCACGACGGCGCCCAGTTGCTCGATACCCAGCACGGCGTCACCACCATGAACTTGGGAGCCTATGCATGAAAGGGCGTTTTGTGAGGCTGGCCGAACAGGGCCGGCCGACGGTCAGCCTGACCGTGGATGGCGCGGCCGTCGAGGCCCTGCAGGGCGACACCCTGATGGTCGCGCTGCTGACCCACGGCAACGCGTTGCGCCAGTCGGAATTCGACAGCGGGCGTCGCGCCGGTTTCTGCCTGATGGGCGCATGCCAGGACTGCTGGGTGTGGACCCGCAGCGGCGAACGCCTGCGCGCCTGTTCCAATGAAGTCCGCGATGGGCTGGACATCGTCACCACACAACCGGAGGCAACATGGCCACTGCACGGGTAGTTATCGTGGGCGCCGGCCGGCCGGCGTGCGTTGCGCAGAAACCCTGCTGGCGGCCGGGATCAAGCCGATCCTGATTGACGAAAACCGCCGCGACGGCGGGCAGATCTACCGCCGTCAGCCCGAAGGCTTTACCCGCGACTACAGCACCCTCTACGGCAGCGAAGCCGCCAAGGCCCAGGCCTTGCACCAGAGTTTCGACCGCCTGCGCGGTGCCATCGACTATCGCCCCGACACTCTGGTATGGAACCTCACGCCGGGGCAGTTGTGCTGCGTGAGCCAGGGCCGCCACAGCACGGTGGACTACGACGCGCTGATCCTCTGCACCGGCGCCACCGACCGCATGATGCCCATCGAGGGCTGGCAACTGGCGGGCACCTACAGCCTGGGCGGGGCGCAGATCGCCTTGAAAAACCAGGCCGTGTCCATCGGCCATCGCGTGGTATTCATGGGCAGTGGGCCGCTGCTGTACCTGGTCGCCAGCCAATACGTGAAGGCTGGCGCCGAGGTGGCGGCGGTGTTGGATACCTCGCCGTTGAGCCTGCGGATCAAGGCCTTGCCCAAGCTGCTGGCGCGTCCGGGTGTGCTGTTCACCGGGATCAAGCTGCTGGCGCAGTTGTACCGGGCCAGGGTCGCCGTGCACCTGGGGATCAAGCCGTTGCAGGTGCTGGGCGATGCGGCCACTGGCGTGATGGGCGTGCGGTTCAGCACCGGCAGCGGCCGCACCGAGACGGTCCAGGCCGATGCGGTGGCGCTGGGTTATCACCTGCGCCCGGAAACCCAATTGGGTGATTTGGCCGGTTGCGCGATGGCGTTTGATCACGCTTCCAGCCAATGGTGGCTGCCACCGATGACGCCGGCCGCACCTCGGTGAAGGGCGTGTATGCGGCCGGTGACGGTGCAAAGATTCGCGGTGCCGACGCTGCCGAGCACGCTGGGCGCCTGGTGGCGTTGGCGCTGCTGGAAGACCTGGGCCAGCCGCTGGACAGCGGCCTGCGCGCTGAACAACAACAGGCACTGGCGGTGATGGACCAGTTTCGCCTCGGCCTGGCTCAGGCCTTCCCGTGGCCCGGCGAACAGGCCAGGGCGCTGCCCGACAGCGCCATTGTGTGCCGCTGCGAGATGATCAGCGCCGGCGAATTGCGCCGTACCGTGAGTGAGAAGGGCGCCTGCGAAGTCAATCGCGCCAAGGCGTTCAGCCGGGTCGGCATGGGCCGCTGCCAGGGCCGTTATTGCTCCCAGGCCGGGGCCGAAGTGATTGCCGCCGCTGCCGGCGTGCAGGTGCAGGAGGTCGGGCGCCAGCGTGGTCAGGCGCCGGTCAAACCGTTATCGATGCTGATCACCGAGGAGGTCTCGCCATGAGCGTGCAAAAAGCTGATGTGGTGATTGTCGGCGGTGGCGTGATGGGCTCGGCGACCGCGTTTTTCCTGCGTCGGCGCGGGCAGACGGTGATCCTGCTCGAGCGCGACCAGATCGGCCAATACGCCAGCGGCGTCAACTTCGGCAATGTGCGCCGTCAGGGCCGCTTCCTGGGGCAACTGGCCCTGGCCAACCGCTCCTGGGCGTTGTGGAAACGCCTGCCGGAATTGATCGGCGACGACTTGGAGTTCATCCCCAGCGGGCATATGCGCGTGTGTTATTGCGACGATGAAATCGCCGAGCTTGAGGCCTACGCGGCCGCGCCGGAAGCCGAGCAACTGGACCTGAAGATTTATCGCGGTGCCGAGCTGCGTCAGCGTTTTGGCTTCCTCGGCCCGAACGTCAAGGGCGGCTCCTACGCCCCCCATGATGGCCACGCCAACCCACGCCTGGCGGCGCCGGCCTTTGCCCGCGCGGCGCTGCGCCTGGGTGCGCAGATTGAAGAACGTACCGAGGTGGCCGAGGTGGGCAAGATCGGCGCCGACTTCCAGATCACCACCACCGACGGCCGCCAATTCCAGGCCGCGCAGCTGTTGATCACCGCCGGCGCCTGGGGCCAGAAACTCTCGGCGCAGTTCGGCGAGCCCGTGCCGCTGGACACCCACGGCCCGCAGATGGCGGTGACCGAGCCGGTGCCCTATGCTTTGCCGACGGTCATCGGCGTGTACACCAAAATCCCCGAAGAAGTGATCTACTTCCGCCAGATCCCGCGCGGCAATATCGTCATCGGCGGCGGTTATCGCAGCAAACCGGACATGCTCAACCGCCGCGCTTATGTGGAACCGCGCAGCATCCTCAACCAGATCAGCCAGATGCGCCGGCTGCTGCCGGGGGTGGGCAACCTCAATATCATCCGCGTGTGGAGCGGCATCGAAGGCTATCTGCCGGACTCGCTGCCGGTAATGGGCGCCAGCGGCACGGTTGACGGGTTGTACTACGCGTTCGGTTTTTGCGGGCATGGTTTCCAGCTCGGCCCCGGCGTCGGCGATGTGATGGCCGAACTGCTCGCCACCGGCAGCACCAGCACGCCGATCGCGCCGTTTTCCATCACCCGCTTTGCCCTTGCCGCCCAACGGAGCCAGGCCTCATGAAGCCCCGCGTACTGGATATCCTGAAAACACTGATGGAGTTCGACACGGTGTCGTCCGAGTCGAACATGGCCTTGATCGAGTACGTGCGCGATCTCTTGCTAAGCCACGGCATCGAGTCGCTGATCGTCAAGGACGAGAGCGGCAAGAAGGCCAACCTGTTCGCCGGCACGGGGCCCAAGGACCAACCCGGTGTGCTGCTCTCCGGGCACACCGACGTGGTGCCGGCGGCGGGGCAGGCGTGGACCGTTCCCGCGTTCGCCGCCACCGTGAAGGACGGGCGCATCTATGGACGTGGCAGTTGCGACATGAAGGGCTTTATCGCCCTGGCCATCGACGCCTTGCTCGACGCCGCCGGCCACAGGCTGAACCGTCCGTTGCAATTGGCGTTGTCCCATGACGAGGAAATCGGTTGCGTCGGTGTGCGGCGCCTGCTCGATGTGCTGCACCTGGCGCCGGTGCGCCCGTTTCTGTGCGTGATCGGCGAACCGACCAACATGCAGTTCGTGCTGGGCCACAAGGGCAAGGGCTCCTACCGCACCTATTGTCGTGGCCTGGAGGCACATTCGTCGCTGGCGCCGCGCTCGGTCAACGCCATCCATGTGGCCTGCGACTTTATCGCCGCCCTGCGTGAGAGCCAGCGGCAGCTGCAACACCACGGGGCCCAGGACACCGACTACGACGTGCCCTACAGCACCGTGCACGTGGGGCAGATTGTCGGCGGCAAGGCGCTGAACATCGTGCCCAACCTGTGCACCCTGGATTTCGAAGTGCGCAACCTGCCCGCCGATGACCTGGACGCGTTCCTGGAGCAGATGCGCGAGCGCGCCGAAGTCATCGTGCGTGAGGCGCGGAAGCTCTCCAGCGTGGCGGCCATCGAGATCGAAACCCTCAATATCTACCCCGGCCTGGACACCCATCCCAGCGTCGAAGCGGTGCGTTTTCTCAAGCAATTCGCTGCGCCCGGCACCGGGACTTCGAAGGTCTCGTTCGGCACCGAAGGCGGCTTGTTCAAGCAGCGCCTGGACGTACCGGTGGTGGTGTGCGGGCCCGGTTCCATCGAGCAGGCGCACAAGCCCGATGAGTTTATCGAGATCAGCCAGATGGACGCCGGTGAACGCTTTCTGCAAGGCTTGCTCGGCTCGCTTACGGCGTAGCAGAGCCTGCCGTCCGCGGCTCAATTTCAGCACGGCACACTGCCTGGATCGCGCTTTCGGCATCCTCATCCGTGGCACCTCCCTAGACTGGAACGTGTCTCGGATCAGGACTCGACCATGCTCACGACTCGCTTGCAAGACCCCAGCCTGTTGGCTGAACTCGCCTATGTGGATGGCCAATGGATCGCCGCCGACAACGGCGCGACCCTGGACGTCCACGACCCCGCCACGGGCCAGTTGCTGGCACGGGTGCCGGCCATGGAGGCGGTGGACACGCGCCGCGCCATCGTTGCCGCCGAACGTGCCTGGCCGGCCTGGCGCGCGCGCCCGGCCGCCGAACGCGCGGCGCTGTTGGAGCGCTGGTACCAGGCGATGCTCGATAACCTCGATGACCTCGCACTGATCATGACCTGTGAACAGGGCAAGCCGCTCAATGAAGCCAAGGGCGAGGTGCGCTACGGCGCGGCTTCGTCAAATGGTTCGCCGAGGAAGCACGACGGGTCTACGGCGAAACCATGCCGGCGCCCAGCGGCGACCGCCGCCTGCTGACCCTCAAGCCGCCGGTGGGCGTGTGCGCCGCCATCACCCCGTGGAATTTTCCCAACGCGATGATCACACGCAAATGCGCACCGGCGCTGGCCGCCGGCTGCCCGATCATCGTCAAACCCTCGGACCTCACGCCGCTGTCGGCCCTGGCCCTGGCGGTGCTGGCCGAACGCGTGGGGATTCCTGCCGGCGTGTTCAATGTGATCACCGGGCTGCCGCGGGCATCGGTGGGGAACTGACCGGCAACCCGGCGGTGCGCAAAATCTCTTTTACCGGCTCCACCGCCGTCGGCCGCCTGCTGATGCGCCAGAGCGCGGAACACATCAAGCGCCTGAGCCTGGAGCTGGGCGGCAACGCGCCGTTTGTGGTGTTCGATGACGCCGACCTGGAGCAGGCGGTGGCCGGGGTGATGATCAGCAAGTTCCGCAACGCCGGGCAAACCTGCGTGTGCGCCAACCGCATCCTGGTGCAGGCCGGGATCTACGAACGGTTCGCCGCGCGGCTGGTGCAGGAGGTGGGCAAGCTCAAGGTCGGCAATGGCCTGGAGGAGGGCATGACCATCGGCCCGTTGATCAACCCCGCCGCGGTGAGCAAAGTCGCGCTGCACATCGACGATGCCCTGGGCCAGGGCGCCACCTTACTGTGCGGCGCGATCCCCACCGGTGACAGCCCATTCGTGCAACCCACGGTGCTCGGTGACTGCCACGCCGGCATGCTGCTGGCCAACGAAGAAACCTTCGGCCCGGTGGCACCGCTGCTGCGCTTTACCGATGAAGCCGAGGCGCTGGCCCTGGCCAATGCCACGCCGTACGGACTGGGCGCCTACTATTTCACCCAGGACCTGCAGCGCTCGTGGCGCTTCGGCGAGGCCCTGGAGTTCGGCATGGTCGGGCTCAATACCGGGATCATTTCCATGGAGGTCGCGCCGTTTGGCGGCGTCAAACAGTCGGGGCTGGGACGTGAGGGCAGCAAGTACGGTCTGGATGAATACCTTGAGATCAAGGCGTTCCACATTGGCGGGTTGAACTAGCGAGGCAGGCTCCATGAGCAAAACATTCAGAATCGCCGCGATTGCCGGCGATGGCATCGGCAAGGAAGTCTTGCCTGAAGGCCTGCGGGTTTTGGAACGGGCGGCCAAAGTCTGGGGCCTGAACCTGAGCGTCGACGTGCTCGACTGGGCTCACTGCGACTACTACCTGGCGCACGGGCAGATGATGCCCGACGACTGGTTCGAGCAGCTCAAGCGCTATGACGCAATCTACTTCGGCGCGGTGGGCTGGCCGGACAAAGTCCCGGATCACATCTCACTGTGGGGGTCGCTGCTCAAGTTCCGCCGCGACTTCGACCAGTACGTGAACATCCGCCCGGTGCGCCTGTTCCCCGGCGTGCCGTGCCCGCTGGCCGGGCGCGAACCGGGGGACATCGACTTCGTGGTGATCCGTGAAAACACCGAAGGCGAATACTCATCGGTGGGCGGCAAGATGTTCGAAGGCACCGCCCATGAATTCGTGCTGCAGGAGTCGGTGTTCACCCGGCGCGGCGTCGACCGTATCCTCAAGTTCGCCTTCGACCTGGCCCAGACTCGTCCGCGTAAAAAACTGACGGCGGCGACCAAATCCAACGGCATCTCCATCAGCATGCCTTACTGGGATGAGCGCACCGCGTTGATGGCGGCGAACTACCCCGAGGTGAGCTGGGACAAGCAGCACATCGACATCCTGTGCGCGCGCTTTGTGCTGCAGCCGGACCGCTTCGATGTGGTGGTGGCGTCGAATCTTTTCGGCGACATCCTCTCCGACCTGGGGCCGGCCTGTGCGGGCACCATCGGCATTGCGCCGTCGGCCAACCTGGATCCCGAACGGCGCTTCCCATCGTTGTTCGAACCGGTGCATGGTTCGGCGCCGGATATTTATGGGCAGAACATCGCCAACCCGATTGCGATGATCTGGTCGGGGGCGTTGATGCTGGATTTCCTCGGCCATGGCGACGAGCGTTACCGGGCCGCGCATGATGGGATTTTGCAGGCGATTGAAGGGGTGATTGCGGCGGGGCAGGTGACGCCGGATTTGGGTGGGCGGGGCTCGACCCAGGAGGTGGGTTTGGCGATTGCCGAAAGGCTCCAGCCCTAAAAGCGGGCACGCTTCAACATGTGGGAGGGAGCAAGTCGAATCGTCGCACCGCCCCTCCCACTTTTTTGATCTCCAGGCATCAGTAGCCTTTGTGGCGATCCACTTCACCCACCATTGCCTCACCGCGCTCGAACCGCCGGATATTTTCCAGCAACACCCCAAACGCACTCGCCGGCTGGGTCATCGCGGCAATGTGCGGTGTCAGCAGGATCTGCGGGTGATCCCAGAAAGGATGCGCGTGCGGCGCCGGTTCTTCCTGCAGCACATCCAGCACCGCACCACTCAATTGCCCGCTGCCCAGCGCCTCGAGCAGATCCGCCTCCACCAGATGCCCACCACGGCCCATGTTGATCAATGCCGCGCCACGGGGCAGTTGGTCAAACAGACGCCGGTTGAGAATACCCTGGGTCTGCTCGGTCAATGGCAGCACGCACAGCAAAATATCGCACTGGCTAAGAAACGCCGGCAGTTGTGCCTCGCCTGCGTAGCACGTCACGCCCGCCAATTGGTGCGCACTGCCCGCCCAGCCCGATAAGGCAAACCCCAGCGGCGCCAAGGTCGTCAGAATCTGCTGGGCCTGCGTCCCCAACCCCATCACACCGACGCGCCGATTCGCCGCCGGCTGCAGCAGGTGCGCCTGCCAGCAGCGCGCAGCCTGTTGCTGGCGGTAGCGCAGCATGTCGCGGTGCAGGCTGAGCACGGCCCAACTGGCGTATTCGCACATGCCACGGGTGATGCCGGGATCGAGCAGGCGCACCACCGGCAGTTCGGGGGGCAGGCGCGACAGGTCCAGTTGGTCGACGCCGGCCGATAAGGCAAACAACACTTTCAGATTGGGCAGTACCTGCTGCACGTCGTCCGGTGCCTGCCAGGCGGCCAGGTACTCGATGTCGGCGCGGTTGCCGATGTCCGGCCAGGCGCGCCATTCGATATCGGGCGCGTGTTCGGCGAACAGCGCCTGCCAGTGTTGGCCGCGCACCGGGTCGGCTTTGTAGAGCAAGGCCATGGGCATTTCCTGCTGGATGAAAGAAGACGCTCATGATCACCCAAAGCCCGGCGCAGGATCTGTTGAAAGGCCAGGGCAAAACAGTCGATCCGCATTTCTCACGAGCCAAGTTCGGCGTAGTTGGTTGCCCGCACGCCGTACGCTGGACAGCATCGCAACCACCTTCCGGTTGCCGCATTCACGATGGGAAATGCCATGAACAGCAAAGTTGACGAAACCCCTCATTTGCTCCGTCAGCGCGAGCAATTCGTGCCCCGAGGCCTGATCACCGCGCACCCGCTGGTGATCGACCGCGCCCAGGGCGCCGAACTGTGGGACGTGGATGGCAAGCGCTACCTGGATTTTGTCGGCGGCATCGGCGTGTTGAACATCGGTCACAACCATCCCAAGGTGGTCGCGGCGGTGCAGGCCCAATTGCAGAAGGTTTCCCACGCGTGTTTCCAGGTGGTGGCCTACTCGCCTTACCTTGATCTGGCCCAGCGCCTGTGTGAAATGATCGGTGGGCAGGAGGCCTATAAGGCGGCGTTTTTCACCTCCGGCGCCGAGGCGGTGGAAAACGCGGTGAAGATCGCCCGTGCCCACACCAATCGCTCGGCGGTGATCGCCTTTCGTGGCGGTTTCCACGGCCGCACGCTGCTGGGCACCACGCTCACCGGCATGAGCCAACCCTACAAACAGAACTTCGGGCCGTTTGCGCCGGAGGTGTTTCACACGCCGTATCCGAACGCTTATCGCGGCGTGACCAGCGAGCTGGCACTTCAGGCGCTGGATGAGTTGTTCGCGACCCAGGTAGCGCCTGAGCGCGTGGCGGCGATCATCATCGAGCCGGTGCAGGGCGATGGCGGTTTCCTCACCGCGCGCCGGCGTTTCTTCAGGCTCTGCGCGCCTTGGCCGACAAGCACGGCATTGTGTTGATCCTCGATGAAATCCAGACCGGTTTCGGCCGCACCGGCACCTGGTTCGGCTTCCAGCACGCCGGGATCCAGCCGGACCTGGTCACCGTCGCCAAGAGCCTGGCCGGTGGCTTGCCGTTATCCGGCGTGGTCGGCAAGGCGCACATCATGGATGCACCGCTGCCCGGCGGCCTGGGCGGCACCTATGGCGGCAACGCCCTGGCATGCGCGGCGGCATTGGCGGTGATCGAAGCTTTCGAACAGGAACACTTGCTGGCCCGCAGCCAAGCGCTCGGCGAGCGCCTGCGCCACGGCCTGCTCGGCTTGCAGGCCGCTATCCGCGCATCGGCGATGTACGCGGCACCGGCTTTATGCTGGCCATCGAGCTGGTCAAGGATGACCCGGCGCGCACGCCCGATGCCGACCTCAACCAACGAGTGATCGACGCGGCCCGCGCCGGTGGCTTGCTGGTGATCAAATGCGGCGTGCACCGCAACGTGCTGCGCTTCCTCGCGCCGTTGGTGACCACCGAAGCCCAGGTCGACGAAGCCGTGAAAATTCTGGATGGCGCCTTGGCACGGGTCTTGAACTGAGCCTGTGCCTGTTCAAGGTGAACTGCATCATTGGAGGCTTGACCGCACATGGGACTGACAGATTATCGAGCGCTGCTGATCGATTGCGATGAAGTGCTGGTGGACCGCGACTCGGGGGTATGGGCCGCCTTGCAACCACTGCTCGACAGTCGCGGCGGGCAGCCGCCCAGGGAGCAGGTGCAGGTCGAATACAACGCGGTGGTCGCAGCCTTATACCCGCGCTTCGCGGAGCTGGGCTTCAGTGGCGTGCTGTGTTTCGCCCATCGCCAGCTCGCTGAGCGCTGGGGGGTACACGCCAGTTGGGAGGAGGGCATGAGCTTTGCCCGGTCCGCGGGTAATTGGTCACTGTTCGAGGACGCACCGGGGGCTATGCTGTATCTGCGCAAGTTCTACCGGTTGCTGGTGCGTGGCGACCGTGACGCGCAGGATCGCGGCGTGTTGTGCGAACGGCTGGGCATTGCACCGGAAGACTTCATTTCCCTGGCCGATGACCTGCAATGGCTCAATGAACCGGCGCAAGAGGTCCAACCGGTGCTGCATGTGACCGGCCCGTCGGTCGGCGCACACGGCTCGCTGGACCGCTGTTTGATCGGCCGCCACCGGGCCCGTCAGCCTTCGCCCTGCGCGGCGCAGTACTGCATCAACAGCATGGCGGACCTGGTGGCGCAGCATCAGCTGTCTTTACGGCGCTGATTTTGCTAGAAGATTGCTTACAAACGGCAGTCAAGAGGTACGCAATGGAAGGGCTAGTCAAGCTGGACCGGATCGACATCAGCATTCTGGTTGAACTGCAAAAAGACGGCCGGATGACCAACGTCAGCCTCGCCGACGCCGTGGGCCTGTCGGCCAGCCCATGCCTGCAACGGGTCAAGCGGCTGGAATCGGCGGGGTATATTTCCAGCTACAAGGCGCACTTGAACCTGGCCAAGATCACTGACTCGGTCACGGTGTTCACCGAGATCACCCTCAGCGACCACAAGCGCGAAGACTTCGCCAAGTTCGAGTCCAATATCCGCCTGGTGGACGAAGTGCTCGAATGCCACTTGATCAGCGGTGGCTACGACTACCTGGTGCGCTTCATGACCCGCAGCATCCAGCATTACCAGGAAGTGGTGGAAAGCCTGCTGGACAAGAACATCGGCATCTCCAAGTACTTCAGCTACATCGTGATCAAATCGCCGGTGCTCAAGGATGGCGTGCCGCTGCGCAAGTTGCTGCGGCACTGAGGGAGCGGGCCATTGGGGCAAGCCCGCTCACCACAATGCTAACGGTCGCGCCACACCGGCTTGAGGGTGCGGTCCAACGCCCAATGAGCCTCACCCGGCCGAGTGCACACTCCGCCCACCCATCGCTCGTGTCGGGTATGCGCTATCCAGTTGGCGTTGCCGCTCAGTACGTCGTTTCCCAACGGCGTCAACGCCAACCTGCGCTGAGGCCATTGCAGATGGGCCTCGGTTTCCAACAGTAACGGCTGTTCCCCATCGATCAACGGCCGCAGCAGCGCATGAAACATCATGTCGCCCAGAAACGGCAGCGGCTCGCGCTTGGCCATCAACTCGGCGAACACCCGGCCGAACGGGACCGGCCCGGTTTCGGCGATGTAGGTGAGGGCGAGGCGTTCGGTCAGCGACAGGCCATCCTCAAGCCCGGCAGCTCCTGCAACTGACGCAGCAGTGCCGGTGCCAGCAAGGGCAGGGCGGCCTGCTCGGTATGAGCCAACTGCGCCCAGGCGATGGGTGAGCTGTCGCAATAGGCCGCCCAGGCCTGTTTGGCCAGGTGAACCGCGGCGTCATCGATCATGCGCCGTTGCGGCCACAGCCACGCCAATACATCCGGCGCCAGTTGGCCAATGCCGATAAAACGCTCGACGCCGGGGATGCGGTCCACCTCGACCAGCTCCAGCATGGGCGGTGCGTGCTCAAGGCCGGCCAGCGCGCGGATCAGAAACAGCTGGTCATAGGCGTCCGCCTCGCACCACAGCACGCTGTGTTCGGCGCTGGCCAGGGTTTCAAGCTGGGTGTATTCGTCGGCCACACGGCGCGCTATGTCCGTTTCGTCCAGGGCGAAGGCCTGGCTGATAAACGCGCTGCGCATGTCACGGAATGCCTGGTAGGGCAGGTCGCGCACCGGGCCCATGCACAGCGGGTCGGTAAGCATCCGGAAGTGGCCCTTGAACCCTGCCAGCTTGAGGTTGTGGGCGATGTCGCTGCCGCAGCGCCAGTGCGTGGTGCGCGCTTCATCGCTGGCGGCGAAATCCGGGTAGCGAGCCGCGAAGTCGAGGGCGTCGATATGCGCCTTGAGCTTGGGCCAACTGCTGAAACCCAGCTGTTTGGCGAGCTGCCATTGGGCCTGGGACGGGGTGGCGTAGAGAGCGCCAGGCGGCAAATATAGGCAGCGCGGTGCGCGATTGCAAATCACGCGGGTACGTCCGGCGTGCGATCAATCCAGTGAGTCTTGATGCCCTTGGCCCACGCCACCGTGTAGAAACAGCTGAGCAAGACGATGCCCCATTGCTCGGCATTGATCGAGGACCAGAACCAGAACGGCTGGCCCGCCATGCCGAACAGGCAGGCGTAGCGGCGCACCTTCAAGCGTTTGCTCTGGCTGAACCAGATGGCGACGACGCCGAGTGCGGCGATCATGATTTGTGCGATCAAGGTTGGGCTCCTGTCTTGAGGTTTCACAATGTTCAGCGGTGGGAACCGGTTTGCGATAGCGGCGCAGCAGCCCCTGAAGTTCTGAGCTGTTCAGGTTGCGATAGTTTGATTTTATGAATGAAAAGGTCGCACCACCCGCCTCACCAGTGCGCCTGAGCTGATCAGCAGCTCGATAAACCCCGGCTATGCTCTGCGAACGCCAAGCGTTGTTTGGCGCTCAAGGAGAGTGACTGATGAAAGTCGGATATTGGCTGGTGGGTTTTACGATATTTTTTTCTTTCCGCCCCCGATGTGACACCGGGGAAATAACGTCGCTTGATAGGGCTCTAGGTTAATTCTATAATTTTGGGAGTTAACTGGCACAGAATGGGCTGTATACACACTATGTTGGATTTAAGCTTCAGCAAGCCGGGTGAGGTCGTCAAGCGCCTCTGCGATCGCTTGCGCACAGAGCGCTTGGCGCTGGACATGACACAAGCCGACTTGGCCGGGCGTGCCGGCATCGGCACCAACACCGTGTCCAACCTTGAAGCCGGGCGCAATGTCGGGTTCGAGAACGTGGTCCGGGTGGCGATGGCCCTTGGCCGAACCAAGGAACTCGAAGGCCTGTTCCTGCCAAAGCTGGATAGCATCGAGGATATTCGGCGCTACGAAAACAGTGCCAATCGTCTTCGTACAAAGAGGAAGTCCGGCAATGCTTGAGCAGGTGAACGTCTTCTACGAAGGCTGGGGTGAGCGATGGCAATGGGGCACGCTGGTCTGCACGACCGCCCTGACCGGTCGCCCGCTGATCGTGTTCGAGTACCGCAATGAAGCCAGGCAAAGGGGCTTGGAACTGTCCTCCTACACGCTGCCGCTGGAGGGGGCTCAGTTGCGCCGAGATTTTCCAGACCACCAACTGTACTTGCCAGGGCCTGTTTACGACTCGTTGCCGGATGGGTGGGGCATGTTGCTGATGGACCGTATGTTCAGGCGCCGCGGGCTCACCACTGCGCGCATCGGCTCACTGGAACGGCTAGCCTACATCGGTAGCAATGCGATGGGTGCCATCACGTTTGAGCCCGTGGCGCCCGAAGGTCAGGAATCTGAAGTCCACATCCCGCTGGAACAGCTTGCTGGCGAAGTGCAGGAAGTGCTCCATGGTGACGGTGGCGAATTCCTGCAGACGTTGCTGCTGGTGGGCGGCTCGCCTCAAGGTGCAAGGCCTAAGGCCCTCGTCTATCGCGATCCCGAAACTGGCGGGTTTACCACTGCCGTCACGCCGGGCTTTGAAGCATGGTTGGTTAAGTTCCCGGCCAAAGAAGAACATGCCGAGGTGTGCGCTATCGAAATGGTCTACGCCGAGTGCCTGCGCATGTGCGGTATCGAAACCCCCGACACGCAGTACTTCAGTCTGCCTAATGGGTTGGCAGCGTTTGCCAGTAAGCGATTTGACCGCCGGGATGGTCTGCGCGTACCCATGCAAAGCCTCGCGGCCTTTACGGGGGCAAATTACCGGTCTCCGGGGGTGTTGGACTACGTCAACTTCTTGCGGGCAACACAGATGTGTACCAACGACGTGCGCGAGATGGCGGTGGCCTTCGAACGTGTCGTCTTCAATGTTGCGTTCAACAACCGAGACGATCACCCCAAGAACTTTGCCTACATCATGTCGCAGGACGGTCAGTGGAGACTGTCGCCGGCTTACGACGTGACCTTCTGCGAGGGGCCGAGTGGATATCATCAGATGGATGTGATGGGGGAAGCCCTGTCGATTTCTCGCACGCAAATGCTTCGGCTTGCCGAGGAAGCCGAGGTGGCTCCGGACGCAGCAGGCAGAGTGATTGACGGCATTTGTGATGTGGCGAGCCAATTTGCAACCATCGCCGAGAGCTTATACCCACAGGTTATTACTCAAGACACCTTGCGAACGATCCAAGACCGCATCGATCAGAACGTAGCCCGGTTACACCAGAGGCACGCGGGCAGCGGTCGCCGTTGAAGATTGGGAGAAGCTGGCGACTCTCATGATCGATGCTGCCGCGTGCTTCAAGCACTTAGGGCCCTGTGCCGCCGCAGCCATAAAACTGCGGGAATAAAAGCAGCTTGGGCTATCGGTCTGATCATCTTCCCGCTGCTAGGACTAATTGTCTGGGGGCTTGCCGGGGGAAGGGGGGTTAGGGTCGTTCCGGTACGCCAAAATCCAACACCACCTTCATCGCCTGGGTCTTGTCCGCCGCCAGCTCAAACGCCCGCACCGCCTGTTCGAATGGCACGGTGTGCGAGATCACCGGCCGTACATCAATGATCTGGCGGTTGAGCAAATCCACCGCCTGGGCAAATTCCGGATGAAAGCGGAAGGTGCCGCGCAGGTCGATCTCGCGGCTGACCAGCAGGTTGAGCGGTAGCGTCACGTCGCCGCCCAACCCGACCGTCACCAGCACACCACGTGGCGCAATGCATTCCAGGCCGTTGCGCAAGGCCTGGGCGCTGCCGGAGACTTCGAACATCACGTCGAAGTAGCCTTTTTCGGTGGTGTAGCGCTTGAGCGCGTCGTTGCCGTCGGCAAGGTTGTGGGTGCGGCTGGCGCCCATTTTTTCGGCGCAGGCGAGGGCACTGGCCGACAAGTCCACGGCAACGATTTCAGCCGCGCCGGCTGCCCGCAAGCTGCCGATCAAGAGGTTGCCGATGGGGCCGCAGCCGGTCACCAGCACGCGTTTGCCGAACACCGCACCGGCGCGTTGGATCGCGTGCAAACCCACCGACAACGGCTCGGCCAGGGCACCTTCGGCGAGGCTCACGTGGTCGGCCAGGCGATGGGCCTGGTGCGTCTCGATCACCAGGCTCTGGCGAAACGCGCCCTGGATATGCGGAAAGGGCATGGCGCTGCCGTAGAAACGCATGTCCAGGCAATGATTCGGCAGGCCCTGATGACAGTAACGGCAAGCGCCGCAGGGGCGTGACGGCGAGACCGCGATACGCTGGCCGACCTTGAACAATCCGGTGTCCGCGCCCACGGCATCGATCACCGCCGACACTTCATGACCCAGCACCATCGGTTCGCGCAGGCGCACGGTGCCGAAGCCGCCGTGCTGGTAATAATGCAAATCCGAGCCACAGATGCCGCCCCGGGCGATGCGCACGCGCAGTTGGTCGGGGCCGAGGGCTTGCGGCTCATCCTGAGGGCTCACCCGCAGGTCTTTTGATGCGTGGCAGACGATAGCGTGCATGATGTTCTCCGGGTTACAGCGATGCGGTGATACCACCGTCGACATACAGGATATGGCCGTTGACGAAACTGGCCGCGTCACCGGCCAGGAATACCGCCGCGCCGGCCAGTTCGGCCACGTCGCCCCAGCGTCGGCTCGGGGTGCGTTGCACCAGCCAGTCGCTGAATTCGGGGTTGGCCACCAGGTTGGCGTTCAGTTCGGTCTTGAAATAACCGGGGCCGATGCCATTGACCGTCAGCCCGTGCGGGCCCCAATCAATCGCCATGCCCTTGGTCAGCATCTTCAGCGCGCCCTTGCTCGCTGCATACGGCGCAATGCCGGGGCGGCCCAGCTCACTTTGTACCGAGCAGATGTTGATGATGCGCCCACGCTTGCGCGGAATCATCGCCCGCGCCACGGCCTGGCCGACCAGGAACGCGCTGTCGAGGTTGGTGCTGATCAGCTCACGCCAGTGCTGCTCACTGTAGTCTTCAAGCGGTCCACGGCGTTGCATGCCGGCGTTGTTCACCAGGATCTCCAGCGGGCCGAGGCGTTCCTCGATACTCGCCACGGCGGCCTGGACCGCCGCGCCGTCGGTCACATCGAACGCCTGGGTGTGCACCTCCAGGCCCTCCTGCGTGAGCAGCTCGGCCGCGTCACGCAACGTGCCGCGGTTGCGCCCATTGAGCACCACCCGCGCCCCGGCCTGGGCCAGCCCACGCGCGATGGCCAGGCCGATGCCGGCACTCGAACCGGTGATCAGCGCGAGGCGGCCGTCGAGGCGAAAGTTGTCTAAAACGCTGTGCATGGGGCCTGTCTCCTGACGTGCTTATTGTGATAAGCCAAACTCATTTTTAGCGATCGTTTGTAACCTTAGTTCACCCTAGAGTGCGGGGAGCGGCCAATATTCATTTATGATCGGCTGATCAATATCCGTGATCACCGAGGAGGTCCGATGGAGCTCAAGCACTTGCGCGCCTTTGTGGTGCTGGCCCAGGAGCTGCACTTCGGCCGGGCGGCGGCGCAGTTGTCGATCGTGCAGCCGGCGCTGAGCATGCAGATCAAATTGCTCGAAAGTGGCTTGGGTGTGCGCCTGCTCGACCGCAATCGCCACTCGGTGACGCTGACCGAAGCCGGTCGCGTGTTCTTGCCCGAAGCCCAGGCCACCTTGCACCAGGCGGCGCGGGCGGCGGACGCGGCGCGGGCGTCCAACCGTGGCGAAATCGGGCGTGTACGCCTGGGCTTTGTGTCGTCGGTGCTGCCGCAGTTGCTGCCCGAGTTGATCCGCGCGGTGCACCAGCGCTACCCGCGTATCGAGCTGGAACTCAAGGACATGCCAGGCCCCGATCAAGCCGCCGCATTGAAAAGCGGCCTGCTGGATTTTGGCCTGATGCGCCTGCCCGCCGCGCATGCAGGGGTGCAGACGCGTGTGGTGTTGCGGGAGAGTTTTTGCGTGGCGTTGCCGGCGGATCACCCCTTGGCTGCGCAGGCATCCATCTTCCCCGCCGATTTGCGTGACCTGCCGGTGTATATCCTCGCGCGCCGTTATGCGCCTGGGTTCTACGATGAGTTTATCCGGGCACTGGGCATGCCCTTGCGGGTTGCTGCCGAGCTGGGCGAGTTCACCACCATGCTGGCACTGGTCTGCGCCGGACTGGGCATTGGCGTATTGCCCCAGCAGGCAGCGCGGGCGTTGCCGGCCAACTGTGTGTCGCGGCCTCTGGAACTCGGCGCGTTCCAGGCCAGCACCGGGTTGGCCTGGACCGAGCTGGACAGCGCGGTGAAGAGCACGTTGTTCAATTTGATTGGGGAGTTGTTTAGTGGGTGATCGCGTTGGAGGGGCGGTGCGATGCCCCTCCGACATTGACCGCGTTCAGGCTGAGGGTTTCAGGCAATCAATTGAACGATCCACCGTGGTCTTGGCAATTTCCAGCAAATGCCACACCGCCAAAATCTTCGCCCGTTCGGGGCTTGCCAATTGCTCGCCACAATCGAGCGCGGTGGCCGAAGCGCTGTCGAGCAGGCTGGCGGTGTAGAGCAGGGCATCTTCGAAGCTCAGGTCTTCGTTGACGGTGTGAAAGCCTTGGCTGGGCAAGTAATGGTCGATGGCGCGGTTGAAGGCGGCGCGGTCTTTGGCGGGGTCGATAGGTGGATCGGGTAGGACTTTGTTCATGGTGTAGCTCCTGTCTGAATCTCAAGGAACCGACACGTTTCGCGACTAAACGAAGGTGGCGGCTGTACGCAGGTTAGTCGACCGGTCAGAACAGGAACCCGGCGCGCCCGAGGGCGCCCTGCGCACAGCCACCATAAAACCGCATGGGAGCGTGCGCCTGTTCAGAATCCGGGCGACTAAACCCGATCACTGATAAGCAGTGACGGACCGCAGACTAGCCACCGATTCCAGCAGGCGCAAGGCGGCAGGGATTGTCTCGGAAACGTCCTGCAATTAAAAGGGATGCAGCCTGCTGGCCCTTTACAAAGCATGACCAAATGCCAGCAACGCCGCTGTTAGTCCCCGGTTTCTCATCCTCAGTGAGGGCTCTTGCCCCGTGACGGTCTGACAGCCAGCAGACATTTATCTGATAACCCCACATTTGGATCTCGCGGGAATTACGCATTCTGGGTGAGCCCTGACAGAGCCTAAGGTTTGCCATTTGTCGGATTAATCATCTGCATCTTTGAGGGGAAAACCTTTTCCTAAAGAAAACGTCTGCGCAGGCGCTTATTGCTTCTTATAGTTTGATTGTGCGTAACTTATTAATTTACTAAAGAAAGAAGTTTTTGATGCGCGGCGAGAAGTGGTGTTTAGTGTTTTTTACAACTATTGATCGTCCGAAATTGTTGAGTGAAACTTCCCAATGATTGAGGCTAAATTTCCTACATGGATTTTTATAAATATTGCGATTTTTTTCTCAGGGACTAGATTTGATTTTGTCGGTTTAAGTTATCGATGCTCCAGCCTCGCTTGGCAAAGATGGTTCCGTTTCCATGAGGTGAATCATGACCCTGTATTCCCTGTCGAAGCCTGTTCTGTTAGCAATGTTGTTTATCAAAGAACAATTAAAAGAACCTGTCGCGTTATTTTGGACGGTGATTTCCCCAGTCGTTACCTACTACCTGATTACCTACACAAGGGCACCGGTAACTGAGGTGGCTACCGATTATTTGTCCAGTACTTCCTGGTTCTACGCTTTTGTCGCTTCAAGTGTTGCATTGTTCGGGTTGGCATTTTACATAGTGGGTCGCAGAGAAAGTGGTTTCCTACGATCCTTCGTTTACACAGGTCGGACGAAAATTGTTTTTCTTGCTGGACAGTTTTTTGCCTATTCGATTGTTTCCATGCTGTATTGCTCTGTCTTCTACGTAATGACACGTCATTCCTCCGGAGTCGCTGGTCTTGCCGAATATCTCGTTATTGTTGGGCGGTTTTATGTTTGCTTTCTGCTGTTCTCCATACCTGCGCTTTTGTTGACGCTGGTTCCAGTGGGTTTTCAGAATGCAAGTACGGTTTTTTCCATGTTGTCCCTAACGATGTTGGCGCTTGGTATCGTAAGCATCGGTTCCCTAAATCCGATGCTTGCCATCGTCAGGTTTTTTAATCCGATGTGGTGGGCAAATAGAATTATGTTGGTAGGGGTGGCGGAGTGTGGGTGGGTTGTTGTGGTAGTGGTCATTTGCCTCGTACTTTCATTGTGGGTGATGTTTCGCTTTTTACTGATTAATCCCGTTTGGAGTCGTTATTGATGGCACGGCTTATTGTGGACTCGCTTGATGTTCGATATGCATCTCATATCTTGCTTCATAACGCCTCGTTGGAGGTTGAGGCTGGTTCGATCTCGGGTCTGGTGGGGCCTAACGGTTCCGGTAAAACCACGTTTTTTGACGTGCTTTGTGGCCTGAAGAAAATCGATGGCGGCGAGATAAACAACTCTTTTTCGAAGCTGCTTTACCTCTCCCAAATCATCAGCACGCCCGCTGTATTGCGTATGTTCGACATCTTCAAGATGACCATGCTGTTTTGCGCCGAAACGAAGGTCACCCAACAACATGCGCTCGATCAAATCGAGAAATGGAGCCCTGGCATTGCGCAGCGTTACTGCGAACTCTGGAACAAAAAGTCCTCCCTCTGCAGCTACGGGGAAAAGCGCTGGTTTTTCACCTTGTCGCTGCTCTGCGCCAACGCCGACATTGTGATACTGGATGAGCCCACCGCGGGCGTAGATCCTGAGTTTCGCTATCACATCTGGCGATGTCTGGAAGGGGCGGCGGCGGACGGCGTCGCGGTGCTGGTTTCATCGCACAACGTCGATGAGATCGTCACGCACTGCGATGATTTTTACATGCTCAGCCAGCGGCGCTTCAATCGCTTCAATGACGCGCAAGGCTTTATGCGTGCCTACGAGGCCACGAGTCTGGATGAGGCTTTTATTCAGGCGGCGAGCCTGCGTTCGTAATGGGCGATTGCGGATACACAATCAACGCCAACACCCCCTTGGAATACCGCTTGCCCCCCGGCGGGAGTTGCCCGACCTCGCGCATTTCGCTGGTGCTGCTGACCCGCATCAGCACGCCGACCGGGCCATGTTGGCGGGCGTCCTTGAGCCAGGCCTGTACTTGGTCCAGATCGACTTTGCGTTGAACCGAATCGGCGTATTGCAGGCCATAACGCAGTTCGCCCTCGGTGTCATACAGCGTCACCTGCGGGCGTTGCAGGCGCCAGGACAGGGCGGCGGCGAGGCTCAGGTCGTTGCTGAGCAGGGCGTGGGTTTCCTGCAGCAGTTGCTGATGTTCCAGGACGAACGTGTCGGGCATTTCGTTATCGGCGATCGGCGCGGGCATGCTCGCCGGCAGCAGGATCACCAGCACGCCAATCCCCAGCACCGGCATTGCCCACAACGTGAGGGGCCGGAAGGCTTGCAGCAGGTTGGCGAGTATCCACGCCAGCAACACGATAAAGCCCAAGGACAGGCTGAACATCTCGGCGTGGCTGTTGCCGTACACGGGCCTGGCGATTTGCAGGTAGATCAGGCCGATCATGCCCGCCATGCCGAATACGAAGTTGAAGAGGCCGTTGAGGCAGATCGGGCGGGCTCGGTGCAGACGAAGCAAGTCGCTCAAGGTATGCCCCATCAGCAAGGCCAGCGGCAGCAGGCACGGCATGATGTAGGTCGGCAGCTTGCCGTTGCTCAGGCTGAAGAACCCCAGCGGCAGCAGCAGCCACAGGGCCAGGAAGCTGATCTGCGGTTGACGTCTCTGCTGCCAGGTGGCGCGCAGGTGCTGGGCAACAACCCGGCCCACGGCAGGCAGGACACCGCGATGATCGGCAGGAAGAACCACCACGCCCGCACGTGCTGCGCATCGTCGGCACTGAAGCGGCGGATGTGTTCATTCCAGAAGAAGAAGCGCCAGAAGTCCGGCTCCTGGTTGTGGATCGCCAGCACCCAGGGCAAGCACACCAGCACCGCGACGGCCACCGCCAGCGGGCCATAGCGCAGCAGCTCGCCCAGGCGCCGTTGCCAGAGCATATAGGGCACGGCAATCAGCACCGGCAGCACCCAGGCCAGGAAGCCCTTGGTCATGAACCCCATGGCACAGGCAAACCCCAGCAGCACCCAGGCACCCAAGCGGCTGCGCAGGGTGCTGCTGTCGAGGGCAAACCACAATGCCACCAGGCTGAGGTTGACCCACAACGTGAACTGCGGATCGAGGTTGGAATACCCGGCTTGCCCGGCGACCAAGCCAAAACTCAAGTACAGCAAAGCGCAGGCAAAGCTTTTGCGCGGGTCGTTCCACAGACGCCGGGCGATGAGGTAGGCCAGCAGCACGCTCAAGCCAGTGGTGAGGGCCGAGGCGATGCGTACGCCGAACAGGTTCTGACCGAACAGCGCCTGGCCAAGCGCAATCAGCCAATAGCCGCCGGCGGTTTTTCAAAATAGCGGACGCCCATGAAGTGCGGCGCCACCCAGTTGCCGCTGAGCAGCATTTCCTGGCTGATCTGGGCATAGCGGGTTTCATCCGGCGTCCACAAACCGTGCAGGCCCAGGGGCAGTAGATAAAACGCGGCGAAGGCCAGCAACAATAACGGCAGGGGTTTCAGGCGGCTCATGAACACGTCGCTTCTTGACGTTCATATTCATCATGTTCAAGTAGCGAAGTATTAACGTAAGCGGTCACGGTATTCACTGAATAACAGGAGGTCGTCATGACGTCCTTGATTGAAAGAGGCAACTCAACATGCCAGAACAGGGCTGTCTTTTTGCTGAACATGGACCGAGGCTGTAATGGCCAGGGGGGTTAGAGTTGCTTGAGTGCGGCCGGCCAGTCGGGGTTGTTCATGATGCCCAGGGCCTTGAACTTGCCGTTGGGCAGCACTTGTACGAACAGGGCGCTGCCGTACTCGGGGAAACGGGCACGGGGGTAGCCCAGAGCGGTTTCGAAGTCGGCGATGCAACCGCTGTGGGTGACGAAGACCAGGTTGCGCCCCGGCTGCTTGTGGCTCAGCAATTCTTCGCCCATGGCCGCGCCGCAGACTGCTTGCTGGCCCGAGGTGACGTCGCTCTTGCCGAACATGAAACGTGAAGTCTGGGCGGTGCGAATGGCGGGGCTGGCGAGGATGTCGCTGCCGTCCATGCCCAGGCTTTTAAAGGCTTTGCCGAGGTTCTGTGCCTGTTGGCTGCCGTTGATGGTCAGACCTTCTTCCGGGCCCAGGCACGGGTTGGTCGAACGGTCGCAGCGTTCTTCATGGCGCACCAGGACGATCAAGTCGCCGTCGCGCCACAGGGGTAAAACCTCGGAGGTCAGCAGGCGATCACCCACCCCCAGGTTGCGCGGCGAGTTCGGCCAGAACACGCTGGCGGTCAGCAGCAGGGCGATCACGGCAATGCCCAGTCCCCGGCGTCGCAGGCGTTTGAGCGCAGCCCGACGCGAGCGTGGTTTGGTCAGGGTAAGGTCAACCACTTCATTCACCATGGGCGCTGTTGGCAATGTTGTATTAATTGGGCGCAACGTAATGGCAAGTCACCGCAGTGAAGCGCGAGGCTGTCACAGCGCTGCTGTCTTTTCGCTGAATAGGTCGCGCTTAAAAAGTTGCCAGGCGTGGTCACTGAAAAGTTGCCGACGCGTGACGTTTGGCCGGCACTTTAGAGTTCGGTGGGTGGGCAACCGGTGAAATCCATGTGAAAAATTCGCATGGCTTCAATCCGCAGCCGTTATCCTCGGTTGCCGCCCACAAAACGAGTGTTGCCATGTTGCAGGTGCAAGGAGTGTTCAAAAGCTATGCCACGCCGCAGGGCCCGTTGGCAGTGTTGGCGGGTGTGGACTTGCACCTGGCCGCACGCGGCAGCCTGGCGTTGATGGGGGAGTCGGGCAGTGGCAAGAGCACCTTGTTGCACCTGGTGGCCGGGCTCGACCGGGTGGACGGCGGCAGCATCCGCGTCGGCGAGCAGCGCCTCGACCAACTGAGCGAACCGCAACTGGCCCACTGGCGGCGTACCGAAATCGGCTTGGTGTTCCAGCAGTTCAACCTGATCGGTAGCTTGCGCGTCGACGACAACCTGGCCTTCCAGGCGCGCCTGGCGCGGCGCTTCGACCCTGCGTGGCAGGCACAATTGGTGGAGCGCCTGGGCCTGGGCGACTTGCTCAAGCGTTATCCGGAACAACTCTCCGGCGGCCAGCAACAACGCGTTGCGGTGGGACGGGCCCTGGCGTCGCGCCCGCGTTTGTTGTTGGCCGACGAGCCCACCGGCAACCTCGACGAAGCCACCAGCGACGAGGTGCTGCACCTGCTGCTGGAGGTGCTGCGCGACAGCCCCACCAGCCTGTTGATGGTCACCCACAGCCCGCGCATCGCGGCGCGCCTGGACCGCCAGGTGGTGCTGCATCGCGGCCATGTCCTGCCCACGGACGCGCGCTGAGATGGCGGTGTTTTATTGGGCACTGCGCGCACTGCTCAGCCATTGGCGGCGCCACCCTGTACAGTTTTTCAGCGTACTGACCGGCCTGTGGCTGGCCACCGCGCTGTTGACCGGGGTGCAGGCGCTTAACAGCCAGGCGCGTGACAGTTATGCCCGCGCCAGCCAACTGATCGGCGGCGAACCCCAGGCCAGCCTCAGCGCGCCGGACGCTGCGCGTTTGCCGCAAAGCCTGTTCGCCCAGCTGCGCCGAGCGGGCTGGCCGGTGTCGCCGGTGGTGCAGGGGCGCGTGCAGCTCCAGGGGCAGGCGGATGTGCGCTTGCAATTGATGGGTATCGAACCGCTGTCGTTGCCCGGCAGCGGCGCGGTGGCGGGGCAGCGCTTGAGCCAGGCGCAACTGTTGGCGTTCTTCGAGCCGCCGGGCCGCACCTGGATCGCCACGCAGACCCTGCAGGCCCTGGGGCTGCGGGAGGGCCAGCAACCGCGGTTGCTCAATGGGCAACGCCTGCCGCCGCTGCAGGCGCAAACGGACATGGCGCCCGGCCTGTTGCTCACCGATATCGGCTTCGCCCAACCGTTGCTGGAGATGCCGGGGCAGGTGTCGCGCTTGTTGCTCGACAACGCCTTCGCCGCCGGTCACCCCACGCCACCTGCCGGGCTGCAATTGCAGCAGGGCGAGGACAACAACCTTGCGCGTCTCACCGAAAGCTTTCACCTGAACCTCGACGCGCTGGGGTTTTTATCCTTTGTGGTGGGGCTGTTTATCGTGCATGCCGCCATCGGCCTGGCCCTGGAGCAGCGACGCGGGCTGTTGCGTACGTTGCGCGCCTGCGGGGTGAGTGCGCGCATGTTGATCCTCAGCCTGGGCGTGGAGCTGGGGGCGTTGTCGTTGCTGGGCGGCGTGCTTGGCGTGGTCAGCGGTTACCTGCTGGCCAGCCTGTTGCTGCCGGATGTGGCCGCCAGTTTGCGTGGGCTGTATGGCGCTGAGGTGCCGGGGCAATTGAGCCTGAGCCCGTGGTGGTGGCTGGCGGGGTTGGGCTTGAGCCTGCTGGGTGCGCTGCTCGCCGGCGCCGGCAGCCTGTGGCGCGCGGCGCGTTTGCCGTTGTTGGCGCTGGCCAATGCCCAAGCCTGGCATGAGGCCCATGGGCGCTGGTTGCGGCGTCAGGCTTGGGTGGCGGGCGCGGCATTGCTCATCGCGCTGTTGGCGCTGTGGCTGGGCGATAGCCTGGTGGCGGGCTTTGTGCTGATGGCGGCATTGCTGCTCGGCGCCGCCCTGGGCTTGCCGGTGCTGCTCAACGGTTTGCTCAAGGCCGGGCTGGGACGTAGCCGTTCGGTGCTCGGCCAGTGGTTTCTCGCCGATTGTCGCCAGCAATTGCCGGCGCTGAGCCTGGCCTTGATGGCGCTGCTGTTGGCCCTGGCCGCAAACATCGGTGCGGGCTCCATGACTTCCGGCTTTCGTTCGACCTTCAACCACTGGCTCGAACAACGCCTCACCGCCGAGCTGTACCTGAACCCGCAAAGCCCGGCCCAGGCGGAGCAACTCAGACGCTGGTTGGCGCAACAGCCTGTGGTGCGCGCGGTGCTGCCCACCTGGCAGGTCGCCGTGCAAGTGCGCGGCTGGCCGGCGGACGTGTTCGGAGTGGTCGACGACCCGACCTATCGTCAGCACTGGCCGTTGCTGGCGGCGGTGGACGAACCGTGGGACCGCTTGCACCAAGACGACACCCTGATGCTCAGCGAGCAGCTGGCGCGCAGGTTATCCATCACGCTCGGCGATACGCTCGACATCCCTACGCCCCAGGGCGTGTGGTCGCCGAGGATTGTGGGGATCTACGCCGATTACGGTAATCCCAAGGGCCACCTGCTGGTCAACGCCGAGCACCTGCTCGCGCATTGGCCGAACCTTTCGCCGGCGCGTTTCAACCTGCGCGTCGCGCCGACTGATGTGGCGCCGCTGGCGCGCGAGGTGAAGCGCGCCTTTGCCCTGGAGGACAGCCGCATCGTCGATCAACAGCAACTCAAGAGCTGGTCGAGCCAGGTGTTCGAGCGCACGTTCGCCGCGACCAGTGCCCTTAACAGTCTCACCCTTGGCGTGGCCGGCGTGGCGCTGTTCATCAGTTTGCTGACCCAGAGCCAGAGCCGTCTGGGCCAACTCGCACCGCTGTGGGCGCTGGGCGTGACGCGACGGCAATTGATGCTGCTGAATCTGGGGCAGACCTGGCTGTTGGCGGTGCTCACCCTGGTGCTGGCGGTGCCGTTGGGCCTGCTGCTGGCGTGGTGCCTGGATGCGGTGATCAACGTGCAGGCCTTTGGCTGGCGCCTGCCGTTGCAGGTGTTCCCGTGGCAGTTGGCGCAGTTGCTCGGGCTGGCATTGCTGGCCACGTTGCTGGCATCGGCGTGGCCGTTGTGGCAGCTGTACCGCAGCCGTCCGGCGGACTTGTTGAGGACATTCGCCCATGAAGATTAAAGCCTTGCTGTGTGCCGTGTTACTGCTGGCAGGCTGCGACAAAGCCCCCGCGCCGGCGCAGAGCTTCGCGGGCCTGGGCAGTGATGCGGCGGACTTTGCCCAGGTGGTGCCGGGCAAAGTCTTCAGCTTTCCCGACGACCACGGGCCGCATGCTGGTTTTCGCATCGAGTGGTGGTACGTCACCGCCAACCTCAAGGATGCCCAGGGAAATGAGTTCGGCGTGCAATGGACGCTGTTTCGCAACGCGCTCAAGGCCGGGCCGACAGAAGCGGGCTGGCGTGACTCCACCGTATGGCTTGGCCACGCCGCCGTCACCTCCGCCAGCCGCCACTACGCCGCCGAGCGCCTGGCCCGCGGCGGTGTCGGCCAGGCTGGCGCCGAGGCGGTGCCTTTCAACGCCTGGATCGACGATTGGAGTTTTGCCAGTCGTCCCGGCGCCGCCAGTGCCTTGGCGGATATGCAACTCAAGGCCAGCGGTGCGCAATTCGCCTACGATCTGCACCTGACCTCCAGCCGTGCGCTGGTGCTGCAAGGCGACAACGGCTACAGCCGCAAATCCGACCAGGGCCAGGCGTCGTACTACTACAGCCAGCCGTTCTTCAACGCGAGCGGCAGCCTGAGCCTGGATGGCAAGGTGTACCAGGTCACCGGCCCCGCCTGGCTCGATCGCGAGTGGAGCAGCCAACCCCTGAGCGCCAGCCAGACCGGCTGGGACTGGTTCTCCCTGCACCTGGACAGCGGGGCGCAACTGATGCTGTTCCGCGTGCGCCAGCAGGGCGGCAGCGGCTACCTCACCGGCACCTGGATCGACCCGCAAGGCCATACGCAGACGTTGCACAACGTCGATATTCAACTGGCACCGCTGGCAACCACGACCATTGAGGGGCGCAACCTGCCGACGCGCTGGTCGCTGAAGATTCCCGGCAAACAGCTGGATATCACCACCGAAGCCGTCAACCCGAATGCCTGGATGAACCTGAGTGTTCCGTATTGGGAAGGGCCGGTGCGGTTTGAGGGTGGGGTGGGGTATCTGGAAATGACCGGGTATTGAAGAGGTAAAATTTCCTACAAAAATACTGGACATGCATACAGTTGTTGGCTAAATTCCATCCCAGGTGACCGGATGTCACCTGACCTTCAGTTTTTAACTATGGATGGATAAAAAATGAAATCGAAAAAAGCCTTTATGCTGGGCGCGGCCATGGCGGCCTCCTGCTTCGTTTCGGCCTTTGCCCTGGCCGAGCAGTACCCTTCGCAACCCACCCCCAAGCTGAGTGCACAGGCGCTCAAGCAGGCCGCGCAAAAAGCCCTCAAGGCGGGCGGCACGCTCCAGGCCAAGCCCGTCTCCGCGCAGTTGCAGCAAAAATTCAAGGCGGCGATGGCGGTCAAGGCGGCTGGAAAATCCAAGGCCGTGGCCCGTCAACCGGCTAAAACCACCACGCTTGCCAGCGCTGACAGCGAGTTGAAGAAACCCGCCCAGGACCAGTTGAAAACGGCGGTTGCCGAGTTCGTGCCGCTGTTCCCGACGCTGGACGTCAACACCCTCTACACCATCACCGATGTGCAGACCGGCCAGGAATTTCCCTACCACTTCAACCTGCCGCAAAGCGCTCGCGTGCTGGTGCAACTGATCGATCAAAGTGCCGGTGCCAATATGTCGCTGAGCCTGTTCCGGGATGACGGCCAGGGCAATCCGCAGTTGGTCGATACTTCCGACAACGCGGGCAATGCCGATGAGTTCCTGGGCGGCGTGCTGCCGGCGGGGGATTACTACTGGTACATGGTGGCCAACGAGGCCAGCGACGCGCAGTTCAGTTTTGGCGTGGCGGTGGACACCAACATCGATGCCTACGAACCCAACGACACCGCGCAAGCCTCGTTCGTGCTGCCCGACGCCCTGAACAGGGTGACCGGCAACCTCGATAACCCCAACGATGTCGACTATTTCGCGTTCCAGGCCACCCGTGGCCAGAACGTGGCGATGTCCCTGACCGATGACAAGAAAGAGGTGAGTGACCAGTGGATTTTCGAGCGTCTGGAAGGTAACAACTGGGTTCAGGTACCGGCCGGCGATAGCTTGGTTGCCTCCGGTCTGGCGCCTGGTTATGTGGCGCAGGTGCGTGTCCGTGCCAACCCTGGCGTCACCCAGGACCCGAGTGCCCACTACAAACTGACCCTGGGTTCGGCGCCGAGCTTGAAGAGTTTCGACGTGAAGGGCGACCACATTGTGCGCGTGCCGGTGTCGGTGTTCCCGCTGGCAACACAGACCGCGCGCACGCTGAACTGGTCGACGCAATGGGCCGATTCCACAGGCGTGCCGTTGTTGGGCGTGACGCCGATCCTGCGCGTCGACAAGCGCTTTGACGGTGCCGAGTTCCATTGGACCGACTTCAAGGCCACCACCAACAGCGCGGGCGCGACCCTGGCCAGTGCCGGCCTGGGTGAGTGCTTCGGCGATTACCGTGTGGTGATCCCGGACAGCAGCACCGGCGTGGCGTACAACTGGGACACCACCTTCAACTTCGGCGGCTGGCGGATCGAGCTGGACGAGTTCAAAGGTGTGGGGGTAGGCGGCGATAACGTCCCTTACGTGAGCCTGGGGCATATCTGCACCCAGGACATTACACATTGATACGTCGCGGTAAATGAGAAGGGGCAGCCTGAGTTGGCTGCCCCTTTTTTATGTGTCGATGGCCGCTTGCACGCGGCGATTCAAATCAGTGGATCCCAGCGTTGCGACCAGTCACTTTCGGCCTTGACCACCCCGCGCAGCAATTCCAGCGCCCGTTGCAGCACCGCTGAATCCCGCGCCCGCGAGTACACCAGGTACGTCGGGAAACTGAACTCCGGGGCCTTGGGCACGCGCTGCATCACGCCGCTGTCCAGGTAGCTTTGCACCACCCGTGTGCGGAAGTAACCGGCGCCACCGTTTTCCAGGATGTACTGCAACGCCAGCGGCCCCAGGTTGAAGCTCACCGCCGCGCGGGCCTTGTCGGGCAGGGCTGCGTCATGCTGTTGGCGAAAGCCCGGGCCCCAATCGATGTACACGTAGGGCTCGGGCTGGCTCACCAACTGCACCAGGATCAGTTTTTCTTCCAGCACCTGCTCCACCTGCAACCCCGGCCAGTATTGCGGCTGGAACACCAGCGCGGCGTCGAGCACGCCCAGCTCCAGTTGGCGCAGCAGGTATTCGCCTTCGCGGATTTCCGTGCGCAGCGCATGCCCGGGGATGTGTTCGCGCAGGGCCTGGGCCCAGCCGAGCATCAACGGGTTGCACAGGCTCACCTCGCCACCGATATGCAGCACATTGCGATAGCCATCGGGCAACGGCAGGTCGCGGCGCGCGGCTTCCCAGGTTTGCAGCAACTGGTTGGCGTACACCACGAAGGCCTCGCCGTCGGCCGTCAGCCGGGCGCCGGCGCGGTTGCGCACGAACAGCGTACAGCCCAGCTGGTTTTCCAGGTTCTTGACGCGTGCGGTGATGGCGGTCTGGGTGACGTGCAGTTTCTCAGCCGCCGCGGCCAGGCTGCCGCAGCGGGTGATTTCGAGGAAAGTCCGTGCCAGTTCGATGTCCATGAAGCCCCCGGAGAAGAATGGGCGACAGTGTAAAGGTTAGGAATTGGAATGCTACACAAGGCTATCGGGAGCACGTTGCGTAAAACTCCGGAAAACGTTGTTGGCGCGAGAACCGCGCTGAGCCAGGTATCAACGCAGGATGTCATTTCCACCACTCGAATCCAGGCAGCGCGTGGACGGCGGCGGCTGTTTGCCGTAGGCGAGAAAGTCGCCGACCCATTGCATGACGCAGCTGTTGGCGCCCTTGAGATGCACCTGTTGCACCTGTGCGGCGCTGGGGGCGAAAGGGTCGGCGTTGACCAGCACCATGCGCGCCACGCGTTCGGAAAACAGCTCGGCGTAGCGGCTGCCCAGGCGAGTCGCCTCGGCGTTGCCCAGGTAATGCAGTTGCGCGTCACCCAGTTGGGCCCTTACGAACTCCATGTCTTGCGCGGCCTGTTCCACGGCGTTGGCCTGGTTGAGATTGCGCGGGTCGAGTTCGATGATGTCGTAGCGGTTGAGCAGGGTGCGATAGGCCTGGGTGGTGTAGTTGCCCCAGCGGCTGGCCAGGTGCACGGCGAAGGTGCCGGCTGTTTTGTTTGACGGTGCCTCGCCGGCCTGGACGAATATCAGGCCCTCGCGGCTCAGCGGCTGACGCGCGCCGACGCGGGTCACCCGCAGGCGCAGGTTGCCTTGCCCTGGCGCGGCGTAATTGCGCGGCACGCTGACCAGGCCGCACTGGGTGCGCTCCAGTACGCTTGGGTCCAGGTGTTCAACGCCAGGCAGCGAGCAATCGAGCTGCCAATCGATGGCGGTGGGCTTGATCAGCGGATCGGCATGGCCAAGGCTGGCTGCCAGCCAGAGGCCGCTGCACGCGAGGTATTTTGCAAGCGTCATCAAAGGTCCAGGGCGGCCGTGTGGTGGCGGCTTTTTTACCAAGTACCTTGGGCGGTGAATGTAGGCTTAGCAGGCGACTGATGTACGAAAACGGACTTTTGTTTATCAGATCCGGCTTCACCAGCCGCCACCCGATGCCTTGTACAAGGCGATGCTGGTCTGCACGTGCTCAAACTGCCATTACGCATTCGGCGAATCGGATGCGCATTGATCAGCCGTTAGTTAAATTTTATTTCGCTGTCCTCGTTTCCTATCAACACATGATCTGTTTTGCAGGTCTTGAAGGTATTCCCGCCCCGACCGCCAAGGGGCTTATCCAGAGGACACAGGAATGACACAGGCAATTGCTTCGCCCGCGGTTCACGACCTGATCGGTATCGGTTTCGGCCCTTCGAACCTGGCGCTGGCCATCGCCCTGCAGGAGCGTGAAAACGCGCAGGGTAAACTGGACGTACTGTTTCTCGACAAACAGGCCGACTATCGCTGGCACGGCAACACCCTGGTCACCCAAAGTGAATTGCAGATTTCCTTCCTCAAGGACCTGGTGACCCTGCGCAACCCCACCAGCCCGTACTCCTTTGTCAATTACCTCAAGGCCCACGACCGCCTGGTGGACTTCATCAACCTGGGCACCTTCTACCCGTGCCGCATGGAGTACAACGACTACCTGCGCTGGGTGGCGGGGCAGTTCCAGGCCCAGAGCCGCTACGGCGAAGAAGTGCTGGCCATTGAGCCGATCCTGCATCAGCAGCAGGTCGAGGCGCTGCGCGTGATTTCCCGCGATGCCCTGGGTGAGCAGCATGTGCGCACCACCCGTTCGGTGGTGGTCAGTGCCGGCGGCACACCGCGCGTTCCCGAGGCATTCAAGGCGCTCAAGGGCGACAGCCGGGTATTCCATCACTGCCAGTATCTGGAGCGCATGGCCGCCCAGCCCTGTGTCGACGGCAAGGCGATGCGCGTTGCGATCATCGGCGGTGGCCAGAGCGCGGCGGAGGCCTTTATCGACCTCAATGACAGCTTCCCGTCCGTGCAAGTGGACATGGTCCTGCGCGGTTCGGCGTTGAAACCAGCGGATGACAGCCCGTTCGTCAACGAAGTGTTCTCGCCCGCGTTTACCGACCTGGTGTTCCAGCAAGTCGGTGCCGAACGTGAGCGTCTGGTGGCCGAGTACCAGAACACCAACTACTCGGTGGTGGACCTGGACCTGATCGAACGCATCTACGGGATTCTCTATCGCCAGAAAGTCTCCGGCATCGCCCGCCATGCCTTCCGCACGATGACCGTGGTCGAGAAAGCCACCTCCGGCCCGCTGGGCATCGAACTGGTGTTGCGCAACAACGCCACGGGCGCCACCAGCACCCACCACTACGACGCGGTGATCCTGGCCACCGGCTACGAACGCCGCATGCATCGTGAATTGCTCGCCCCGCTGCACGCCTACATGGGCGACTTCGAGGTGGCGCGCGACTACCGCATCGTCACCGACGAGCGCTGCAAGGCGGGCATTTACATTCAGGGCTTCAGCCAGGCGAGCCATGGCTTGAGCGATACGTTGCTGTCGGTACTGCCGATTCGCGCCGATGAAATTGCGGCGTCGTTGCATGCATTGGACCGTGGGCGTGACAAGGCGCGCGCGATGCAGGACCTGCTGCTGGCCACCGCCAGCTGACCGCTCGCGCGCTGAGCTGCTGGCTTTGAGCGACACGCTTGCAGCTCACAACTTGTCGCTTGAAGCTATACTCTGATACTGTACAAAAAACCAGTATCGGTAGCCCTTAATGCAGTTGATCGAAAAACTCAGCATCCTCGCCGACGCCGCCAAGTACGACGCGTCCTGTGCCAGCAGCGGCGCGCCCAAGCGCAGTTCCGAGGGCAAGGCGGGGCTGGGGTCCACCGACGGCATGGGCATCTGCCACAGCTACACGCCCGACGGCCGCTGCGTATCGCTGCTCAAGGTGCTGCTCACCAACTTCTGTCTCTACGATTGCCAATACTGCGTCAACCGCCGCTCCAGCGACGTGCCCCGTGCGCGTTTCAGCCCGGAAGAGGTGGTCACCCTGACCCTGGATTTCTACCGGCGCAATTGCGTCAGCGGGCTGTTTCTCAGCTCGGGCATCATCCGCTCGGCCGACTACACCATGGAACAACTGGTGCGGGTGGCCCGGCTGCTGCGCGAAGAGCATGATTTTCGCGGCTATATCCACCTCAAGACCATTCCCGAAGCGGACCCGGCACTGATTGCCGAGGCCGGGCGTTATGCCGATCGCCTCAGCGTGAATATCGAGTTGCCCACCGACGCCAGCCTGCAGACCCTGGCGCCCGAGAAGCAGATCGGTTCGATCAAGCAGGCCATGCAGACCATCTACACCGGCGAGCAGACCGTGCTCAACGAGCCCCGCGCCCCGCGGTTTGCCCCGGCCGGGCAGAGCACGCAGATGATCGTCGCGCCGACGACACCGACGACAGCACCATCCTCCATGGTGCCGAGGCGCTGTACGGCAACTTCAAGCTGCGTCGTGTGTACTACTCGGCGTTCAGTCCTATCCCCAATAGCCCGAAAAGCGTGCCGTTGGCCGCGCCGCCGCTGATGCGCGAGCATCGTCTGTACCAGGCGGATTTCCTGTTGCGCAGCTACGGCTTCAGCGCCAATGAACTGTTCGAAGGCCCCGGCCACCTGGCGCTGGATATCGACCCCAAGCTGGCCTGGGCCTTGGAGCATCGCGAGGTGTTCCCCCTGGACCTGAACCGCGCCGAACCCACCCTGATCGCGCGAATCCCCGGTATCGGCCTGCGCACCACCCAGCGCCTGGTGGACCTGCGCCGCGAGCGCAAAATCCGCTTCGAAGACCTGGCGCGCATGCGTTGCGTGCTGGCCAAGGCCAAGCCGTTTTTCATCACCAGCGACTACCATCCGCAACAGGCTGAAAGCACCAGCGTGCTGTTGCGCGAGCAACTGCGCGACCGTCCGCAGCCGCAGCAGATGGGGTTGTGGGGATGATCAGCCTGGAATGCGACAACCTGTTCAGCACCTGGCGCGAACAGGCACGCTGGCTGCTCAGCCATCAGGTCGACCCCAGCCAGGTCAGTTGGGGCGAGGCCGAAGTGGCGGACCTGTTTGCCACCGACGAGCCGATACCCACCGGGCTTGGGCCGTCCCAGGCACGTATTCCCAAGGCGCTATTGGAACTGCTGGAGTCGGCCGCCTGTTATCACGGTGACAGCGCTGGAGCCTGTTGTATGAAGTGCTGTGGCGGGTCAGCCACGGCGACCGCACGGCCATGCTGGCGGGCGACAAACTGGGCAGCGAGTTGCAGCGGCGGATCAAGCAGGTGAGCCGTGAAGCCCATCATCTGCATGCATTTGTGCGGTTTATTGCGCTGCCTCCCGAGGCGGGGCCCGAGTTGCCGGAGTATGTGGCCTGGCATGAGCCGGCCCATGACATCCTGAAGTCCGCCAGCCAGCATTTTGTCGGGCGCATGGGGCGTCATCGCTGGATGATCGCCACGCCATTGGATGGGGTGTATTACGACGGCGAGCAATTGATTCATCAGCGCCAATGCCCTGAGGCCTGGCGCCAGTTGGCGCAGAGTGTCGAAGACCCGCACAGCGCCATGTGGTTGACCTACTACAGCCATATTTTCAACCCGGCGCGGCTCAATCCCAAGGTAATGGAGGGGCACCTGCCGAGCCGGTTCTGGAAGAATCTGCCGGAGGGTAAGTTGATCCCGGGGTTGATCAGCGAGGCCCGCACGGGCAAGCAGAAGGATGGGCAGGCGAAGCTGATTGGCGCTAAACCCGGCAAACGTATTTCAAGTGGGCACGGTTAGAAAAGTGGGAGGGACGGTGCGACGATTCGGTTTGCCCCGGATGGCCAGAGGTATCGACACAACTGCTTGCTCTTTGGCTGTTGCTGTTGCTCTGGCTTTTGATCTTGATGTCAGGCGCCCCGTCAAACACGCTGGCCGCAATTCGATATTGATTTGGGGGGTAAACCGGCAGGGATGCCGGTTTATGGC
>NZ_JAFHKI010000079.1 GCF_016937615.1 Pseudomonas lactucae | reverse complement strand
GAGTTCGAATCCGGCATCACCGCCCATTGGTTCGGCACCGTGCCCGCGGTGGTCATGGGCGGGATCGGTACGCTGGTGGTGACCGGGGTGTGGATCAAACTGTTTCCGACGTTGGCGAATCGGAATCGGATGCATGTGCCGGTGGAAGAGCCTGCATTAAAACCTACCGCCTGATCCCATGTGGCAATGCGGTCAATGTGGGAGGGGCGGTACGACGATTCGACTTGCTCCCGATTGCAGTGGGTCAGTTTACACATGCAGTGGCTGACACACCGTCATCGGGGGCAAGCCCCCTCCCACATGGGTTATGCGGTGTTTTCAGAGTACCTTATCCAAAGTGATCGGAAACTCCCGCACCCGCTTGCCGGTGGCGTGGTAAATCGCATTCGCCACCGCCGCCGCCACCCCGACAATACCAATCTCCCCCACGCCCTTGGACCCCAGGGCGTTGACGATTTCGTCGTGCTCTTCGACAAACACCACATCAATCTCGCCGATATCGGCATTCACCGGGATGTGGTATTCGGCCAGGCTGTGGTTCATGTAGCGCCCCAATCGGTGGTCGATCTGGGTTTCTTCATGCAGCGCCATGCCGATGCCCCACACCACGCCGCCAAGGATCTGGCTGCGCGCCATCTTCGGGTTGACCACCCGCCCGGCGGCAATCGCGCTGACCACTCGGCTGACCTTGATGGTGCCCAGGTCTTCGTCCACCTGAACCTCGACGAACACCGCCGAATGCGTAGCGGTGGCATAGCCTTCACGTTTCTTGTCCGGTTCGCTGTCGACCTGCACCTGCAGCGCCTCTTCACCGCTGTCCTTGACCAGTTGCGCCAACGTCACACTCACGTCCCCCGCATGCAAGTGGCCGTCTTCAAAGCGCACAGATTCGGCAGCCTTGAATACCGGGTAAGTCTGCCGAGCGATGGTCAGCAGTTTGGCGGTCAGCGCTTCGCAGGCTTGCTGCACGGCGGTGCCGACGGAGGACACGGTAAACGAGCCGCCCTGCAGCGGCGCCGTGGGCAAGGAGGAATCACCGAGCACAAAACGTACATCTGACATCGCCACGCCACTGGCTTGCGCCGCAATCTGAGTCATCACCGTGTAGGTGCCGGTGCCGATATCCGTGGTGGCACTGCTGACGGTGAGTTTGCCCTGCGCATCGATGCTCGCCTTGGCGCTGGCGCTCATCTGCATCGCTTCCCAGACGCCGCCGGCCATGCCCCAGCCGATCAACTGGCGGCCGTCGCGCATGCTGCGTGGTTCCGGGTTGCGCTGTTTCCAGCCAAACCGCTCGGCGCCTTCGCGGTAGCACTCGCGCAGGGCTTTGCTGGACCAGGGTTTGTCTTCGTTGCCGTTGCGTTCGGCGTAGTTGATCAGGCGCAGTTGCACCGGGTCGATGGCCAGGGCGCAGGCCAGTTCATCCATGGCACATTCCAGGCCGATCAACCCCAGCGCGGCGCCGGGCGCGCGCATGTCCAATGGCGTGAACACATCCAGCGGCACCAGCTTGTAGGTCAGTTGCACGTTGTCGCAGTGATAGAGCATGCCGCTCCACTCCACCACGTGTTCGCTGAAGTCTTCGAAACGCGAGGTCTGGCCAATCACCGTGTGCCCCAGCGCCAGCAGCCGACCATTGGCGGCCGCGCCCAGTTGCAGGCGTTGCAGGGTGCGCGGGCGATAGCCGAAGGTGAACATCTGCTGGCGCGTGAGGGTGACGCGCACCGAGCGCTTGAGCGCCAGCGACGCCATCACCGCCAGCGGCAGTTGGTATTGCGGGCGCAGGCCCGAGCCGAACGCACCGCCGACAAATGCAGCAAAAATGCGCACCTGGCTTTTATCCAGGCCGAAGACCTTTTGCACATAGGCCTGGCAATTCTGCGTTCCCTGGGTTTTGTCATGGATATGCAACGTGCCATCCGGCTGATACAGCACGGTGCTGGCGTGGGGTTCCATGGGGTTGTGGTGTTCGATGGGGGTGCTGTAGTGCAGATCGAGGCTGATGGCCGCGCCGGACCATTCGGCCTGGAAGTTGGCACGCGGCGCGGGCGGCGTCTGCGGTGAGGGATGGGCCTGTTCCTGCTGGGTGAGCAGGTCCGTCTCGAAGGCTTCGTGCTCGTACTCGATCTCGATCAAGGCGCCCGCATGCCGTGCCAGCTCCAGGTTATCGGCGATCACCAGGGCTAACGGCTGCCCGCTGTAGAGCACGCGGTCGTTGTAGAGCGGGCGAAACGGCGAGCCATCGGCGGCATCGGCATCGGCAAAGGCATCGTCATAGCTGGCGATTTTCGGCCGGTTGAGGTGATGGATGACGTCCACCACGCCGGGCAGTGCCAGGGCTTTGGAGGCATCGATGCGGGTCACCCGACCTTTGGCAATGCTGCTGGACACCACGCTGCCATGCAGCATGCCGTCTTCGGGGAATTCTCCGGCATAACGCGCCTGCCCCGTGACCTTGAGCAGACCGTCGACACGGTCCAAGGGTTTGCCGATGGCACTCATGGCTGTTCTCCTGCGACGGCGGCGTCGCTCAAGGCGCGGATGATTGCGCGGCGCGCCAGCTTGATCTTGAAGCCGTTGTGTTCCAGCGGCTCGGCGTCTTGCAACAGCGCGTCGGCAGCGTTGCTGAACGCTTCGCGACTGACGGCCTGGCCGATCAACGCGGCCTCCACTGCACGGTCACGCCAGGGTTTGTGGGCCACGCCGCCCAGGGCCAGGCGCGCGTCAATGATCAGCTCGCCGTCCAGCTCAAGGGCGGCGGCGACGGAGACCAAGGCAAAGGCGTAGGAGGCGCGATCACGGATCTTGAGGTAATGGCTGTGCCTGGCCAGCGAATCGGCGGGCAGCTCAATGGCGGTGATCAACTCATCGTCGGCCAATTGGTTGTCGCGTTGCGGTGCGTTGCCGGGCAAGCGGTGGAAGTCGGCGAACTCGATCACCCGTGCGCCAGCTCGGCCTTCGACATGCACCCGCGCCTCCAGCGCCGCCAGGGCCACGCACATGTCCGACGGGTGCGTGGCCACACACTGCTCGCTGGCGCCGAGGATCGCATGGATGCGGTTCAGACCGCTGCGCGCCGGACAGCCGCTGCCGGGCTCGCGCTTGTTGCAGGGCACCGTGGCGTCATAAAAGTAATAGCAGCGCGTACGCTGCAACAGGTTGCCGCCGGTACTGGCCATATTGCGCAATTGCGGCGAGGCCCCGGCCAGGATGGCTTGGGACAACAGCGGATAACGCTGCTCGATCAAGGGATGCCAGGCCAGGTCCGCATTGCTCACCAACGCGCCAATGCGCAGGCCGCCGTCGGCGGTTTCCTGGATGTCATGCAGCGCCAAGCCGGTGATGTCGATCAGGTGGTCGGGGCGGCTGATGTTTTCTTTCATCAGGTCCAGCAGGTTGGTGCCTCCGGCGATGAAGCGCGAAGCGGCGCTGCTCAGGCGCACGGCCTCCTGCACATTCACCGGTTTGCTGTATTGGAAGGGATTCATCGCTCACCTCCCAAGGCATCTTCAATGGCATCGCGGATATTGCTATAGGCGCCGCAACGGCAGAGGTTGCCGCTCATCAATTCTTGGATTTGCGCCGTGTCGTGGGCGCGGCCTTCATTGGCCAGGCCGACGGCGGAGCAGATCTGGCCGGGGGTGCAGTAGCCGCACTGGAAGGCGTCATGCTTGATAAAGGCTTGCTGCATCGGGTGCAGTTGGTCGCCGTTGGCCAGGCCTTCGATGGTGGTCAACTCGGCGCCGTCGCACATCACCGCCAGGGTCAGGCAGGCGTTGATGCGTTTGCCATCGCGCAATACGGTGCAGGCGCCGCATTGGCCGTGGTCGCAGCCCTTTTTGCTGCCGACCAGGTCGAGTCGTTCGCGCAGCAGGTCGAGCAAGGTGGTCCAGGGCAAGACGTCCAGCTGGCGGTCCTGGCCATTGAGAGTCAAGCGTATCGAGTGGGCGACGAACGGTTGGGCCGCCGCGCCATTGGGGGTCGCGCTCATAAACACCTCACGGGTTGGTGTACATCCGCGGCGTTCAGGGAAATCGCCGTCTCAGGGCTACGACTTCCCGGGGTTTTGAGCGTTCAAGCTGATTGATCAGCGGATATTGAGCAGGGTCTTCAGGGTATTTCGCGGCGGGTTGATCGACGAGTTGCTGTATTCGAACCAGCCCTGGGCCTCGACATTCAAGTCGAATACATAGATGTAGCCCATCAAGGTACCCACGCCATTGCAGACCTGGCTGACGTTGCCGACCTGGCACACCGGTGTGCGCTGGCCGTTGAGTACCGCGCCATTGAAGAGGCCTACCGGGTTGTTGCCCAGGCCCACCTCCATCACCGACACTTTGGTGGGCCCTCGGTGCGTGCACATCTGGGTTGTGCTGGTGCGTTCCGGGATGGTTTCCGTGCAGCCGGCCGACTCGACCTTGAACACACGCACCTCGCTCAAGGCCGGTGCAGTCGCGCCCCACACCGGTGCCGCGCCCAGCCACAGGCCAAGACAAGGGATCAGGGCTAGACTCCACGCGTTGGCTTTTTTCATGCTGTCGATGACCTGCTGTTGAACGTCGGCGCAGTATGCCTCAAGCCCATGCGCCACACAGCCTCGGCTGCTGGTATGATGCGCCGCTTTTTCCGATCCTCTCTGAAACCACAGGCGCTTGGCGCAGTTTGTGCTTTGACTTAGAGGTCAACAAATCACGACGCAAAATAGCGTCACAGGGAGCAGGCATGCTGGAAAAGCTGTTTCAACTCAAGGCACACAACACCAACGTGCGCACCGAGATCCTCGCGGGCATCACGACATTCCTGGCCATGGCCTACATTCTGTTCGTGAACCCGAGCATCCTCGGCGAAACCGGCATGGACAAGGGCGCGGTGTTCGTCGCGACCTGCCTGGCGGCCGCCATCGGTTCGACCGTGATGGGCCTGATCGCCAACTACCCGATTGCGCTCGCGCCGGGCATGGGCCTCAACGCCTTCTTTACCTACACCGTGGTGTTGCACATGGGCCACACCTGGCAGGTGGCGCTGGGTGCGGTATTCATTTCGGCGGTGCTGTTCTTCCTGCTGTCGATCTTCCGTATCCGTGAGTGGATCATCAACGCCATCCCCCTGCCCCTGCGTTCGGCGATTGCGGCCGGTATCGGCCTGTTCCTGGCACTGATCGCGCTGCACAACGCGCAGATCGTCGTCAGCAACCCGGCCACCATGGTTGGCCTGGGCGACCTGACAAAAGCCGCCCCCATCCTTGCCACCCTCGGTTTCGTGCTGATCGTCGCACTCGAAGCCCTGGCCGTGCGCGGTGCGGTATTGATCGGCATTCTTGCGGTCACCATTGCCTCCATCGTATTGGGCGTCACCCCGTTCGGCGGCGTGATGTCGATGCCACCGTCCCTGGCGCCGACCTTCCTGCAACTGGATATCAAGGGCGCGCTGGACATCGGCCTGGTCAGCGTGATCTTCGCTTTCCTGTTCGTCGACTTGTTCGACAACTCCGGCACCCTGATCGGCGTTGCCAAGCGCGCCGGCCTGATGGGCAAGGACGGCCATATGCCGAAAATGGGCCGCGCGCTGATCGCCGACAGCACCGCCGCCATGGCCGGCTCCCTGCTGGGCACCTCGACCACCACCAGCTACATCGAGTCCGCGGCGGGCGTGAGCGCCGGTGGGCGTACCGGTCTGACGGCCATCGTGGTCGCGATCCTGTTCCTGCTGGCCTTGTTCTTCTCGCCACTGGCGGCCAGCGTGCCGGCCTTCGCTACCGCGCCGGCGCTGCTGTTCGTGGCCGTGCTGATGACCCAGGGCCTGGCCGAAATCGACTGGGATGACATTACTGTGGCAGCGCCGGTGGTGATCACCGCCCTGGCGATGCCCTTCACTTACTCCATCGCCAACGGCATCGCCTTCGGTTTCATCGCCTGGACCGCCATCAAGCTGCTTTCGGGCCGCTACCGTGAGCTGAACCCGGCGCTGGTGATTCTGTCGATTCTGTTCGTGATCAAGCTGGGCTGGTTCAACGCATGACTTTTGACGCCGCACGCTACACCGCTCAACTGCAAGACAAGGTCACGCGCCTGCGTGACCTGCTGGCGCCGTTCGACGCGCCCGAGCCGCAGGTATTCGATTCGCCGCTGCAGCACTTTCGCCTGCGGGCGGAGTTCCGCCTGTGGCGCGAAGCCGGCGAGCGCCACTACGCGATGTTTTCCCAGGACGACAAACGCACGCCGATCCTGATCGAAGAGTTCCCCATTGCCAGCCAGCGCATCAACCAATTGATGCCGCAGCTCAAGGCCGCCTGGCAAGCCAGCGCCGCCCTGAGCCACAAGCTGTTCCAGGTGGAGTTCCTCACCACCCTGGCCGGCGATGCAATGATCACGCTGTGTTATCACCGGCCGCTGGATGAGCATTGGCACACGGCGGCTAACAAGCTCGCGGCCGACCTGAACGTGAGCATCATCGGCCGCTCCAAGGGCAAGCGCGATGTGATCGGCCACGACTACGTGGTGGAAAAACTCGAGGTCGGCGGGCGCACCTTCAGCTACCGCCAACCCGAAGGCGCGTTCACCCAGCCCAACGGCACAGTGAACCAGAAGATGCTCAACTGGGCATACGAAGCTTTGGGCGATCGCCCGGATGACCTGCTGGAGTTGTACTGCGGCAACGGCAACTTCACCCTGCCGTTGGCGACCCGCGTGCGCAACGTGCTGGCCACCGAAATCAGCAAGACCTCAGTCAACGCAGCCTTGAGCAACCTCGATGAAAACGCGGTGGATAACGTCACCCTGGTGCGCCTCTCCGCCGAAGAACTCACCGAAGCGCTGAATGAAGTGCGCCCGTTCCGCCGCTTGCACGGCATCGACCTGAAAAGCTACGAATTCGGCAGCGTCTTCGTCGATCCGCCCCGCGCCGGCATGGACCCGGACACCTGCGAACTGACCCGACGCTTCGACAACATCCTGTACATCTCCTGCAACCCGGAAACGTTGGCGGCGAACATTGCGCAATTGCATGACACGCACCGGATCACCCAGTGTGCGATGTTTGACCAGTTCCCGTGGACGCACCATATGGAATCCGGGGTGTTGCTGACTCGTCGGTAAGTCCGGAGCACACCGCAGCTCAAAATATGTACGAGCGTGCTGTGGTGAGCAGACTTATCCTGCGCCGGGCTGCAAAGCAGCCCCATTGGATTCTCAGTGCACCCGGCGCAGCACAACTCAAATCATCAGTGCGCAGCCCTAGGCGATTAAAAGTTCGATAATCGAACACATCCGCCGCCTTTGATTGACCAAATTAACCATTCAGTACATTTTATCGCCACAACGAACAAAAATTGTGGAGATACACTTGATGCCGCCTATCGTGCTGGTGCTCAACGGCCCCAATCTCAACCTGCTCGGCACCCGCGAGCCTGCCACTTATGGCCATGAAACCCTGGCCGACGTCGCCGCCCTGTGTGGCCGCAGCGCCGAAAAACTCGGGCTTAAGATTGAGTTTCGCCAGACCAACCACGAAGGCGAACTGCTGGACTGGATCCACGGCGCCCGTGCGCGCTGCGCCGGCATCGTGATCAACCCGGCGGCCTGGACCCACACCTCGGTGGCGATTCGTGATGCGCTGGTGGCCAGTGAAGTGCCGGTGATCGAGGTCCATTTATCCAACGTGCATGCACGCGAAGCGTTTCGTCATCACTCGTTTGTATCGCCTATCGCCAAGGCGGTGCTCGCCGGTTTTGGCAGCCATGGCTACCACCTGGCCCTGGAACATTTCAGCCAGTTGCTCAAGGGTTCGGCTCAATGAAACCGCGTATCCTCGCCGGCCTGATCGGCGCCGGCATCCAAGCCTCCCGAACCCCAGCCCTGCATGAACAGGAAGGCGATGCCCAGGGCCTGCGTTACCTGTATCGCCTGATCGACCTTGAGCCGCTGCACCTGGACATCAACGCCCTGCCTGACCTGCTGCGCGCCGCCGAGCAGATGCACTTCACCGGCTTGAACATTACCTACCCGTGCAAGCAGGCGATCCTGCCGTTGCTCGATGAATTGTCCGACGAGGCCCGGGGCATTGGCGCGGTGAATACTGTGGTACTCAAGGATGGCAAACGCATCGGCCACAACACCGATTGCCTGGGCTTTGCCGAAGGGTTCCGGCGCAATTTGAATGATGTGCCGCGCCAGCGCGTGGTGCAGATGGGCGCCGGTGGCGCGGGCGCGGCGGTGGCCCATGCGCTGCTGGCCGAAGGTGTCGAGCAGCTAAGCATTTTCGATGTGGACGCAGCCCGCGCCCGCGAGCTTGTGGATAACCTGGCGCAGCGTTTCGGCAGCGGCCGTGCCCAGGTCGGCAGCCACCTGGAAAACGCCATGGCCGAGGCGGATGGCCTGGTCAACACCACGCCGATGGGCATGGCCAAGCTGCCCGGCACACCGGTGCCGGCTGAGTTGCTGCGGGCCGAACTATGGGTCGCGGAAATCGTGTATTTCCCGCTGGAAACCGAACTGCTGCGCAACGCCCGCGCCCTGGGTTGCCGCACGCTGGATGGTGGCAACATGGCGGTGTTTCAGGCGGTGAAGGCGTTTGAGTTGTTCAGTGGCGAGGTAGCGGATGCGCAGCGGATGCTGGCGCACTTCAAGAGCATGAATACCTGACGGTAGAAACCAAATCCAAATGTGGGAGGGGGGCTTGCTCCCTCCCACATGTTGAACCAGTTTCCACATGAGGTTCTGCGGTGACTTCACGCCTGCAGGTAGCGCAACACCGACTCACAGATCATCTCGCGATGCCGCTGTTTAACCACTTCATCCGACAGTTCGATCTGAAAAATCTCACTGAACGTATGGCGGTTGGACACCCGGTAAAAGCTGAATGAGTTGATCAGCAAGTGCACGTCCAGCGGCTCCAACCCTTCGCGGAACAACCCCATTTGGGCACCCCGGCGCAAGGTCTCGCCCAGCCCCTCCAGGATCTTGCTGTTCATCGCCTTGATGGTGTTGGTGCGTTTGACGTATTCGGCGTTGTGGATATTTTCGATGCTGACGATGCGTACGAAATCCACGTTCTGGTCATGGTGATCAAAGGTGAATTCCACCAGCCGCCGAATCGCCTCACGCGGTTCCAGCGCGGTGAGGTTCATGCGCGCTTCGGTGTTGCGGATATCGCCGTAGAGCTTCTCCAGCACCTCGACGTACAACTGCTCCTTGCTGCCGAAGTAGTAATAGATCATGCGTTTTGAGGTATGGATACGCTCGGCGATGGCGTCCACGCGAGCGCCGGACAGGCCCTGTTGGACAAACTCCACAATGGCTTCCTGGAGGATGTTTTCGCGGGTCTTTTCCGGGTTGTTCTTACGACTCTTGCGCGGTGCGTCTGACACCGCGGGGAGTTCGGGACTCGAGGTCATGGTGCGCTCACGGCCATTGTTATGCAGGCAGTGATTATGGGCCGCGACGCTCGCTGAAGGAAGCGCTCGACTCGTCGTTATAAACGCGCCTGGCGCACCGCGCCGCTGCGTGACTTGGCCATGGCCGCCAGGCGCACGGCAACGTTGGCCGCGCCGTAGCCGGCGTAACCGTTCTTGCGCTGGATGATCTCGAAGAAAAACCGCCCTTCGAACGGTTCGGTGTACACATGAAACAACTCACCGCCCTGGGCGTCTCGGTCATACAGCACGTTGTAGTACGCCAGCTCGCTGAGAAACTCGTCGTCAAAGTCGAAGCGCGCCGCCAGGTCATCGTAGTAGTTGAGCGGGATATCCAGCAGTGGCACACCCGCCTCTTTGGCGCGGCGCACTTCGGCGAAAATATCCGCACAGTCGAAAGCAATGTGGTGCACGCCCGAGCCGCGATAGCTCGACAACGCGTGGGAAATCGCGGTGTTGCGGTTCTCGGAGATGTTCAGTGGCAGGCGAATCGAGCTGCAGCGGCTGCGCAATGCGCGGCTTTTCACCAGGCCATACGGGTCGGGCAGCACCACTTCGTCATCGGCTTCGAAGTCCAGCAGGCTCTTGTAGAACAGCACCCAGCTGTCGAGGCTGTCGGCTGGCAAGGCCATGGCCATATGGTCGATGCGCAGCAGGCCACCGCCATCGGTCGCGGCCGGTTGCAGGTTGAAATCGGTGTCGTACAGCCCGCCCTCGCTGGGGTCCACCAGGTAAATCAGGCTGCCGTCCGGCGCACGCACGGCCGCCAGTTCCAGCTCGTTGGGCCCGACCAGGCCACGATAGGGCTGGCCCTTGTACGCAACGGCTCGTTCCAGCGCCTTGGCGCTGTCCTTGACCCGGATTGCCGTGGCGCACAAAGACGGCCCATGGGCTTCGAAAAAGTTATGCGCAAAGGAGTAGGGCTCGCAGTTGAGGATCAGGTTGATATCGCCCTGGCGCAGCAGGCTCACGCTCTTGGAGCGGTGCTGCCCGGCCTTGACGAAGCCCAGGCGTTCCAGCCAGTTCGTCAGCTTGGCCGCGAGGTTTTCATCCACGGCAAATTCGAGGAACTCGATACCGTCGTATTCGCTGGCAGGCGGGGTTTGGAACAGGATATCCACCGGCACGGCCGGCTGTTCCTCGGCCAGGCGCTGGCGGGTTTTCTCTTCCAGGTACAGCAGCGAGCGCAGGCCATCGGCGGCGTTCGCGCGGGTCGGCGCGGCGCGGAAGCCATCGTTGAAGATCTCCAGGGACAACGGCCCGGTGTAACCGCTCTGGATGATCGGCGCGAGAAAGCCCGCCAAGTCAAATTCGCCCTGGCCGGGGAAACACCGGAAATGCCGGCTCCACTCCAGCACGTCCATGGCCAGGATCGGCGCGTCGGCCATCTGCACGAAAAAGATTTTGTCGCCGGGGATCTGGGCGATGCCACTTGGGTCGCCCTTGAGCGACAAGGTATGGAAGCTGTCGAGCAACACGCCGAGGCTGGGGTGATCGACCTGACGCACCAGGTTCCACACCTGCTGCCAGGTGTTCACGTGCCTGCCCCAGGCCAGCGCTTCATAGCCAATGCGCAAACCACGGCGGCCGGCGTGTTCGGCCAGCAGGCTGAGGTCATCCAGCAAAATACGTTCATCGCCTACCGAATCCGCAGAGGCATTGCTGCACACCAGCACCAGGTCGGTGCCCAGTTCCTGCATCAGGTCGAACTTGCGCTCGGCGCGCTCCAGATTGCGCGCCAGGCGGTCGCGTCGGCAGCCTTCAAAGTCGCGGAACGGCTGGAACAAGGTGATGGCGATACCGAGATCGGCGCACATTTGTTTAACTTCGCGCGGGCTGCCGTCGTAATACAACAGGTCGTTCTCGAAGATCTCCACCCCATCAAACCCGGCGGCGGCAATAGCTTCGAGCTTTTCCGGCAGGGTGCCGCTCAAGGACACAGTGGCGATGGAACGTTGCATGGGCGACTCCCGGCAATGGTTATTTATGGCAAATTATTCGCCCCCAGCCTACACGCAGCAATTAAAATGTACGAACCGGTTAGTTTTTAGTGCGATTATCGAACACTATGCCCCTTTGGCGAATTGACGATTTTTTAGCCACTGCTCACCATCAATCCCGCATCACCGTGTAAGAAAAGACCCAGAACACACCATAAAAATTTCAAAAAACGGGTACAACCACATGCCTCTGCAAAACTCCGCCCTGGCCGCGCGCCCCGGCACCCCGCACGCCGGCATCGGCGACAAGATCCGCGGCGCCCTGGCCGTGGGTAAAACTCGCTGGGGCATGCTGGCCCTGGTGTTTTTCGCCACCACCCTCAACTACATCGACCGCGCCGCACTGGGCGTGATGCAACCGATCCTCGCCAAAGAGATGAGCTGGACGGCGATGGACTACGCCAACATCAACTTCTGGTTCCAAGTGGGCTATGCGATCGGCTTTGTGCTGCAAGGCCGCTTGATTGACCGCGTCGGTGTCAAACGCGTGTTCTTCTGCGCGGTGCTGTTATGGAGCCTGGCCACCGGCGCCCACGGCCTGGCCACTTCGGCCGTCGGCTTTATGGTGTGCCGCTTTATCCTCGGGCTGACCGAAGCCGCCAACTACCCGGCCTGCGTCAAGACCACACGCCTGTGGTTCCCGGCCGGTGAGCGCGCGGTGGCCACCGGTATCTTCAACGCCGGTACCAACGTCGGCGCAATGATGACCCCGATGCTGCTGCCGTTGATCCTGCACGTGTGGGGCTGGCAGGCCGCGTTCCTGTGCATGGCATCGCTCGGCGCGATCTGGCTGGTGTTCTGGGGTTTGAAGTACTACAACCCCGAAGACCACCCGAGTGTTAAACAATCGGAACTGGACTACGTGCAACAGCACGTCGAGCCCGAACAACCGGGCGTGCCGTTCAGCCGCATCCTGCGCATGCGCGGCACCTGGGCGTTTGCCATCGCCTATGCGCTGACCGCGCCGGTGTTCTGGTTCTACCTGTATTGGCTGCCGCCATTCCTGAACCAGCAGTACAACCTGGGCATCAACGTAACCCAAATGGGCATCCCGCTGATCATCATCTACCTGACCGCCGACTTCGGCAGTGTGGGCGGCGGCATCCTGTCGTCATTCCTGATCGGTCGTGGGATGAACCCGATCAAGGCGCGACTGCTGTCGATGCTGCTGTTCGCCTGCTGCATCGTCGGGGTGATCATGGCGGCCGGTTCCAGCCAGCTGTGGGTCGCGGTGTTCGCCATCTCCCTGGCCATCGGCGCGCACCAGGCCTGGACAGCCAACATCTGGAGCCTGGTGATGGACTACACGCCCAAGCACATGATGAGCACGGTGTTCGGCTTCGGCGGGATGTGCGCGGCCATCGGCGGCATGTTCATGACCCAGATCGTCGGCCACATCCTCACGGTGACCAATAACAACTACACCGTGTTGTTCACCCTGATCCCGGCGATGTACTTCATTGCGCTGACCTGGATGTACTTCATGGCGCCGCGCAAGATTCCTACGGTAGACGTGTGATTCAACGACGCCGCTGCTGCCAGGCAGCGGCCAAGCCGCTCATGCAGATCACCCCGATACCGACCACCGTGGTCATGTCGGGGGTATGACTGAATACCAGCCAGCCCAACAACCCCGCAAACACGATCTGACAATAGCCGAACGGCGCCAGCAAGGCCGGCGCCGCGAAGCGGAAAGCCTGGGTCAGCATCAAGTGCGCGGTCATCCCGCACGTGCCCAAAGCCAGCATCAACACGGCGTGCCACAGCGTCGGCACCTGCCAGAAGAACGGCACCATCGCGCTCATCACCAAGGTATTGCACAGCCCGGCGAAGAAGTTGCTGGTGGTGGGAGTGTCGTATTGGCTGAGGATGCGCGTGAGCAGTTGGTAAAAGCAGAAGAACATCGCCGAACACAACGGCAGCAGCACCGCCGGGGTGAACAGTTCGCCGCCGGGGTGGATGATCACCAGCACGCCGACAAAGCCGCAGATGACCGCCAGCCATTGGCCACGCGTCACGTGCTCGCCCAGCAGCGGCACCGAAAGGGCTGTCACCAGGATCGGCGCAAGGAAGTTCACCGCCGTGGCTTCCGCCAGGGGGATGTAATGCAGTGCGGTGGTGAAAAACAAACTGGTGCCGAGCAGGCACAACGCCCGCACCACCTGCATGCCGGGCCGTTTGCTGCGCAGCACGCGCAGGCCCGATTGCGGCAGGAAGATGCCGGCCATCAGCAAGGTGTGCACTACATACCGTGCCCACACCACCATCACGATCGGGTAGAAGCCGGCCAGGTATTTGGACAAGGCGTCATGGCTGGAGAACAGGAACGTCGCCAGCACAATCAGCAGGATGCCTTTGAAGGGGTGATTGACGCCGGAAAGTGGGGTACTGACAGTCATGGAATTCTCTTGCGTGGCGAGCGGAACGCTGAGCGCTGAACGAGGTAGCGCTTAACCCGGTAATCTAGCAGCCGGGCCGGAGCCTGCCCCAAGAGCATAACCAAACACCGGGCGAACAGCGCACTAAATCCGCAGAATCGAGTCCAACCCTGCACGCTTGCCCCCGCACTGCACACTTTTTAATCAAGGCTCTGCCGCTATGAAAAAAATCTTCTTTGTTGTGTCTGCCCTCGCCCTGCTCACCGCCTGTAACCAGGAAGCCAAGGTCGCGCCAAAACCTGCGCCGGCCTCCGTGCAAGCCACCCTCGTACCGGAAACCGCGCCCACCGATAAGTGGCTCGGCAAATGGGTTGGCGTCGAGGGCCTGTACCTGACCATCGCCAAGGACGACGTTGTCGGCCGTGGTCACTATATCCTCACCATGCAATACGGCCTCGACGCCGAAGACGCGGGCACCTTCAAGGGCGCCGCCTTTGAGGACGGCATCGCCTTCACCCGCCCGGACGGCCCGCAAGTGCTGCGTGCCGGTGACGGTGAAGCCACCGGCCTGAAATGGCTGGTGGATAAGAAAGACTGCCTGATCGTAAACACCGGCGAAGGGTATTGCCGCTAATACCGGCCATACTCAACCCACATCTTTGTAGGACCGTTCATCAAGAGGATTGCCCCATGCTATGGAAAAAAGGCCGACGCAGCGACAACGTGGTGGACGCGCGCGATGACAGTGGCGGCGGCGGTGGCGGTATGCGCTTTGGCGGCGGCAAGGGGCTGAGCCTCACGGCCATTGTGCTGATCGTCGGCATCGGCTGGCTGACCGGCCAGGACCCGTTGCAGATCCTCGGCCAGTTGACCGGCCAGGTGGAGCAGGCGCCGTCGGTGAGCACGCAGTCGCGCCAGGCGCGCCGGCCAACGATGAGCAGGCCGATTTCGTCCGCGCGGTGCTGGGCGACACCGAAGACACCTGGGCCCAGGTGTTCCAGGAAAACGGCCTGGCCTACAAGAACCCGAAACTGATCCTGTTCCGTGGCCGGGTGAATTCCGCCTGCGGCGGCGCCACCTCGGCCAGCGGGCCGTTTTATTGCCCGGCGGATCAGCAGGTGTATCTGGACTTAGAGTTCTTCCGGGAAATGTCGCAACGCTTCCAGGCCGCCGGCGACTTCGCCCAGGCCTACGTCATTGCCCACGAAGTCGGGCACCACGTACAGACGCTGCTGGGCATCTCGTCCAAGATCCAGGCCGCGCGCCAGCAAGGTCGCCAGATGCAAGGCGACGGCGGCCTGCTGGTACGCCAGGAACTGCAAGCCGACTGCTTCGCCGGGGTGTGGGCAAACCGTGCGCAGAAACGCCTCAACTGGCTGGAGCCCGGCGACATTGAAGAAGCACTGAACGCGGCCAACGCCATTGGCGATGACCGTTTGCAGCAACAGGGCCAGGGCCGCGTGGTGCCGGACTCGTTTACCCACGGCACGTCGGCGCAGCGGGTGCGCTGGTTCAAGACCGGCTTCGCCCAGGGCCAGATTACTCAATGCGATACGTTTGCGGCCAAGAGTCTGTAATCAATGAATAAACCATGGGGCTTACTGCTGGCGGTTCTCGCGTCGTGCTCAACCTTGGCGGCCGAACACGGCGTGAAGGTCGTCAGCCCCGATCGGTTTCATCTGCAGGCCGGCGACCTCAGCCTGGGCCTGAGCCAGGACTGGCGCCAGCCGCTGCCTGGCGTCACCCGCGCATTGATCATCGTGCATGGCCGCCTGCGCAATGCCCAGACCTACCTGAACAGCGGTAACGAGGCCGCTGAACACGCCGGGGTCGGCGCCACGACCCTGGTGGTCGCGCCGCAGTTTCTCAATGACGCCGACATCAAGCACCACCACCTGGATAACCAGGTACTGCACTGGAACGGCAACAGCTGGATGGCCGGCGAGCCGTCTGTCGGCCCTGGCCAACTCAGTTCTTACGGCGTGCTCGACCACCTGATCAAGCACCTGGGCAACCGCAAACTGTTCCCGGCGCTCAAGGAAATCGTGGTGGCCGGGCATTCCGGCGGTGGGCAAGTCGTCCAGCGTTTCGCCCTCACCGGTCACGACCACCCGACCCTGCAAGCCGAAGGCATCCGCCTGCGTTATGTGGTGGCCAACCCCTCGTCCTACGCCTACTTCAGCCCGCAACGCCCGGTTAAATTCGACGCCGCCACCTGCCCGAGTTTCAATGACTGGAAGTACGGCATGCAGAACCTGCCGGCCTATGCCGAAGGCCGGGGGCCCCAGCAGTTGGAACAGGCGTATGTGTCGCGCGACATGACCTACTTGCTGGGCCAGCAAGACACCGACCCCAACCACCCGGCGCTGGATAAAAGCTGCGAAGCCGAAACCCAGGGCGCGTATCGGTTGATTCGCGGGCACAACTACTTTGACTACCTCAAGCTGCGCCATCCGCAGTTGCGCCAGACGCTGGTGGAAGTGCCGGGGGTGGGACATGACGGGGATGGGATGTTTACGTCGCCGGAAGGACAAAAGGTTCTGTTCCCTCAGTAACCCCTGAAGAAACCGGGTTAAAACTGTGGGAAGGGGCTTGCTCCCTCCAACAGTTGATCTTTATTGTCTGGGCTGGATCATTCGGCGCAGCGCCGCGCAATCCTCGGCATGCCAATCCGCCAACTCCGGCCACGGGTTTTCCGGCAGGTTGACCAGCACCGTCTTCGCCCCCGCCGCCCGGCCGCAATCCAGGTCAAAACGGTAATCTCCCACCATCACCATCTCACTCGGTGCCACCTCCCACGCCGCAGCCAGCTTCAGCAAGCCACCCGGGTCCGGCTTGGGCGGCGCATCCTCGCGGCCCAGTACATCCTCGATGGCAAAGCAGTCCGCAAGACCGATCGCTTGCAGCGTCACATGCGCCAATTCCTGCGCATTGCGCGTCAGAATCCCCAGGCGATAACCCCGCCCGGACAACTCGCGCACCAACTCCACCGCACCCGTGGCCGCCACCGAACCCAGCGCCAACTCACGCTCATGCTCCAGCAGCCAGGCGTGCTTGGCCGCCGCGATATCGGCGGGCAATGCGGCCAGATGGGTGAGGATGTCGTCCTCGGGCGCAATCTCCAGCGCCACACGAATCGCCGCAAAGTCATGCACCGCCACCGTGAGGGTGCCATCCATGTCGAACACCCAGTGCCTGACCTCGCTCAGGCTCATGCCCAATCCTTGCGATGACGAATCAAGCCTTCCTGGGTCACCGAGGCCACCAGTTGCCCGGCGCGGTTGTACACGCTGCCGCGAGAGAAGCCACGGGAATTGCCGGCCCAGGGGCTGTCCATGGCGTACAGCAACCAGTCATCGGCCCGCAGGTCGGCGTGGAACCACAGCGCGTGATCGAGGCTGGCGACCTGCATGTCCTTTTGCCACACGGTCTTGCCATGGGGCAGCAACGAGGTGGTCAGCAGGCCGAAGTCCGAGGCGTAGGCCAGCAGGTATTTATGCAGCGCCGGTGTATCGGCCAGCGCGCCGTCGGCGCGAAACCACACGTACTTGACCGGGTCGGATGGCTGCGGGTTGTATGGGTCTTTTTCAGTGACGGGGCGCACTTCGATCGGCTTGGGGCACAGCAGCTTTTCGCGCATGTGCTCAGGAATCAGGTGCGCGCGTTGCTTAGTCAACTCAAGCTCCGACGGCAGGTTCTCCGGGCCGACTACCACAGGCATAGTCGTTTGGTGCTCAAAGCCTTTTTCATCGTACTGAAACGACGCGCTACAGGTAAAAATCGGGTGGCCCTTCTGGATCGCCGTCACGCGGCGCGTGCTGAAACTGCCGCCATCGCGCACGCGGTCCACCGAGTACACCACGGGCAATGCCGCATCGCCGGGGCGCAGGAAATAGCCGTGCAACGAGTGCACGTGGCGCGCTTCTTCTACGGTCTGGCTGGCCGCCGACAGCGACTGGCCGAGCACCTGGCCGCCGAACAATTGGCGAAAACCCAGGTCCTGGCTGCGGCCGCGAAAGAGGTTTTCCTCGATCGGCTCCAGGGTCAGCAAGTCCACCAGATCTTCCAATACTTGGCTCATAGAGCAACTCCTACAAACGATGGGGCATTCCGGGCTGCTTATCCATGCAGCGTGTCCAACCATTGGGCGCGGGTGATGCGGTACAAAACGTGCGGGCGCAGCGGGTCATCGGCTGCGACCTTGGGGTGTGCAAAATCTGCCAGGGGATCGTAATGCATACCGATGGCCTGCATGACTTTTTGTGATGGCAAATTGGTCTGGGTGGTAAAGGCGACGATTTCATCCAGCTGCAAGCGATCAAAACCACAGCGCAGCGCGGTCCAGGCCGCCTCACTGGCATAACCCAGGCCCCAATGCTCGCGGGCCAGGCGCCAGCCGATCTCCACCGCTGGGGCAAAGCCGGCGTCAAAACTGACATTCTGCAAACCCGTCAGGCCGATAAACTCACCGGTGTCCTTACGCTGCAACGCCCAGAAGCCAAAGCCGTATTCGGCGAAATGGCCACGAATCCGACCGATCAGCGCGGCGCTTTCCAGGTGGCTCAATTGGGCCGGGAAATAGCGCATCACTTGCGGGTCGGCGCACATGCGCGCAAATTCCGCCAGGTCGCGGTCACGCCATTGGCGCAGCACCAGGCGTGCGCTTTCCAGTTCGAGTATCGGCTCCATGGGTCCCCTCCCCTTGCCATGTGCGTGAGTGTACAGCGCTGGTAAGATCCTTCGCAGTTTCCCGTCAGAAAATCCCATGCCTTTGCCATTGATCTACCACGACGACTACAGCCCCGAGTTCCCGCCGGACCATCGGTTCCCCATGGACAAGTTTCGCCTGTTGCGCGATCACCTGGTGGACAGCGGCCTGACCCTGGACAGCCAACTGCTGCGCCCGCCGCTGTGCCCGCCGCAGATCCTGGCCCTGGCTCATGAACCTGGGTATATCGAACGCTACATGAGCGGCGAGTTGTCGCGCGAAGACCAACGACGCCTCGGCCTGCCCTGGAGCGAAGCCCTGGCCCGGCGCACGGTGCGGGCAGTGGGCGGTTCGATTCTGGCCGCCGAGCAAGCGTTGGAACACGGCTTGGCCTGTCACCTGGCGGGCGGCACGCACCATGCGCATTACGATTACCCGGCGGGCTTTTGCATCTTCAATGACTTGGCGGTGATCAGCCATTACCTGCTGGCCAGCGGCCGGGTCAACCGCGTGTTGATCTTCGACTGCGACGTGCACCAGGGCGACGGCACCGCGCGCATCCTGCACGACACGCCGGAGGCCATCACCGTGTCGCTGCACTGCGAAAAGAACTTCCCCGCGCGCAAGGCCCAGAGCGATTGGGACATCCCGTTGCCCATGGGCATGGGCGACGCCGATTACCTCAAGGTGGTCGACGATGCCCTCAACTACCTGCTGCCGCTCTACCAGCCCGACCTGGTGCTGTACGACGCCGGCGTCGATGTGCATAAAGATGACGCCCTCGGCTACCTCAAGCTGACAGACGCCGGTGTGGCCGCCCGCGATGAAAGCGTGATGCGCCATTGCCTGGGCCGCGATATTCCGGTGATGGGTGTCATCGGCGGCGGCTACAGCAAGGACCGCCCGGCCCTGGCGCGCCGCCACGGCATCCTGCACCACAGCGCACAACGGGTGTGGACGTCATCAGGTTGTCATTGATCTGTGAGCGTTACCCACAATGGCTGTGGAACGGCCTGTGGATAACTTGAGCGTAAGCGGCTGAGAGCAAGCCGCTGCAAGGCTTGTAGGAAAGTGTACATTTTTTGATCAGGCAGCCGTCGCGCCGTCCGGTAGAATGCTCGGCTTATTCACAGCCCCTGTAGCCTTGCCATGCCTCACACCGCACCTCATCACGTCACTATTATCGGCGGCGGCCCAGCCGGGTTGATGGCCGCCGAAGTCCTGAGCCAGGCCGGGGTGCATGTGGACCTGTACGACGGCATGCCCTCGGTGGGGCGCAAGTTCCTGTTGGCGGGCGTGGGCGGCATGAACATCACCCATTCCGAGGCCTATCCGGCCTTTGTGGCGCGCTACGCCGAGCGCGCCCCGCAGATGGCGCCACTGTTGCGTGGGTTTGGTGCCCAAGCGTTGTGCGAATGGATTCAGGGTTTGGGCATTCAGACCTTTGTCGGCACCTCCGGTCGCGTATTTCCTACCGACATGAAAGCCGCCCCGCTGTTGCGTGCCTGGCTCAAACGCCTGCGCGACCAGGGCGTGGTTATCCACACGCGGCATCGCTGGGTGGGTTGGAATGCTGAGGGTGATCTGCTTATCCACAGCCCGGACGGCGAAAAAGTTGTCCACAGCGACGCCGTGCTGCTGGCGCTCGGTGGTGGCAGTTGGTCGCGCCTGGGCTCCGACGGCGCCTGGCTTAACCTGCTGGAAGGCAAAGGCGTGCCCTACGTGCGCTTGCAACCGAGCAACTGCGGCTTCGAAGTGTCGGCCTGGAGCGACTTGATGGTCAGCAAATTCGCCGGAGCGCCGCTGAAAAATGTCGCCATCGGCTTGGGTGACGACAAGCCTCGGCTGGGCGAATGTGTCATCACCGCGACGGGCATCGAAGGCAGCCTGATCTATGCGTTGTCGGCGCCCATGCGTGAGGCGATCAACCGCGACGGTGCGACTACGGTGCATATCGATTTGCTGCCGAGCAAGCCGTTGGACAAAGTGCAGGCCGCCCTGGCGAAGCCGCGTGGGTCGCGTTCGATGAGCAAGCATCTGCACAGTCAGTTGGGATTGGATGGGGTCAAGGCCGCGTTGTTGCGCGAACTGACGCCGGCTGATCACTTCAACGATCCGGCGCAGTTGGCGGTGGACATCAAGGCGTTGCCGTTGACGCTGGTGAAGACGCGACCGATTGATGAGGCGATCAGCACCGCCGGCGGCGTGCCGTTTGAAGCCCTGGATGAGCGGCTGATGCTCAAGCAATTGCCGGGGGTGTTTTGTGCGGGGGAGATGCTCGATTGGGAGGCGCCAACCGGGGGGTATTTGCTCACGGGGTGTTTTGCCAGCGGGCGGGCGGCTGGGCGGGGGATGTTGGAGTGGCTTAGAAGCAGCCACAAGCTATAAGCGACAAGCTGCAAGTAAAGGCACCACGGCGCCTACTTGCAGCTTGCGGCTTATAGCTGCTTCATTTCTTCTTACGCGGCCCCGTGTTAAACACCGGCACCTTGCGCACCGGCTTGATCGACGGCTCCACCGGCGCGGCATCCCCACTGTCCACCCACTTGCCCAGGTTGCGCTTACCACCGCCACCGGAGGTTTTAGGCTTCTTCGGTTTTTTCGGCTTCTTCACCACTTGCCCGCTGGTATCGGTGTCCGGCACGCGGTGTTCCGGTTCGAAGTCCTGCTCCATGTTGCGGGTCAGGGTCTGGCGGGTCAGCATCTCGATGGCCGACAGCATGTTCACTTCATCGGCGCACACCAGGGAAATCGCCTCACCAGTGTTGCCCGCGCGACCGGTACGGCCGATGCGGTGGATATAGTCCTCGGCGACGATCGGCAGGTCGAAGTTGACCACCAGCGGCAAATCTTCAATATCCAGGCCACGGGCGGCTACGTCGGTGGCCACCAGGATCTGCACTTCGCTGGCCTTGAAACGGTCCAGGGCACGCTGGCGGGTCGCCTGGGGTTTGTCGCCATGGATGCCGTCGGCATTGATGCCCAGGCCCTGCAATTTGTCCACCAGCGCATCCACGCCGTTACGGGTCTTGGCGAACACCAGCACCTGTTTCCAGCGGCCTTTGCGCATCAGGTGCACAAACAGCTCTGCCTTGCGCTTCTTGTCCACCGGCACCACCCACTGCTTGACGGTGTTGGCGGCGACGTTGCGTGGGCTGACTTCGATGCTCAGCGGGTCGTTGAGCATCTGCCCGGCCAGCAGGCGGATGTCATCGGAGAAGGTCGCGGAAAACAACAGAGTCTGGCGCTTTTTCGGCAGCATGCGGTAGATGTTCGCCAGCTCTTCGGAAAAGCCCAGGTCGAGCATGCGGTCGGCTTCGTCCAGCACCAGCGTTTGCAGCTGATTGAGCTTCAGCGCGTTCTGGCGGAACAGGTCGATCAGGCGGCCGGGGGTGGCGACCAGGATGTCGACGCCCTTGCGCAGCTTCATCATCTGCGGGTTGATGCTCACGCCGCCGTACACCGCGTAGGTGGTCAGCGGCAGGTGTTGCGCGTATTCGGCGACGCTGGCGTGCACCTGCTCGGCGAGTTCGCGGGTTGGACACAGGATCAGCGCACGCGCCGAGTTGGCGGCGACTTTCGGCCCTTCCATGGTCAGCAGTTGCAGCAGCGGCAAGGCGAAACCGGCGGTCTTGCCGGTGCCGGTCTGGGCCGCGGCCATCAAGTCGCGACCGGCCAGTACCGCCGGAATGGCTTGCGCCTGCACCGGCGTCGGGGTCTGGTAGCCTAGCGTCTCAAGGGCGCGCAGCAAGGGTTCGATCAGGCCAAGGGTGGCGAAAGTCATGTAGTTACCGTAGGAAAAATTCAGCGCAAGGGCGTAATGCGCGGCAGTTTACCTTATTTCCGGTTTGGGCTTGCGCCATTGGGGCAGGCTGATCAGCAACACTGCGCTGATGATCACTAGCATCGCCAGTGCCTCTTCCAGGCCAATGCTTTCACCAACGAACACAATCCCCAGCAACACCGCCACCGCCGGGTTCACATAGGCATAGCTGGTCGCCGCCGCCGGGCGCACGTGTTTGAGCAGGTACATATAAGCATTAAAGGCGATGATCGAACCGAAGACGGTCAAGTAGGCCAGCGCCAGCCAACCTTCCAACGGCGGCATGGCGTGCAGGTGTTCGCCGGATACCGCGCTGGCGATCAACAGCGCCACACCCGCCACGAGCATTTCCGCGGCACTGGCCATGGCGCCCTGGGGCAGCGGCAAATGCCGGCTCCACACCGAGCCGAACGCCCACGAGGCTGCGGCGAACAACAGCAACGCGGCGCCCATCGGGCTTGATTGCAAGGTGCTGCCCATGTTGAGCATGGCAATGCCGACGATGCCCAGGATCACCCCGGCCCATTCCAGACGCGTATTACGCGCGCCCCAGAAATACCCGCACAGTAAGGTAAACAGCGGCACCGTCGCCACCGCGAGGGCGGCCACCCCGGATGACACGCCGGTGTGTTCCGCCACGCTGACCGCGCCGTTGCCGAAGGTGAGCAGCAAAATGCCGATCATCCCGGCGGCCTTCCATTGCGGCCAGGTCGCGCCGGTACCCCGCGCCATCTGAGATAGCCATACATCAACGCACCCGCCATGCAGAACCGAATGCCCGCCAGCAACAGCGGCGGCCAGTATTCCACGCCGATGCGAATCACCAGGTAGGTGGAACCCCAGATCACATACAACGCAAAAAAGGCGGCGATCAACGGTAAGGGAAAGCGACGTGGGCCAGGCATTGGGCGGCTCTATGGCAGGAGATGGGAGGCTTATTCTAAAAAAGCACGGCGTTAAACATAAGTTACAAAACCTGTTTAAACCGCCCATACACTTTTCAAAGCATGGTTATGAGCGCTATAAACCATGCATTCGAAAGCCACGTGCCACTGGAGCCTTATCATGGACAAATACGACCGCATGCTCCTCAGCGCCCTGCTCGAAGACGGCCGCGCGTCTTTCGCGCAACTGGCCCGCACGGTCAACCTCTCCGCCCCCGCCGTGGCCGAACGTGTGGCCAAGCTGGAAGCCAGCGGAGTGATCACGGGGTACCAGGCCAAAGTGGATTTATCCAAAGTGGGTTTGCCGATTCAATGCGTGATCGAACTGCGCCTGACCAACCATGGCAGCCAGAAGGTGTATGACGCCCTCGCCGAAATCCCCGAACTGACTGAGTGCCACCGGGTGACGGGGGATCCGTGCGTGATCATGCAGGCGGCGGTGGGCTCGATGCCCGAGCTGGAGAATTTGATTAACCGGATAGCCAAGTTCGGCTTCAGCAAAACTTCGATTATTTTGTCGAGCGCGATAGAGCGGAGGGTGCCGTTGGGGCAATTGGAAGCCAATGGGAAGAATGGTGGCTGATCGATCGCCATCGCGGGCAAGCCCGGCTCCCACAGCGATCGCGCACTGCCCGAGCAACGCGGTCTACTGTGGGAGCTGGCTTGCCTGCGATGGCGTCAGTGGCCTCACCGCAGAGTCGAACGCTGGACGATCAAATCGACTATCTGCTTGATGGTCGTGATGTGATCCCAATCCTCCTGCGTCGCTTGCAGCTTGAACTGCCACTTGATCTGCATGACAAAGCAGGTCAGGTCGTCATCAATGATGTTGAAGTCATGGATGAAATCCGTTTGCTCCGTGACTTCGCTTCGGTCGATGAAGCCGATGATATCGACGAATAGCTGGATCACTTTTTCGCTGATGTCGGCTCTGGTCAGGCTACCTTCCATTTCTCGCCTCATAGGCACACTTACCCAAGCTGACCAGGTCAAAAACGGCCAGCCCCTTAGCCACTAACGGCGTGCCCCGTCCGATAATGCCCAATACCCGCACGGTTCCAAACGTTGCCTTGGTCACTCTGGCCGCGGTCGGCTGCCTGACCAATGTATGTGGGAAAAAACGCATTCCGATGAGGCTGTCCACCTGCGTGGTTTTGCTGGAGCCGACATGCCTCCAGGTACCCGTCGCGAGCTTGCTTATAGGTATACCGTCCTCGCCGGTGATCACCCTTGTCGCCGAAAATCCGTAGTGTTGCCGTATAAGTTTCCAGAGGTCGTCAAACGTCGTGCTCGGCACCGAGGCGTCAACATCAATGGGCCTGAGTAACTGGTAACTGGCGCCATGACTCCAACCTGGCAAATCAGGCAAAACCATGACCGCCGGGCAGCCTGTCATAGCGTTGCCCAAATGAAACGCCAGGTTTGAAGCTGAGCCAAAATCGATGCCATCTCGTTTCAGCTCAAACTGGCTTCGCATGATTGCTGTGTGAAGATCACTTTCCTGCATGGCTGAAGTCCCTGTGCGTAAAAGACAGGTGGGATGGTAGGGTGCAGAAAGACGCGAAGGAGGGATGAAGGGAAAAACAAGAAAGGTCCTAGACTGCAATCGGACTTTGCCTACTGACCATTCAGAACGTAGAGGCAAGCAACCGCCAAACGCTTGATTTTCAGTGGCCAGCAAGACCGATCCCTTTCATTTGCGGGACGTTTCCGAGAGAATTCTAGAGCCTTGCGTCAGCCGGATCTGATGGCTAGTCTCGCCACGTCATCGAACAATCGGTGATCGGACGTGCAAGTCCGGCTCGCAAAGGTGCACAAGCGCCCTACATCTCAACGACCGTTTTATCCGGCGTTAATCTGTTATGGCGGCTGTGCGCTGGAGACCTTCGGGGTCTGCCGGGTTTTCCTTTGCCCCGGTCTTGCACACCTGCGTACAGCTGC
>NZ_JAFHKI010000078.1 GCF_016937615.1 Pseudomonas lactucae | reverse complement strand
CCACAGAAGAGCAAGTTACTTACGCGCCTTTTGCAGATGGCAGCTTCGATACCAGGCGCAACGACACCGTCAGCCCTTCGAGCTGGTAGTGCGGACGCAGGTAGAACTTGGAGTTGTAGTACCCCGGGTTGCCTTCGACTTCTTCCACGATCACCTCGGCGGCGGCCAACGGGTGCTGGGCCTTGGTGGTTTCGGTGGAGTGCGCCGGGTCACCGTCGACGTAGTTGAGGATCCAGTCCTGCAACCAGCGTTGCATCTCGTCCTTCTCTTTGAAGGAACCGATCTTGTCGCGCACGATGCACTTCAAGTAGTGAGCGAAACGGCAGGTGGCGAACAGGTACGGCAGGCGCGCGGCCAGGTTGGCGTTGGCGGTGGCGTCCGGGTCGTCGTATTCGGCCGGTTTCTGCAACGACTGCGCGCCGATGAACGCGGCGAAGTCGGTGTTTTTCTTGTGCAGCAGCGGCATGAAACCGTTCTTCGCCAGTTCCGCTTCACGGCGGTCGCTGATGGCGATTTCGGTCGGGCACTTCATGTCCACGCCACCGTCATCGGTAGGGAACGTGTGCGCCGGCAGGTTTTCCACTTCACCGCCGGACTCGATGCCGCGAATGCGCGAGCACCAGCCGTAGTGCTTGAACGAACGGTTGATGTTCACCGCCATCGCGTAGGCGGCGTTGGCCCAGGTGTACTTGGCGCTGTCGGCACCGTCGGTGTCTTCTTCGAAGGCGAAGGCTTCCACCGGGTCGGTCTTGGCGCCGTACGGCAGGCGCGCCAGGAAGCGCGGCATGGTCAGGCCGATGTAGCGCGAGTCTTCCGATTCACGCAGCGAGCGCCAGCCGGCGTATTCCGGGGTGGTGAAGATTTTGGTCAGGTCGCGCGGGTTCGACAGTTCTTGCCACGAGCCCATGCCCATTACGGTCGGCGAAGCCGCCGCGATGAACGGGGAGTGCATGGCCGCGCAGACTTTCGACAGCTCGCCCAGCAGCTCGACGTCCGGTGGCGACTGGTCGAAGTAGTAGTCGCCGACCAGGCAACCGTAAGGTTCGCCGCCGAACTGGCCGTATTCTTCTTCGTACATCTTCTTGAAGATCGGGCTCTGGTCCCACGCAGTACCCTTGAATTTCTTCAGGGTCTTGTGCAGTTCCGGTTTGGCGATGTTGAGCACGCGGATCTTGAGCTGCTCGTCGCTCTCGGTGTTGTTGACCAGGTAGTGCAGGCCACGCCAGGCGCTTTCCAGCTGCTGGAAATCCGGGTGGTGAATGATCTGGTTGACCTGGGCGGTGAGCTTGGCGTCGATGGCGGCGATGATCGACTCGATCGACTTGATCGCGTCGTTGGACACCAGGTCGGTCTGGGCCAGGGCCTGTTCCGCCAAGGTGCGCACGGCGGTTTCCACGGCTTCGCGGGCGCGCTCGGTCTTGGGTTTGAATTCCTGCATCAGCAAGGATGCGAATTCGCTGGTTTCTTCAGTAGCGCCCAGGTTCTGGACGCCTTCGCGTGCGGTGTTGTCGGTCATGATTACTGGTCCCCTGCAGGCTTAGGCGCACTGGCAAGTGCCTGAAGCAGTGCCGGGTCCTTGATCGCCTTCATGATGATTTCTTCAGCGCCGGTCTTGCCGTCCATGTAGGTCAGCAGGTTGGCCAGCTGGGTGCGGGCTTCGAGCAACTGGTTCAGCGCGTCGACCTTGCGGGCCACGGCGGCGGGGCTGAAGTCGTCCATGCTTTCGAAGGTGATGTCCAGGCTCAGGTTGCCTTCGCCGGTCAGCTCATTGGGTACGTGGAACGCTACGCGCGGCTGCATGGCCTTGAGGCGCGAGTCGAAGTTGTCGACATCGACTTCAAGGAACTTGCGGTCGGCCACTGGCGCCAAAGGCTCGACAGGCTTGCCGGCGAGGTCGGCCATTACACCCATCACGAAGGGCAGCTGGACCTTTTTCTCGGCGCCGTAAAGCTCGACGTCGTACTCGATCTGCACTCGAGGCGCGCGGTTGCGCGCGATGAATTTCTGAGAACTTTGCTTCGCCACGTTGCTGCTCCTGGTCGCTTGAGCGACGGTGTTGTTACTGCAAAGCCTGACGACTTAGTCGCCGTCCGGGCCACGCAGGTTTTCAAATTGGGACATGCCATCGGGAATCAGATTGCGCACGATCGCCGCAAAATCGGCGTGCACCAGATTTTTCGCACGGTTCAACAGCACCGGCAGCGGGCTCGAAGGCTCGTGCCGGGTGTAATACGCAAGAATCTTGTCGAGGCTGCGCAACACGTCATCGCGGCTGGCGATATCACCGGCCGGGCGTGGTGCGGCGGGGGCGGCGGCGAAGTCGACCGAGGGGGCATTGTCGTCACTGACGGCCTCGGGTTCGCTGCTGCTGTCGGTGCCCGGCACCGCTTGATTGAGGATTTGCAGGGCCTGCTTGAGCGGTTGCTTCAACAGGCTCAGGTCCACGCCCTGGGCCGAACCGACCTGTTCGTTGACCTGTTGTTCGATGGCTTCACAGGCCGAACGCGCGGCGCTCAACGCGTCGCGGGTGGCTTGCAGCTGTTCGGGATCGCTGTCGAGGAACGCGGCATTCAACTGCTGCGTGCCCAGTTGTTCGTCCGGGAAACTCATCAGGCCGCTGGCATTCAGCGCGGCGCGCAGGCTGACCGGGCCGAAGGTGCGTGAGCGCGTGAGGATACTTTCGCGCAGCAGGCGAATGGTCGCGTCGCTGGTCAAGCCGGCCAGGGCGTTGATGCGCACGGTGGGGTCGTTGTTGTCGTCGGCATCCAGGCGCGGGTGCAACTCGGCCCAGTATTCACGCAGCAGCGCATCGATCAGCGTAAGAACTTCGGCCAGCCCGGCCACACCCTGGAGGGCGAGGGAGCTTTGCAGCAGGAAATGGGTGATGCGCAGGTCTTTGCTGCGCTGCAGCAAGTCGAGGCTTTGCTGCTGGATGCTGCGCCACTCCGGCGGTTCAGCGGGCAGGATGGAGTCGCCCATGCTGCGCTCGGGTTGGCCCTTGGCATCACGCTCAAGCTGGAGGAAATCCGCGTCATACTCCATGTCTTCGCCACAGGGCGAACTCGCGGAAACGGCGGTGAGCAGCAACGGCACATCCACTGAAATCGATCTCCCTATCAGCCCGTTAGATGCCGGGCAATTCATGCATTAGTTGCCAAATGAACTTTGCATGGTTTCTTGGTCATATAAGCACATTGATATTAATGTGCCATCATTGGTATTCAAGAAGTTGTGCATTTTTGGTGTAGTACTTATGCCTTGTCAAGGTAAGCTATTCGCCCTCTGTGACAGATGTGCGGTGATTAACAACCTGCGCGACTGGTGGGTCGAACGGCACACCCTGACAGGATTTTTGTCATGGAGCCCAGTTAAGATCAGCGATCATGCTGGCTTGGCAGGTTGTGAACGGTCGCTTGCACGACCTGATGGGGATTTCTCGGGCACCGCTGTCCCGGGAATCGACCGCGCGCGAAGTATCAGCAAGGAGGCAAGATGTCGCTGTGTTTGACTATCACTAGTTATCACAAGATCACCCCAGGGCAATGCGCCGAAAAGTCCATGCACCAGGGCTCGATGGCTATTGGCCGCAGTTCGGAGAATGACTGGGTATTGCCTGATCCTGAGCGGCTGGTGTCTTCACAACATTGCGTTATTCAATACAAAGACGGTCGTTATTATTTAACCGATAACAGCACGAACGGTGTGGAATTGGTCAAGGCCGGTCTGCGTATGCGCCGGGGCAACAGCGAGCCGCTGCAGGATGGCGAGTTGATCCGCATCGGCGACTACGAAATCCAGGCGCGTATCGACTTCAACGTGCAAGCCATTGATAGCCAACCGTTTGCCGGTGATTCGCCGAACAGCTTTGAAGCGCTGATGGGTGCCGTGGCCAGCCCGCCGATGCCAACGCCGATGCCGACGCCGGTGATTGCGCCGCAGTTTCAGGGCGCCTCCTCGATGGACACCCTGCCGGACCTGTTCGACTTCCTCACCCCCACCGCCGTGCCGCCGCCGACCGTGCCGGATCATGTGCCGTCCGAACAGCACGACTTCCGTCCGCCGACGCCAGTGGCTGTGCCGGTGGTTGAAGCGCCGGTGGTCTCGGGCTCTGTGATTCCCGAGGACTGGGACCTGTTCGGCGACGCCCCGGCGCCAGTGGTCAGCGCGCCACCGCCGCCACCACCCGCGGCGATCGTCCCGCCGCCACCTGCTGCAGTCGTCCCGCCGCCACCTGTGGTCGAGCCTGTGCTCCCCGTGGCCGATGACAGCCAGCAACCCGATCTTCTGCAAGCCTTCCTGCGCGGCGCCGGCCTGGACCAACTGCGCCTGGACAAGGCCCAGGCGCAAGCGCAGATGGAAAGCATCGGCCGCAGCTACCGGTTGATGGTCGAAGGCCTGATCGACGTATTGCGTGCCCGCGCCAGCCTCAAGGGCGAATTCCGCATGCAGCAGACGATGATCCAGCCCGCCGAAAACAACCCATTGAAATTCGCACCGAATGCCGACGAAGCGTTACTGCTGCTCCTGCGCCACGGCAACCAGGCGTTTATGGCGCCGGACATCGCGGTACGCGACAGTTTCGATGACCTGCGCGCCCACCAACTGGCGGTGATGGCGGGCGTGGAAGCGGCGATCAAACACCTGCTCAAGCGTTTTGAACCGGCACAGCTGGAAGAGCGCATGGGCAAGCCGGGTGGGTTGTCGAGTCTGTTCAACGGTTCGCGCCAGGCCCAGTACTGGCAGCAGTTCACCGAGCTCTACAGCAATATTTCCCGCGAGGCCCAGGAAGACTTCCAGGACCTGTTCGGCCGCGAATTCAGCCGGGCCTACGAAGAACACAGCGCACGACAGCGTCGCTGAACACGGCGTCGCAAAGGATTCAACGGATAGCTAAGTACGTCATTGAGGACGCAGGATGATTCCCAGGTTTTTACTCGCAGTTGCCACATCGCTTCTGCTGACAGCGTGCGCCAAGGATGCCGTCAAACCCGAAGCCGCCGTCGAGGCAGAAGTGGATACCGCCGCCGTCGAGCTGCATTTCCACGCCATTGCCGGGCTTAACCCCGGCGCCAACGGCCAGCCTGCCCCGGTGCGGGTGCGCATTTTCGAACTGAAAAACGCCGCCACGTTTGCACGCTCCGATTACTTCGCCCTGGCCGATCGTGCGCAATCCACCCTCGGCCTGGACCTGCTCGACCAGGACGAAGTGATGGTGCAGCCCGGCCAACAGCTGAGCATCCAGCGCGACCTTGACCCGTCCACGCGCCAGATCGGCTTGCTGGTGGGGTATCGCGAGTTGGACCGTGCGCAATGGCGCACGGTGATCAACGTGCCGGCGCGCCAATACACCGAATACCAGATCAGCCTCGATGTGCGTGCCGTGCGCGCCGACGTCGTGGTTCCCCCATCCAGCCCTGCCCAATAACAAGCAATCGGAGCCCCCATGTCCTGGAACAATCGCGTGGTCTGGTCGGAAGGCATGTTCATCGGAACGCAGCACTTCCAGCAGCATGACCGTTACCTGGAAAACCTGATCGACGCCCGCAGCCGCCCGTTGTCCGCAGGCGCCTGGGGTTTTTCCGAGTTGCTGATCGACCAGGGCCTGCTGGCCCAGGGCAAACTGGCCATCGTCTCGGCCCGTGGCCTGTTGCCCGACGGCACGCCGTTCAATATCCCCCAGGACGACCTGGCGCCGAGTCCATTGAATATCGACGACAACCTGCGTGACGGCCTGGTGTACCTGGCCCTGCCGCTCAAGCGCGCGGGTGCGCGTGACACGGTGGACGAAGGCCAGGCGCTGGAAGCCGCACGCTACGTGAGCCAGGTACGCGAAGTGCGCGACGACAACGCGCCGTTCGAAAACCGCGCGCCGGTGGCCGTGGGTTCGCGGGCGTTGCGCCTCTTGACCGCGCAGGATGGCATCAGCGACTACGCCGCCGTCGGCCTGGTGCGCATCAAGGAAAAACGCGCCGACCGCGCCCTGGTGCTCGACGACAGCTACATCCCGCCAGTATTGGACGTGGCCGCGAGCAAACCGCTGACCGCGTTTCGCAGCGAGTTGCTGGGCCTGTTGCACCAGCGCGGCGAAGCCCTGGCCGGTCGTGTCGTCGCCTCGGGGGCCGGTGGCGCGTCGGAGATCGCCGACTTCATGTTGCTGCAACTGGTCAACCGCGCCCAGCCACTGATCCAGCATTTCAGCCAGTTGAGTCCGCTGCACCCGGAGCGTTTCTTCAGCGAACTGGTGAGCCTGGCCGGTGAGTTCTCGACGTTTTCCACGTCGGGCCGTCGCCCCCAGGAATACCCGCAGTACCAGCACGACGACCTGGCGCTGAGCTTCGCCCCGGTGATGGCGGCGTTGCGTGAAGCGCTGTCGATGCTGATCGACAGCAAGGCCACGCCGATCCCGATCGTCGAGAAAGCCTACGGCATCCACGTGGCGATGCTGGCGGACAAGACCCTGCTCGACAACGCCAGTTTCATCCTGGTGGTGCGTGCCGATGTGCCCGGCGAAACCCTGCGCGGGCGCTTCGGCCAGCAGAGCAAGGTCGGCGCGGTGGAGCACATCCGCGACATGGTCAACCTGCAACTGCCGGGCATCGGCCTGGTGCCGTTGCCGGTGGCTCCGCGCCAATTGCCTTACCACGCGGGCAGCACTTATTACGAGCTGGACCGGGGCAGCGAACACTGGCAACAGTTGAGTAATTCCGGCGGTTTTGCCTTCCATATCGCCGGGCAGTTCCCGGGCTTGAACCTGGCCTTCTGGGCGATCCGAGGATAATCCGCGATGCATCCCAATGATGACGACCGCACCCAGTTCATGCCGCGCCCGGGGGGCCGAGCGCCGGAGCCTACGCGCGCCGAACCCGCGCCTTTGTCGATGCCGGCCGCGCCGATGCTCACCGGCAAGAGCCAGGGCCTCAACCCGCTGGAAAGCGCCGCCGGCCCGCTGTTGGCCTTGCTGACGCGCCTGCGCAACACTATCGCCCACCCGGCGCCGGCCAGCCTGCGCGCGCAATTGCTGGCGTACCTGCGCCAGTTCGAAGAGCGTGCCGAGGCCGCCGGCGTGGCGCGCAACGAAGTGCTGCTGGCGCGTTACGCGCTGTGCACCGCCCTTGATGAAGCGGTGTTGAGCACGCCATGGGGCAGCACCAGTGAGTGGGGCAAGCAGAGCCTGCTGATCACCGTGCACAACGAAGCCTGGGGCGGCGAGAAAGTCTTCCAGCTGCTCGATCACTGCCTGCAAAGCCCACGGGAACGCCTGTACCTGCTGGAGTTGTTGTACCTGTGCATGTGCCTGGGTTTCGAAGGCCGCTACCGCGTAATGAACGACGGTCGCAGCCAACTGGAGGCCCTGCGCGAGCGCACGGCCGCAGCAATTCGCAGTGCCCGTGGCGATCACGAGCGTGAGCTGTCGCCGCACTGGCGCGGCGTGACCGTGGCGCGCGACCGCCTGGCGCAATTCATGCCACCGTGGATCGCCGTGGCCATCGGCCTGGCGTTGCTGCTGGCGTTGCTGTTCGCCTTGCGCATGCTGCTGGCGGCGCAGGCGGAACCGGTGTTCAAGAATATCCATGCCCTGGGCGAGATCCCGGTGCAGGCCATCGACCGTCCGGTGGCGCAGCCCAAAGTCATCGAGCGGCCGCGTCTGGCGGGCTTCCTGGCCGAAGAGATCAAGGCCGGGCGGGTTGCCGTGGAAGACAAGGTTGATCGCTCCGTGGTGACCATCCGTGGCGATGAACTGTTCGCGTCCGCCAGCGCCAGCATCGTCGATGACTACCAGCCGCTGATGCTGCGCATCGCCGACGCGATCCGCAAGGTCAAGGGCCAGGTGCGCGTCACCGGCCACAGCGACAACCGCCCGATTGCCACGTTGCGCTTCCCGTCCAACTGGGCGTTGTCCGAGGCACGGGCCAAGTCGGTGCTGGAAATCCTTGCGGCCAAGACCGGCCAAGCCGACCGCTTCAGTGCCGAGGGCCGCAGCGACACCGAGCCGCTGGCCACCAACAGCACAGCCGAAGGCCGCGCCCGCAATCGTCGGGTTGAAATCACCGTATTGGCGGAGGGCGTCGAGTGAAGGCGTTTTTCAGTTTCATGATTCGCTGGGTGATCCCGGTGCTGGGCCTGATCGCCCTGAGCCTGATCATCTGGTTTGTCGGGCCGCTGCTCGACGTGCTGGTGCCACAAGGTCGCCGTTGGGCGCTGATCATCCTGATGTTCGGGGTGTGGATCGCCTACCGCGTGTTCCGCATCATCCAGGCGCGCCGCCAGGCCGCCGAAGTGATGCGCAGCCTTGCCGCTGAAACCCCGGCCGACCCCAACAGCGTGGCCACGGCCGAAGAGTTGTCGACCCTGCGCCAGCGCATGGACGAAGCCCTCGCGCTGTTGAAAAAAGCCAAGCTCGGCGGTGATGAGCGGCGCAACCTCTACGAGCTGCCGTGGTACGTGATCATCGGCCCGCCGGGTTCTGGCAAGACCACCGCGCTGGTCAATTCCGGCCTGCATTTTCCGCTGGCCGCGCAGTTGGGCGCCGGTGCGGTGCGCGGCGTCGGCGGTACGCGCAACTGCGATTGGTGGTTTACCGATCAGGCCGTCTTGCTCGACACTGCTGGCCGCTACACCACCCAGGACAGCAACTCCACGGTGGATAAAGCCGCGTGGCTGGGTTTCCTCGACCTGCTGAAAAAGCAGCGCTCGCGCCGCCCGATCGACGGGGCATTCATTGCGATCAGCCTGTCGGACCTGCTGCTCGGCACCGACGCCGAGCGCGCCGCCCACGCCGCTGCGATTCGCCTGCGTATCCAGGAGCTGTACACCCAACTGGGCGTGCGCTTCCCGATCTACCTGATGCTGACCAAGCTCGACCTGGTGCCGGGCTTCATGGAGTTCTTCGACAACCTGAGCAAGGAAGACCGTGCGCAGGTATGGGGCATGACCTTTGCCCTGGACGACGGTAAAAACAGCGACAGCCCGCTGGCCCATCTGCAAAGCGAGTTCGCCGGCCTCGAACAGCGCCTCAATGAGCGTCTGGTGGAGCGCCTGCAACAGGAACGCGATCCGGCGCGACGCGACCTGATCTACGGCTTTCCACAGCAGTTCGGCGCATTGAAGGACTGTCTGCAAAGCTTCCTCGAAGGCGTGTTCAAACCCAACGCCTTTGAAGAGCGTGTGTTGCTGCGCGGTGTGTATTTCACCAGCGGCACTCAGGAAGGCAGCCCGATCGATCGCCTGATCGGCGCCATGGCCCAGAGCATGAACCTGGACCGCCAGCACCTGGCGCGCCAGAGCGGCACCGGGCGCAGTTACTTCATCGAAAAACTCTTTACCGCCGTGGCATTTGCCGAGCGCGGGCTGGTGGGCGTCAACCCGAAGGTCGAGCGGCGGCGCAAATGGATTGCACGCGGTGTCCTTGCGGCTACCGTGGCCCTGGTGGTCGTGGTCAGCAGCCTGTGGTGGGTGAGTTATCGCGCCAACCAGGCGTATATCGCCCAGGTCGACCAAAAGGTCGCGCCGCTGGGCCAGACCGTACAGAACCTGAGCCCGGCACAGCGCGAAGTCCTCGCGGTGCTGCCGCTGCTCAACGCGGTGAAGAACCTGGCGGGCGATGCGCCGAGCTGGTCCGAAGGCCTGGGCCTGTATCAGGGCGACATGCTCGAAGCCGAGTCCGCCAGCGTCTACCGCAAGCTGCTGATCGCCGTGTTCGCGCCACGCCTGGTGACGCGCATCGAAGAACAATTGCATGGCGGCGGCAACTCGGACTTCCTCTACGAAGGTCTCAAGGCCTACCTGATGCTGGCCGACAGCGAGCATTACGACCCGGACTTCATCAAAGCCTGGATCGCCCTCGACTGGGACCGCAACCTGCCGCGCGACTTGCCGGCCGATCAGCGCCAGGCATTGACCGGGCACTTGCAGGCGTTGTTCGAGCGCCACCCACCGAGTGCGCGCCTTGACCCGCGCCTGATCGACGACCTGCGCCGCCAACTGCAACAACTGCCGGTGGCCCAGCGTGTCTACGACCGGGTCAAACGCCAGAAACTGCCGGAAGGCATTCCGGACTTTCGTATCAACGAAGCCGCGGGTCGCGACGCCGCGCTGGTGTTCAGCCGCAAGAGCGGCAAGCCGTTGGGCGAGCCATTGAGCGGGTTCTTTACCGCCAAGGGTTATCGCCAGGCGTTCCTGCTGAGCAGCCTGAACCAGACCGGCACCCTCGCCGAAGAGCAATGGGTGCTTGGCCATGAACAGGCCGACCAACAGAACGTGGTGAGCCTGGCCGCCGATGTGCGTCGCCTGTACTTCCAGGATTACCAGCGCCAGTGGGATGCGTTGCTCGCCGACATCGACTTTGTGCCGATCACCAGCGTGGCCCAGGCGGCCGACGTGCTGCGGGTGATTTCCGGGCCGACCTCGCCGCTGAAAAAGCTACTGGTGGCGGTGGCCAAGGAAACCGACCTGCAAGCTGAAGAGCGCCAACTGGCGGCCAAAGGCGTACCGGTGGAAGGCGGCGTCGACAAGCTCAAGGAGCGCCTCGGTAGCCTGCTCGGCCAGGAACAACCGAACACCAATGCGCCGCAGGCGGCGGATGATCCGGTGACCGCGCACTTCGCCGAACTCAACGGCATCGTCAGCAAAAACGAAGGCGAACCGGCGGCCATCGACGGTCTGCTCTCGGACATGAATGCGTTGTATGTGCAGGTCAGCGCCATGGTCGGCGCCAGCGGCGATGCGCTGCTTGGCGAAGCCAAGAACCAGGCGGCGGCCGCGGCGACGCGGGTCAGCCTGAATGCCGAGCGCCAGCCGCCGCTGGTGCAGGGCATGGTCAAGTCGGTGGTCAACTCCACCACCAACAGCATGATGGGCGGAGTGCGTAACCAACTGAACGCGGCGTGGGTCAGCGAAGTGGTCAACGTGTACCGCCAGTCACTGGCCGGGCGTTACCCGATGTCGCCGGGCAGCGCCCGCGATGCCACCCTGGATGACTTCGGTCAGTTCTTCGGCGTGGGCGGGGTAATGGACAACTACTTCCGCAAATACCTGCAGCCCTATGTGGACACCTCCGCGCCGACCTGGCGCTGGCAGCCGGGCGCGGCGCAGAAACTGGGGATTGCACCGGGTGTGCTGCAAACCTTCCAGCGTGCCGCGACCATTCGTGACGCGTTCTTCAGATCGGGTGGCACCCAGCCTATCGTGCGTTTCGAGCTCAAGCCGGTGTCGATGGACCCGACCATCACTCAGTTCCTGCTCGACCTCGACGGCCAGCAATTGAGCTACGACCACGGCCCGAGCCGTCCGGTAGCCATGCAATGGCCGAACCCCGGCAGCATTGGCGTGGTGCGTATCTCCATCATGCCGCCGTCGGCCAGTGGCCGTTCCGGGGTGACCCTCGATGGCCCGTGGGCGTGGTTCCGCCTGTTGGAGCAATCGGACCTTACCGCCGGCAACTCGCCGGACCGTTTCAACCTGCGTCTGCGGGTCGATGGCGCGAGCATCGCCTACGAGTTGCGCGCCAACAGTGCTTTCAACCCGTTCAAGAGCCGCGTGCTCAGTGGCTTCAGCCTGCCGGAGCGGCTATGACGAGCCTGGGTTTCTACGGCAAATTGGCCAGCCGCGGGGATTTTGTCAGCCGCGCCTTGCCGCAGAGTTTTATCGGCCCGTGGGACAGTTGGCTTGCTGCGGGGTTGCTCGCCAGCCAGAACCGCCTGGGCGGTGATTGGCTCAATGTGTACCTGGTCAGCCCGTTGTGGCGCTTTGTCCTGGCACCGGGCGTGTGCGGGCCGGATGCGGCGACGGGCGTGGTGATGCCGAGCATCGACCGGGTGGGGCGCTACTTTCCGCTGGCGGTGGTAGCCCTGCTCGATCACGACACCAACCCCGCTTCGCTGGTGGGTGGGTCGGACGCTTGGTTCGAGCAGGCTGAAGAGTTGCTGCTCAGCACCCTGGACGCCGGCGCGACGTTTGAAGGTTTCAACGACGGCCTCGACAGCCTTGGCCCGCCGGCGACTGAACCGCGTGCGGTCGACAGTCGTTTCGCCGGCCTGCAACGCGTGGCCGCCACCGAGCCCCACGGGCGCCTGGCCGCGCTCGCCGAACAGGCTTGCGCAGGCGCCAGCCTCTGGTGGGGACGTGGCTCGCAACGCATTTCCCCTGGTTTATTGCGGTGTCAGGGCTTGCCTGCCGCCGACGATTTTGCGCAGTTTTTGCTCGGACAAGAAGGTGTGGTGTAGATGGGGGCGACGTACAAATCCGCAAGCAAAAGCCATGTCGGCATGGTGCGCCAGGTTAACGAAGACGCCTGCCTGGACTTGCCGGAGAACCGCCTGTGGGTGGTGGCCGACGGCATGGGCGGGCACGCGGCGGGGGATTATGTCAGCAGCCTGATCGTTGACAGCCTGCGCAATGTGCCGACAGGCCGCTCCCTCGACGAATACTCGGCGGCCTTGCGCAACGACCTGATCCGTATCAATGCCGCCGTGCGCGAAGAAACCGCCAACCGTGGCGTGACCATGATGGGCAGCACCGTGGTGGCGCTGGCCGCCCGTGGCTTGCGCGGCGTGTGTTTGTGGGCCGGTGACAGTCGCCTGTATCGCCTGCGCGACGGCGTGCTGGAAGGCATCTCCCGTGACCACAGCTACGTGCAGGACCTGCAAGACAGCGGCCTGCTCAGCGAGGCCGACGCCCGCACACATCCGCGCGCCAATATCGTCACCCGCGCCGTGGGTGTGGAAGCGCAGTTGGAGGTGGCGGTGCTCGACCTGTTGATCGCCCCCGGTGACAGCTACCTGTTGTGCAGCGATGGCCTGAACAAGACCGTTGAAGACCACGAAATCCGCGAAGTGCTCAGCCACGATGCGCCGGATGAAATTGTGCGCAGCCTGGTGCACCTGGGGCTCAATCGCGGCGCACCGGACAACATCACCGCCATCGTTGTGAAGGTATCGGCATGAACATTGTGATTCCGGGCTACGACATCGAAGGCGAGATCGGCGAAGGCGCGATGGCCAGCGTGTACCTGGCGACCCAGCGCTCGCTGGAACGCAAGGTGGCGTTGAAGGTGATGGCGGCGGCACTGGCGGCCGACCCGACGTTCTGCGAGCGCTTTTTGCGCGAGGGCAAGACCCTGGCGCGCCTGTCGCACCCGCACACGGTGACCATCCATGACATCGGCAATGTCGGTGAGCTGTATTACATGGCCATGGAATACCTGCCCAACGGCACGCTCAAGGAGCGTATCGCCGCCGGCATGACGCCGGAGCAGGGCGTGACCCTGATTCGCCAGATTGCCTCGGCGCTGGGGTACGCCCATGCCCAGGGCCTGGTGCACCGCGACGTCAAACCGGCGAACATTCTGTTTCGCGCCGACGGCACGGCGGTGTTGTCCGACTTCGGCATCGCCAAGTCGCTGGATGACCGCACCCAGTTCACCCAGGCCGGTTTCGCCGTGGGCACGCCGAGCTACATGAGCCCGGAACAGGCGCGGGGCCAGGAGATCGATGGTCGCGCCGACCTGTATGCGCTGGGCGTGGTGCTGTATGAAATCCTCGTCGGCAAGCTGCCGTACAGCGGCACCGATGCACTGTCCACCGCACTGGCGCACCTGACCGAGCCGTTGCCGGAATTGCCGGTGCACCACGGCCGTTATCAGGGCGTGTTGCGCAAGCTGCTGGCCAAGGACCCGGCCGAACGGTTCCCGGATGCGGCGGCGTTGCTGCTGGCGCTGGAGCAACTGCCGGCAGACTCGCCGGAAGCCACGTTGGTGCGGCCGCTGCCTATTCCGATGAATTTTGATTTGGCGGGGATCACGCCGGAGTCCATCGAGATCCCCACCGCGAAACCCCAGCCGCAGCCCGTGCGCCAACCGGTGGTGACCCCGACGCAGCACAAGCCTGTGTCCGAACAGCGGCGTGGGCCGGTGTTGGCGCTGGCGGCGGTGGCCGTGGCGGTGGCCCTGGCGATTGGCGGCGCAAGTTACTGGTGGATGAGCGGGAGCGACGAGCCGGCGAAACCGCCTGCGGCCGCTGTTCCGGCAGCCACACCTGCGGCCACGCCGCCAGCCACTTCAGCCGTGCCCCCGGCGGCGGTGGTTGAAGTGGATGGCGGCCAGCGCCCGCTGTTGATGGCCGGTAAAAAGACCTTGTTCCAGCGGGTGCTGAGCAAGCCCGGCGCCAAGCTTTCCACTGATGCAGGCAGCGCACCGGGCAAAGCCCTGCCGGCGTTCTCCGTGCTCTACGTGTACCAACGCAAAGACGCCAACGGCCAGCCATGGGTGCGCGTCGGCGCCGCCACCGATGGGCGCAGCGACGGTTGGTTGCCGGCCGCTCAGGTCAGCGATTGGAAGCAGAGCCTGGTGCTCAAGTTCACCGAGCGCTCGGGCCGTGCGCCGGTGATGTTCCTGCGCCAACCGGGGGAAGTGGAAAAGCTGCTGGCCGACCCCGCCGCCGCCAAAGGTGTGCTGGCCAAGGCGCAGAAGAACAGCGACGACAACGGCCAGGTCCTGGCCCTGGAACCGGCTGCCAGCGCGGTGCCGCAGAACCAGTTCTACCTGTTGCCGATCTTCGATTCCAAAGAGAGCTTCGACGAGAACGGCCAGCCGGTGCAGTTGCTCAATGTCGCCTCCATCGACCCCGGCAGCAGCGCGGTGGCCAAGCCGGCCACGCCAGTGATCAATGCGAATGCCGACGCCTTCCGCACCGCCGTGGTGCTGGTGGTGGACACCACGGTGTCGATGCAGCCCTACATCGATCAGATTCGCGACGTGGTGCACGAACTGCAAACCCGCATCGCCGAGCGCGGCGAGTTGGACAGCGTCAGCTTCGGCATGGTCGGCTTTCGCAACAGCATCAAGAAAACCCCCGGCCTGGAATACGTGGCCAAGACCCTGATCACCCTGGATCAAGGCCGCGACCCGCAACGCTTCCTCGACATGGCGCGGCAGGTCAAAGCTTCCAGCGTGTCCAGCCATTCGTTCAACGAAGACGCGTTTGCCGGGGTGATGCAGGCAGTGAACGGCATGGACTGGTCCGGCTATGGCGGACGCATCATCCTGCTGGTCACCGACGCCGGTGCGCTGCGCAAGAACGACCCGTTTGCCACCACGCAGATGAACGAGGCCGAAGTGCGCCAGGCCGCGCTGGGCAAGCAGATCAAGATCTATGCCCTGCACCTGCGCACCGACGCCGGCAAGAAAACCCACGCCGGCGCCGAGACCCAGTACCGCGTACTCACCGCCGACGCCAACCCGCGGATCGGCGACCTGTACACACCGGTGCCGGGTGGCGATGTGCGCAAGTTGGGCGAGCGTGTCGACGAGATCGGCACCGTCTTCGCCAACCTGGTGCACCAGGTGCGCAGCAATACGCCGCAACCGGTGCCGTTGCTGAGCAGCGCGCCAAGCCTGGCGGACAAGTCCGCAGCCGTCGGGTATGCGATGCACATGGACTTCCTCGGCCGCAAGAGCGCGAGCCAGGCGCCGCAACTGGTCAGCGCCTGGACCGCCGACCGCGACCTGACCAACCCGGCACTGCCGGCGTTCCAGGTGTGCGTGATGCTGACCAAGTTGCAGCTCAACGACTTGCAGCAGTCGCTGAAGCTGATCGTCGACGCGGCGCGCAAGACCCAGACCTCGCCCAAGGATTTCTTCCAGGAAATCGCCAGCGCCTCGGCCTACATGAGCCGCGACCCGCAAGCCTTGCGCAAGGGCGGCAACCTGGCCGACGGCGGCATCCTCGGTGAATACCTGGAAGGCCTGCCGTACCGCAGCAAGTCGCTGAACATGACCCAGGATTTGTGGTTGTCGTTGAGCGTGGCCGAGCAGGAAGACTTTATCGACGAGCTGGATTCGAAAATCCGCCTCTACGAAACCTTCCACAATGACTTGGCCAACTGGGTCCGTTTCGGCGATGCCGAGCCGGGCGATGCGTTGTACCGCGTGCCGTTGTCGACGCTGCCGTAATGCTGAGCCTGAGCGCGGTGCACAAGAGCCGGGGCGTCGGTAGCCAGCGTTATAGCCTGGTGATCCCGGCGCTGACGCTGCGCGAGGGCGAGCAAGTAGCGATTGTCGGGCCCAGCGGGTGCGGCAAAAGCACCTTGCTGGATTTGCTCGCGCTGGTGCTGGCGCCGGATCAGGTGGGCGGCTTTGAATTCAATCGGCAGGACATCGCTGGTTTGTGGCGCGCCGATCAGCAGTCCGTACTCGCCGCATTACGCCGCCAACACCTGGGCTATGTCCTGCAAACCGGCGGGCTGCTGGGGTTTCTCGATGTGCGCGGCAATATCGCTTTGTCCCGCCAACTGCTGGGCTTGAAGGACGATGGCAGTGTGACGCGTCTGGCCGAACAGCTGGAAATCAGCGACCAGTTGGCCAAGAAGCCTTCGGCACTGTCGGTGGGGCAACGCCAGCGCGTAAGCTGCGCGCGTGCCCTGGCCCACGCACCGCAACTGGTGCTGGCGGATGAGCCCACCGCGTCCCTCGACCCGCTGAATGCCGAACGTGTGATGCATGCATTGCTGGCCCAGGCCCGCGAATACCGCGCCGCCTGCGTGATCGCCACCCATGACGAACCCCTGGCCCGCGCCAGTGGCTTGCAGGTGCGGCGCATCAGTTGCCGTCGCGATGCCGACGGCGGCGTTACCGCGACCGTTGGGGAGGCGTGCTGATGCGTATCCCCCTGGTGGCGTCGTTGGCCTGGCAGGACTACCGCAACGATGCGTGGCTGTCGGCCTGTTCGGTGCTGGCGCTGGTGGCGGTGATCGCGCCGTTGCTGGTGTTATTCGGCCTGAAATTTGGACTGGTTAGCAGTTTGACCGAACGTTTGGAGACCGATCCGGCCACCCGTGAAATTATTCCGTTGGGCGGTGGTCGATTCAGCAGCGCATTGATCGAGCAACTGGGCCGGCGCCCTGATGTCGCGTTCGCCATACCGCGTACGCGGCAGATCGCGGCGACGGCGCAGGTCGGTACATTGGCCCTGGAGATGCTGCCGACGGCGTCGGGCGATCCGTTGTTGAGCGGCCTGACGATGCCCAAGGGGTTGGATCAGATCGTGCTGAGCCACACCGCGGCCGAGAAGCTGGCGGCGCGGCCTGGGGATGTGTTGGACGCGCGGTTTGCCCGTCAGGTGTCGGGCCGTGTCGAGGAGCAGCGTACGCGAGTGCGCGTGGTTGCGATCCTGCCGCTGGAAGCCTTTGCCCGGGACGGTCTGTTCGCCGATCTGGGCTTGCTGGAGGCGGCGGAAGATTACCGCGATGGTCGCGCCGTACCGGCGCTGGGATGGTTGGGTGATGAGGTGGCGGTAGGCGAGCAGCGGGTGTATCCGGCGTTTCGCCTGTACGCGCGCAACCTTACCGATGTAGAAACGCTGCGCGTGTTTTTTGCCGGGCAAAACCTGTTGGTAGCGACCCAGGCGAACACCATCGCTCAGGTGCAGTCGTTAAGCCGCAACCTGTCGATCGTATTTTGGATCATCGCCGGGTTGGCGTTGGCGGGAGCGTTCGCGGCGATCTTCGCCGGAGCCCTGGCCGCCGTGGCGCGCAAGCGTCGAGAATTATCAGTGCTGCGCCTGTTGGGATTTTCCACCGGCGCGCTATTGTTGTTTGTGGTGCTGCAGGCCCTGTACAGCGCAGGGTTGGCCGCCGTGCTCAGCGGCGGGTTGTATGGCCTGGCCGAAGCAGCTTTGAATAAACTATTTGTGCAGGTGCCCGGCGAACACGCCAGCCACCTGCTGGCGCATCACTACGGCCTGGCCCTGGTTGCAGTCCTCGGCGTCAGTGCCGTGGCGGCGGCCTGTGGCGGTTGGCGAGTGGCGCGTATCCAGGCTTCTGAAGGAATCAGGGATGTATAAGTTACTGGGCGCCTGTGTGGCGCTGAGCCTGGCCTCGTTGGCCTGGGCCGATGAAGCGAGCGATAAGCTGGACAACCCCAAGCCGTTGCCGGACGACGTCAGCCTGCCGCTGCCGTGCGACGGCAATATGGTGTTCCGCTACGCCTACGTATTGGCCCAGGGCACCCTCGATGACCGTGAGATCAGCCTCGGCTATCCCTTTGCCGAAGGCGAGGCGGGCTATCAACAGTCGTTTATTTCCGGCTATCGCCGCGACTTCATCAACGGCCAATTTACCCTCAAGGACTTGCCGCAGGACTGGAGCAAGGTCATCGCGCCCCTGATGCCGAAGACCGACGCCAAGACCCCGCTCAAGCCTATGTTGTATTTCATCGGCAAGTACGAAGTGACCGCGCGCCAGTACGCTCAGGTGATGGCCCAGGCGCAGTCGCTGGCCAGCGGCGAACCGGCTCCGGCCTGCGAGGCGCCCACCGGCATGGCCGCGCGTTTGCCCAAGGTGAAGCTGTCGCGCTTTGAGGCCGAGCGCTTCTCGGCGGTGTACAGCGCCTGGCTGATGAAATATCACCGTGAGTTGCTGCCGGTGAGCGGGCGCGGTACGTCGGCGCAAGACGGTGGCCTGGGTTTTGTGCGCCTGCCGACCGAGGTTGAATGGGAGTTCGCCGCGCGCGGAGGCCAGGCGGTGAGCCGTCAGGATCTGGAAGGGCGGCTGTTCCCGCGCCGCGTCGAAGGCAGCGAAAGCGATGGCCCGCTGGGCGATTACGCGGTGTTCAACCAGGTCGCCGGCGGTACCGGCCAGGCGGCGCGCCTGATGCCCATCGGCACCAAATTGCCCAACCCGATCGGTCTGTTCGATGTGATCGGCAACGCGGCGGAAATGGTCCAGGAATCCTTCCAACTGGTACACGCCGGGCGTCGCCAGGGCACCTATGGCGGCTTCGTGGTCAAGGGCGGCAACTACCTGGAAGGCGAGGGCACGCTGTTTACCGGCATGCGCCGCGAATACCCGCTGTTCGCCGCCGACGGCACCGAGCAGAGCAACGAGACCACCGGTTTTCGCGTGGCGATTGGCGCGCTGTCGGCGCCGCGTTCGCGTTACAAGGAGCTGTTCGCGCAGTGGCAAAAGGAAGGGCGCCTGGCGTCGTTGACCGACGCCATCGACGACGCCCAGGACCCCACCAAGCGCCTGGACAGCATCATCGCCGCCAGCGTCGACCCCAAGCTGCAAGCCGAGCTGGGGCTGGTCAACGAAGAGCTCAAGCGCAACGTCTCGCTGATCGCCCAACAACGCGAAGAGGCGGCCGGCAACCTGATTCAGTCGGCCGCATTGGTGGCCGAGACCATCAGCAACTACAACATCCGCCTGGCCAACCTGCAGAAGAGTCGTCAGCAGGCGGTGGACAATAAAGACGAGGCCAGCGCGGCGCTGTTTGCCACGGCCATCGACAACGGACGCAGCGCCCTCGACGGCGCGGTGGCGATTTATATCGACAACCTGGCCACCGGCACGCGCTACACCGATGCGGTGATCCAGGCACAGTTTCAACGGATCAAGGAAGAGTTGGATCGCAAGCCGGTGCTCGGCAAGAGCCTGGTGACGCGCGCGACACTGTTCGTTCGCCATGTCGGCAACTACCGCAAGCAACAGCGGGCCGACCCGGCGACGATCTTGAAGGAATTGCTCGCAGCGAGCGGTCAGCGGTCTTGACCGTTGGTTGCAGCGAGCTTGGAAGGGACTCAGGCGGCAGGGGCCGTGCTGGGCAAGTCAAACTTAGAAGAGAACACAACTTATGCTTTTTTCCCGTAAGGCGGTTTCCAAGCGTCACCTGCTGCTGATCGCAGCCGGTTTCAGCACCGTGCTGACCGGTTGCGCCACGTCGCCGGCCTCCAAGGTCGCGTCCAGCACCAAGGTCGAGTACTACCCTAACTGCTACGAGCCGGTGCAGCATCTGCGGGCTACCGATTCAAACATGACCAAGTCGGTTGTGACCGGCGCGGCCATCGGCGCTGCCGGCGGTGCTCTGTTGGGCGCCCTGACCGGCGACAAGGAAAAGCGCGGCCGCAACGCCGCTATCGGCGCAGCGGGCGGCGCCCTGGCCGGCGGCGCGGCGGGTTACTACACCGAGCGTCAGAAGCAGATTGCCGATGACAACCAGCGCATTGCCTCCTATGCCGCCGACGTGAACAAAAGCGTCTCCGACATCGACCGCAGCACCGCGTACGCCAAGGCATCGCAGCAGTGCTACCAGAGCGCGTTCACCAAGCTGGTCTCGGATCGCAAAGCCAAGACCGTCAACGACACCGAGGGCCGCAAGCGCCTGGCGGAAATCGTCGCGGGCCTGAAGGAATCCAATGACCTGATCGTTGCAGTCAACGGCAAAGCCGCCGAAGACCTGAACAACTACACCCAGGCCTACGAGAAAGACCTGCAACAAGTGGGTGTGCAACGTGCCGACGTGGTCACCGTGGCCCAGGCCGATGTAACGCCTGTCGTACCGCCGGCCAACAAGAAGAAAGGCACCGGTACCAAGCCGCCGAAGAAGCCACCGCTGCCAGCCGTACCAACCGAAGCGGTTTCCACCGAGAAAACCTTCCAGGCCGCCCAGACCAAGCAAGATGAAAGCAAAAAGGTCGCCAGCGCCGGCAAGGCACAGATCGAAGGCACCTGCCGCGATCCAAACCTGGCCGACTGGGCACCGGTACCATGCCCTAACGTTTAAGTAACTTGTTGCTATAAGCGTTAAACGCCAACCGATCTGCGCCTAAAGCGCGAGATCGGTGGCGTTCTGCCTGCAAATCGTTACACTGCTGCGGCCACTTAATAAATACACCGAGGCCGTGTGCATGAAATTTCGTCTTCTGCTGTGGGTGCTTGGCCTGATGATGGGCAAAGCCAGCCGCACCAATCCCGCCTTCCAGCAACAGTTGGGTGACAAAGACCTGGCATTCCAGTTGCAGACCCTCGACGGCAAGATTGCCCGTCACTTCATCGTCAAAGACCAGCGCATCACCAGCCGCTCAGGGGTTCACCCGGCGCCGGCGTTCGCCATTGCCTTTAAAGATGCCGCCTATGGCTTCGCCACCATGCAGGCGAAGAACAAGCAACTGGCGTTCATGACGGGGATTCAGGACAAGTCGATCCAGATCAAGGGCAACCCGGCGCTGGTGATCTGGTTCCAGGGGTTGACCAAGTATTTGCGGCCGAAGAAAAAGAAGAGCTGAGGTTTTTCAATAAAACCGACTTGCTCCCGATAGCGGTCAGTCCGTCACCTCACTGGCTTACCTGCCCTGAGACAGTGAGTACTCGATCAGCCAACAGATGTGCCAGCTCGATCAACTGCGCGACGCCCAGCAGTTCCTCTCGTGGTGAGCCTTCCAAGTTAAAGGCCAGGTCGCAGCTAAGCGCATTGGCCGAAGCCAGTGTTTCGCTGAGGTTGATCAACAGGTCTTCGGTACTGACTCCGTCAGCCACGGTAAACAGCCGGACGGGGGGATTGGGGGTGGGTTTGATCATTGTGAAATTCCTTAATCTAAGTGGAGTTGCCACTGATCGCCGCGATGCGATGGGGTGGCAGCTGTGCGCAGGTTCGCGGACCGGAGATTAAGGAAACCGGCATACCCGAAGGTATCCCGCGCACAGCCACCATAACGCCGCACAGTAGACGATAAAAAAGCGTCAACTGAAAGGTGGCAGTACTTAATCAAGCCGGGCCGCGACGCCCGACCGCTGAGTTTGCAGCGGTGTACGGAGACTAGAGATCGAGTGTCCTAGGGACAACCTCAAAACCTTGTCGGACGTTTCCGTTTTTACCAATACCTAGCCGAACGGTCAGTTGTCTGGTTTTCCATCAGTCAGCAACATCTTCCTGCGCGTCACAGCGGCGCGATCCCCTTGCACGACTCAACGCCACGACGGTGTTTGAGCCCGCGCGCGCGCCCTAAAAAGGAAAGGACATGAAGGACACCGATACTGAAACCCAACAATCAACTCGCCCAGTCAAAGCCATCTATGACTACGCGACACTCGGCTCCAAAACGCGCATGGGCGGCGAAATCATTACTGCAAGCACCAACCTCGAAATTCATGACTTGCGCGTTGCTTGCGTCGGTGACCGGGTGCGCTACCCCGATGGCAAAGAGAGTGAAATTGTCTCTGGAGCAGGTTTCGCAGCGACCTACAAAGGCCTGCCAATCGCAATTGTCGGCAGCGCTACCGACAACGGCGACACCGTGACGGGCAGCCTGCAAAACCTGGCTCAGGTGGTAGAGTACGCGGACGACGATGGCATCCCTGGCCTTCTGCAGCCTGGATATCGCGTGGAGAGCCAGATGTGAAGCGCTACAACATCACCACTGGCGCAAAAACCACCGCCGGCGGCGAGGTGATCAGCGGCATGGAGCGAACCAGCTTCAACGGCCAAATGATCGCCAGGGAGGGTGACCGCGTCGCTTGTCCGGCATGCGGCACTGAAGGTTTCATTGCGCTCACCGGACCTCATCTGCACGAAGAGTGGGGCGGCAAACAAGCGGCGCTTGAGGGTGATCTGTGCATATGTAAATGCGATCCGCCCCCTGAGCTGATCGCCTGCCAGCGCTTCAAGTCTCAGGTGTTCGAAACACAACCCCAACGTGACACCTTCGCTTGGACAGGCCCAAACACACCCAACCCTCCCGTTTCCAACTTCTCCGCACCCGGCGCGGTGAATCGTGCCGCTGACGCGTGCGTGTTCGCCAAGTCATGCGTTTCGGTGCCGGTCGTTCCACGGCTGCGGGAACAAGCCCTGAACACGCCAGGAACTTTGGCACCACTGCAGTCATGGCTTCGACCGGTACGACGGGCACTGTCGGCAGGGTCGCTGGAACACTTGGCAGCGACCTTGGTGCCTGGGCCGTACGCGGGCTGGCCGGAGCCAGTTCAGCACTCAATGTCGTGTTGCTGGCTTTCTGGCCACGGGATATGGGTGATTCAACGCTGTATACCC
>NZ_JAFHKI010000077.1 GCF_016937615.1 Pseudomonas lactucae | reverse complement strand
AGCTCCCTCGCCACAAATACAGTGTTGTCCCTTAACTGACTGGCATCAGGGCAAGCCCCCTCCTCCATGTTCACGCCTGTACTTTCTCTGCCTCCACCCGGTCCCTGCCCGCCTGCTTGGCCACGTACACCGCCGAGTCGGCGCGCAACAGCAACCCGTCGATGCCTTCATCGACGCGCCAGCTGGCCACGCCGAAACTGGCGGTCACGATGCCCACCGGCTCCATCGGCGCGTTGCGCAGCGCCTGCCACAAATCCTCCGCCAGGCTGTAGGCCTGTTCGCCATCGGTGCCGGGACACAGCACCATGAACTCCTCACCGCCCAAACGGCAGAACACATCGGTGCGGCGCAAACGTTGACTGATGCGCTTGCACAGTTCCTGCAACACCCCATCACCGACTGCATGCCCGTACTTATCATTGATGCGCTTGAAATGATCGATATCCAGCATGATCACCGATAAGGCCCCGGACGTGCGGTTGACCCTGACCATCTCGGCCTTGAGACGATCCTGGAAATACCGACGGTTGTGGATCCCGGTCAGGGAGTCGGTGATGGACAGCGCGCGCAGTTCCTCTTCAACACGCTTGAGATCGGAGATATCCGAAACGTAACCGTGCCACAGCGTACCGCCGCCCGGTAACTCCTCGGGGGTCGCTTCGCCACGAATCCAGCGTAAACCCCGTTGTGGCAACTGCACACGGTACTCTTCGCGCCAATGGCTCAACTGCAATGCCGACAAACGAATCGACGCGCGCACGCGCTCCACGTCCAGCGGGTGGATACGCTCGAAAGCCTTCTTCGCATCCTGCTGCAACACGCCTGTCTCGATTTCGTAAATGTCGCGCATACCGTCACTGGCGTAGATAAAGCGCCAGTTTTCCTGAGGTTCCAGGGTGAACTGAAAGATCCCGCCGGGTACGTGGGCGCTGAGTTTCTTGAGCAAGCGATCGCGCGCGGCCAATGCTTCGTAGGCACGCTTCTGCTCGGTGATGTCGAGGTAAATCGCCAAATGCCCGACCCATAAGCCGTGATCATCCAGCAACACGGTGGCCAGCATGTTCACGGTCAATGGGCTGCCGTCCAAGCGTATCAACGTCCATTCACGGGCTTCATGCAGGGAGTCGGGGCTTTCCACCAGCATCGCCTGGTTCGCGGGAATACGTTTGCCCAGGGTCACACTCAGGCTGGCGGAGCGCGCCTCCAGTTCTGGTGCCAGGTGCAAGCTCTCCAGGGTCAACCGCCCCACCACCTGCTCGGCGCTGAACCCGAGCATCTGCTCGGCACCGGCATTGAAGGTGTTGATGACACCGCGCAGGTCGGTGGCAATGATCGCGACTTGGGTGGCGGCGTTCAGCACGCTGCGCAGTTGACCATGGGCGCCGCGCAACTCCTGTTCGCGCTGGTGCAACTCCGCGGTGCGCTGTTCCACCAGCTTGAGCGCGCGCTGGCGCTGGCTGACCAACACGTAGAGCAAGGCGCTGAACAACAGGCTGAGCAGCCCGCCCATGGTCAGGACAGTCGTCAGCGAGGAATGGTTGGCCTGGGCGAACACCTGGCTCGGACGCAGGGTCAAGGCGTAGACGTGGTCACCCAGGGTGAGGCGCGCGCGCCGACCAGCTCACTGTCCGCCGGGGCATTGCTGGAAGCGTACAGCACGCGTTTTTGCACGTCGGAGGTATCGACGATCTGCATCACCAGGGTGTCCCGCGCAGGCTTGGGCAAGCCGTCGGCCACCAGTTGGCGCATGCTGATCACCGCCATCACGTAGCCATGCACCTCAGTCGCCGACTGTTCGGAGGCAACTGGGGCTACGAGCAGCACCCCGGCGGCGTACGCGGGCTCCACGCCCACCAAATGCATGGGTTGGGACACCGCCAAACCACCGCTCGTCTGCGCACGCTCAAGGGCTGAGCGTCGCAGGGGCTGGGCCAGCAGGTCAAAGCCCAGGGGTGAGCCCAGCAGGCTTTGTGTCTGAATGTAGAGTACCGGCACGTATTCATCGCGTTCAGGCGCAGGGGCCAACTCACCGGCGGAGTTCAATTCACGGATCGCAAAGGGCTCGCCGCGCAGACGTGATTGCTCCTGCTCAAACCGGCCGCGCTGCTCGCGAAACACTCGTGGGGCCCAGGCATAAGCACGGGCACGCAGCAATAAAGGCTGAGCGAAGCCATCGAACTCTTCGCGGGACACATCGTTGGAGTTGACGAAGAACCGTCGCAGGCTGTTCAGGCGTTGCTCCTGGTCTTCGAAGCGCTCCTGCAGGCGGGTATAGCGCTCGTTGACCAGCAACTGAAAGCGCTGGCGCACCTGTTGCTGGTAGAGATCGGAGGCGGCCCAGGCAACGATGACCGTCAAGGCACACCCTGCCAAAAACACCACCAATGCCACCAGCCAGGCCGAGGCCTGTTCACTGATAAAACCTAGGATTTTCGGGCGGACGGCTTGCAACGACATAAGCAACACTCACAACGCCAGCGTGCGGGGGGTGTCACTTTGGCTAGGCCTTAAGTTATAGCTATCGCCCCAGGGTTTGACCAGCGCAAAAAAGCCGCAAGCGCGGAATAAACCAGGCTTGCGGCTTTTTGGCTACGCCTTATCAGCGAGCGGTGATTTTCCAGGCCCGGTGGATCTTGGCATTGCGCGCAAAATCCGGGTCGATGGTCTTGTCGCTGATTTCCTCGACCGCGTAGCGGGCGCTGAGGTTGTCCTCGAGCGCGAACTTGCGGAAGTTGTTCGAGAAGTACAGCACGCCGCCCGGTGCCAGGCGGGCCATGGCCAGGTCGAGCAACTGCACATGGTCGCGCTGCACATCGAAGATGCCTTCCATGCGCTTGGAGTTGGAGAAGGTTGGCGGGTCGATGAAGATCAGGTCGAACTCATCGCGGCTGGCCTCCAGCCATGCCATCACGTCACCCTGCTCCAGGCGGTTCTTGTCGGAGAAACCGTTGAGGGAGAAGTTGCGACGGGCCCAGTCCAGGTAGGTCTTGGACAAGTCGACGCTGGTGGTGCTGCGCGCCCCGCCCTTGGCTGCATGCACACTCGCGGTGGCGGTGTAGCAATACAGGTTGAGGAAACGCTTGCCGGCCGCTTCTTTCTGAATACGCATGCGCATCGGGCGGTGGTCGAGGAACAGACCGGTGTCCAGGTAATCGGTGAGGTTGACCAGCAACTTCACGCCGCCTTCGCTGACCTCGGTGAACTTGCCCTGGGCGCTCTGGCGCTCGTACTGCTTGGTGCCGCTCTGACGCTCGCGACGTTTGACCACCACGCGGTTCTTGTCGATGTTCAGCGCCTGGGGAATCGCCGCCAGCGCATCGAACATGCGTGCAGAGGCTTTTTCCGGGTCGATGGACTTGGGCGCGGCATATTCCTGTACGTGGACCCAATCGTGGTACAGGTCGATGGCCATGGAGTATTCCGGCATATCGGCGTCATACACGCGGTAGCAATCCACGCCTTCGCGCTTGGCCCACTTGCCCAGCAACTTGAGATTCTTCTGCAGGCGGTTGGCGAACATCTGCCCGCCTTCGCTCAAGCGTGCCTGCTCGACCACCGGGGCCGGGGCGGGCTTGATCGGGTTACCGTTCTTGTTGTACTGGCGTTCCAGCGGCTCGGTCGGCGCCTGATCGTAGGCGGCCTGCTCGCGTTCGGCCTGGCGCTGTTCCGGGGTACGCCGCTCGCCGGTGACGAACTGGTCCGGGTTGACCTTGATCAGCAACAACTTGCACGGCAGGGCGCCGTTCCAGAACGAATACTGTTTGTGGCTGCGGATACCCATGCGCTTGCCCAGGTCCGGCGCGCCGGTGAACACCGCCGCCTCCCAGCCCATGCACGCCTGGCGCAGACGCTCGCCAAGGTTCTGGTAGAGGTACAACAGACTGGCTTCATCCCCCAGGCGCTCGCCGTAGGGTGGGTTGCAGATCACCAGACCTTTCTGGTTCTGGTCCGGGCGCGGTTCGAAGGTGCCCACTTCGCCCTGGTACACCTTGATCCAGTGGCTCAGGCCTGCGCGCTCGATGTTGTTGCGCGCGGGCTGGATCAGGCGCGGGTCGGCCTCATAGCCACGAATCCACAGCGGCGCTTTGTTCATGCCGATAGCCGCGCGTTCGGCCGCCTCGGCGTGCAGTTTTTTCCACAGTGCCGGGACGTGACCAAGCCAAGTGGTGAAGCCCCACAGTTCGCGGTTCAGGTTGGGGGCCATGTCGGCGGCGATCATCGCGCCTTCGACCAGGAAGGTGCCGACGCCGCACATCGGGTCCGTCAGCGCGCCGCCTTCGGCAGCGATACGCGGCCAGCCGGAACGGATCAGGATCGCGGCCGCCAGGTTTTCCTTCAGCGGCGCCGCACCTTGCTGCAAGCGATAACCGCGCTGGTGCAGGCTGTGGCCGGAGAGGTCGAGGGACAGGATGGCTTCGCCACGGTCCAGGCGCAGATGGATGCGCAGGTCCGGGTTGATTTTGTCGATGGACGGACGTTCGCCGGTCGGGGTGCGCAATTTATCGACAATCGCATCCTTGACCTTCAGCGCGCCGAAGTGGGTGTTGTCGATGCCCGAGCCGTGGCCGCTGAATTCCACCGCCAGTGTCCCGTCGGGGACCATGTGGTCGGCCCATTCGATATCCAGCACGCCGTGGTACAGGTCCTCGGCATCCTTCATCGGGAAGCGCTTGAGCACCAGCAGCACACGGTTGGCCAAGCGCGACCAGAGGCACAGGCGGTAGGCGGTTTCCATGTCGGCCATGCCGCGCACGGCCGAGGTGTGCTCGCGGGCGTCCTCAAGGCCAAGCCCGACGGCTTCCTCGATCAGCAGGCCTTCGAGGCCCTTGGGGCAGGTGAGGAAGAGTTCAAAACGGTCCGACATGGGGCATTCCAGGCTTTTCAGCAATAGATGAACGGGCGACGCATCGCCGGTTCGGTTTTCAATCAAGCACTTTTCTTGAAGAGTGCTCGCGTGGCACGAATGTGCCGCTCCACCCTGTCTGACGGGCCCTTGGGCCTTTGTTGACGGGGCAGAAGAAGAATTTGAAGCAACAAAAAGAAATATTCCGACCCTTCGTCGAATAATAACCGACTGCAACAGGCGGGCATTCTCAGCCAGGGTTAGAACCTTTTTTCTTGGCAGGGTGCATCATAGCTGGCTTTGCCCGACAAATGGGGCGAAAAGCCATCCCAGCTTATGGCTATAGCATCGTTATCGTTACGTGCTTATGACAAAACGATCATTGAATCCATGTGACCTATTGGTTAGAACTCAACACAGGTTGGCGCCGTAACGACGCCGACACATCGGCTCGCCACGCCGGCAGCGAGCCCACCAACGGCAGAAAAACTCTGCCCGGCCTCAGACGAGGCCGAAGGATATCTAGACAGTCAACAAGTGAGGGAAACACCCTATGAGAAGACTTAAGCGTGATCCGTTGGAAAGAGCATTTTTACGCGGATATCAATATGGCGTTCATGGCAAATCCCGTGAGCTTTGCCCATTTACTCTACCGTCGGTACGCCAAGCCTGGATCAACGGCTGGCGAGAAGGACGCGGCGACAACTGGGACGGTATGACTGGCACTGCGGGCATCCACAGACTCAACGAACTTCACGCCGTCGGCTAATCAGGGCACTTAATTCCGACATACCACCTTTGAATCTGTAACGATTTAACCACGCACGTCCCATCCGGGCGGCGGGCTTCGGCCCAGGGGGCTCCTTTATGGAGCCCTTTTTAATGGCTGTCGATCAGGCGCGTTTGGGCAAAGCGGCAATCGCATCCACCGCCTGACGAATCAGCGCAGGCCCTTTATAGATAAACCCGGAGTACAACTGCACCAGGCTGGCACCGGCGGCAATCTTCTCGGCCGCATGCTTGCCTTCGGTGATGCCTCCGACCGCGATGATCGGCAAGCGCCCGCCCAGCTCGGCAGCCAACACCTTGACGATATGGGTGCTCTGGTCGCGTACCGGCGCACCCGACAGCCCGCCCGCTTCGTCACCATGGGCCAGGCCTTCGACGCCAACACGACTCAGGGTGGTATTGGTGGCGATTACCGCATCCATACCGGAGTCCACCAGGGCCTGGGCGACCAATACGGTTTCTTCGTCACTCATGTCCGGGGCGATCTTGATGGCCAGCGGCACGCGCTTGCCATGACGCACCGCGAGGTCTTCCTGACGCTGGCGCAACGCTTCGAGCAACTGCTTGAGCGAGTCACCGAACTGCAGGCTGCGCAGGCCAGGGGTATTAGGTGAGCTGACGTTGACGGTGACATAGCTGGCGTGGGCATAGACCTTGTCCAGGCAGATCAGGTAGTCATCCACCGCACGCTCCACCGGCGTGTCGAAGTTCTTGCCAATATTGATACCCAGGATGCCCTTGTACTTCGCCGCCTGAACCCGCGCCAGCAAGTGATCGACGCCCAGGTTGTTAAAGCCCATGCGGTTGATGATCGCCTCGGCTTCCGGCAGGCGAAAGATGCGTGGCTTGGGATTGCCCGGCTGCGGGCGTGGCGTCACAGTGCCGATTTCGACAAAGCCGAACCCCAGCTGCGCAAAACCGTCGATGGCCGCGCCGTTCTTGTCCAGACCGGCCGCCAGCCCGACCGGGTTGGGGAAGTCCAGGCCCATCACTGACACCGGCATTTTTGCCGGTGCCTTGCATACCAGCCCATTGAGCCCCAGGCGGCCACCGGCACCGATCAGGTCCAGGGACAGATCGTGGGAGGTTTCCGGGGAGAGTTTGAACAACAGCTGGCGGGCCAGGGTATACATGGGCGGGCTAGACTCGGATGGCGACGAAAGGTGGCGGCGATTATAGCCGGGGACACACATGCACGCGAGGCATGCCGTCCAAACGTCAATAACGCCGCTGTACCAGGGCCTCGTAATACGCCCAGATTTTTTCCGCATAGCGCCTGCGCAGTGCCTCACGCTGTGGCCCGGTGCCTGGGCCCGCGTTATAGGCACCCACCGCCGTCCAGTTGTAGCCAAAACGCTGGATGAATTCGGCCAATATTGACGCCCCCACCTCCACCGACAGACAGGGCTCACTCAATAGCCGCTGCTCGGTAATGCCTGACTGGAGCAGACGGGGCAAGTGGATGCTATTGATTTGCATCAGGCCGATATCCCGGGTGCCATTACGGTTGGCAGGGTTCATGGCTTCTGGACGGTAACCCGACTCCACGGCAGCGATGGCCTGCAACAACTCCGGTTCGATATTGTAGCGACGGGCAGTTTCTTCCCAGCAAAAGGCCAATGCCTGCTGACTGCTCATCAGAACTCCAAACAACAACACTGCGCGCCAGCACCTACCCATGGCTGACCTGCCCACAGGCTGAACACACTTTTGCCGCTTCTGTGACAGGGGACGGCGCACGCACCTCGACCCGCACCGGGCATATAAAGCGATACCCTCGGCCATAGATCGTCTTGATGAACGGTTTGTCGACGCCAAGGTGTTTGCGCAGCGAATAGATGCAGCGCGTCAACGACTCCTCGGAAACCTCTCCCTGGGGCCACCCCTGCTCCAGCAAGTGATCCTTGGTCATCAGCACACCGCCAGACGTCAGCAGCAACCGCAGCACGTGGCCCTCTTTGGGCGGCAGTTGAACATCCAGACTCTCGCCGGTCAGTCGCCCATCGCTGTGCAGCGTCCACTGGGCAAAGACCAGGGACGTCGTCCCCTCTTCATTCACGACGACCATAACGTCCTCGGCATCCGACTACTGACATTGAAATCCTTAGTTTCAGTACTGGCTCTAGCGTCCACGTCACGACTATAAGAACCCGCCGCACAAGCCACGCTAAGAGAAAAGCCATACATTCAGCGATTTCAGGAATGATTCTGTAGGACCTTTCCTTATCCATCTGACGCCCACTCTTGATAAACCTCGTGCAGCTCAACCCCCAGCCGATCTTCCAACTGCACCAATTCACCCAGGGCAAACAGTTGGCCATTGACCCGTACCTCGACGCCGTGAATGACGGTCGGAGCCAACGGCAATACTTTCCCAGGCGCAAAGGCGGCCAAGCGCTTGCGGCTTACCAGTTGTTCCTGCAGAAGAATTTCCAGGTGCATGGATGAAGGCCTTATTGGAGAGAGATCACGACCCGGTCGCACAAACGCAGGTTGCACGCGGTCGTAGCGCGCCGCGCTTAACGGCGTTGGCGCCATCTCCTGTCATTCGCTGCTGACGACCCGTGCCTGGAGCACGAACAGACGAACCTCGGCAGGGCCGGTGCGTGACGTACCCTCCCCTTGCTCGCGCGCATCCCGCCTGAACGCTCCGAGCCACAGACGTCGGCCTTGAGGTACCCGCACCACGGTGCTCACACTCACGCGCCCGACGGCGGTGGGTTTACCGCGCCGCCCGACTTCACGGACCTGGCGACCATCCTCGACCTTGATCAACATCTCGATCTGATTCGCCTCGGCAATGCGCGGCAGCACACTCACCTGCGCTCCGTAAGGCACAGGCTTCCAGTCGGCGGGATCGTTATCCGAGGCCGGCAGGTAGAAGGTGTGGTTGTCCTCGAACACGGCCGGTACATTCTCCTGGGTGAGAATCACCGGCAATGTGACCACCCTGGCTCGGCGCCGGCGTTCCAGGGAGGTGATCTGCTCCATCAATTGTCTGTCCTCCAGCGGATCCAGAATGTGTGCGTTCGAAGCAGTGGTTTTTTTGTTCCGGGCCAGATCCAGCTTCTTCATGTCATCACGGTTCACATCCACCAGCCACAACGAGACCTCGATGGCCCGTTTGGGCGTATCCAGCTGCGCCACCAGCTGTTCGATAAACTTCACCTGCGCAGGTTTGCCCTTGATCAGCAGGCTATTGGTGTCGGCATAGGCAATTACTCCGAGGCTTCGGTCCGCCAATGGGCCCTTGTGCTCACTGACCAGCAGGGCTTCAATCGTTGATGCCATGCCCGGCACCCTGACCTTTTGGTCGCCCAAGGCGTACTCGCGGTCGTCCACATGGGTGTTGAGCACTTGAACCACACCAAAGGCCTGGCTGCCGATGCGGAGGTCGGCGCGTTGGCGGTCCATCAATTGAGCCAGGCGCAACACCTGGTCGACATAGTTGGGCGGCCCGGATACATAGAACGTCCGACCCTCGCTCCCGCGTAAGGGATAGCGCGTCTCATCGAGCCCCGAACGCCGCATGAGGGCGCGAAAACGGTCTATGGAAAGATGCCGCAACGCCACCGCCGAGCTTTTCGCCTCGCTGGCGTCATAGAGGTAAAGCGCTTGCCCGTCGCCGTACCAGATCAAGCTATATTGCAACGCCAGCGACTCCAGCGCCTGCTGCGATGCATCGAGTTCCAGCACCCCGGTGAAGCGCTTGCGCGCAACCTCCCGGCTTACCACCACCGGCACGCCCAAGGGCACCGACAAGGCGCTGAAGACGCTGTGCAGACTCTCATCCCGTGCCTCATAGGTCGCGCCAACGACCAGCCTGTTTCCCAGCATCAACGCGACAAACAGCAGCCAGCGGCAAAGCCCGAGGCGAAGCATCAATGCAGTGAAGTCAACGTACACCTTGGGTTTCCTGAAGCGGACCGGGAGTGGGAAGCGGCCATACTGCGAGGCCGCCCGGTTTCAATCTTGATGGAAAGTTGACGGCCGGCTGACCTGTCGATCCGTGGCATGTGCCTTGCTTTGCACTCTGTATCAAAGCACGCGCCAACGGCGGAACGGGCTTACGGACAAAGGCGTCGTTACCCGCAATGGCTTGCAGCGCCATCCGAGGGAGCGACGCTTTTTTTTGAAAGAAAAGGTAGGTGTTGATGAACGATTCGGTTGGCAACAGCCCGATGAACGATCCGCTGGCATGGGTCAACGGCAGTGATGCCCCGGAAAAGAGCAGCCTCGACCTGGGCTTCATGGCCTTGAGCGATTGTGCGTCCCTGGTGGTCGCGGCCACCCAGGGCTTCGCTCAACCCTATGGCCTGACCCTGAACCTCAAGCGCCAGTCCTCATGGGCCAACCTGCGGGACAAGCTGGTCAGCGGCGAACTGGACGCGGCCCACAGCCTGTACGGGCTGATCTACGCCGTACACCTGGGCATTGGCGGCGTCGTGCCCACCGACATGGCCGTGTTGATGGGCCTGAACCAGAACGGTCAAAGCATCAACCTGTCCCACGAGTTGCAGCAGCAAGGGGTGGTCACTCCTGAGGCACTGGACCGCCATGTGCACCAAAGCCGAACAAAACTGACCTTCGCTCAGACCTTTCCCACAGGTACCCACGCCATGTGGCTGTATTACTGGCTGGCGAGCCAGGGTATTCATCCGTTGCAGGACGTGGACAGCGTCGTGGTCCCGCCGCCGCAAATGGTCGCGCACCTGCAAGCCGGACGTATTGATGGTTTCTGCGTCGGCGAACCCTGGAGCGCCAGCGCCGTCGTGCAAAACCAGGGCTTTACCCTGGCCACCAGCCAAGCGATCTGGCCCAATCATCCGGAAAAGGTCCTCGGCTGCACCCAGGCTTTCGTCGACCAATACCCCAATACCGCCCGCGTGCTGGTGATGGCTATCCTCGAAGCCAGCCGTTTTATTGAAGAGAGCAATGAAAACCGCCGCTCCACCGCGCAACTGCTCAGTGGCCGCGATTACCTCGACACCCCGCTCAACTGCATCGAACCGCGCCTGCTGGGCGCCTATGACGACGGCCTGGGCAACCAATGGCAGGACCCCCACGCCCTGCGCTTTTTTGCCGGTGGCGAGGTGAACCTGCCGTACCTCTGCGACGGCATGTGGTTCATGACCCAGTTTCGTCGCTGGGGCCTGCTGCGTGACGACCCCGACTACCTCGGCGTTGCCCGCCAGGTGCAGCAACTGGCGCTGTATCGCCAGGCGGCCACGGCGCTGGGCATCACCGCCGCGGGCCAGGACATGCGTAGCAGCCAATTGATCGACGGCAAGGTCTGGGACGGCTCCGACCCGGCCGGCTACGCCCGCAGCTTTCGCCTGCACGCGCTGGCCGCACCCGCCAACCGCCAAGCCTTGCGCTGACAGGAGCACGTCCATGCTGCGAATCCTGTTGATCAATGACACCCCACGCAAAGTCGGGCGTCTCAGAACCGCACTGATCGAGGCCGGTTTTGAGGTGATCGATGAGTCCGGCCTGATTATCGATTTGCCGGCGCGCGTCGAAACGGTGCGCCCGGACGTGATCCTGATCGATACCGAGTCACCGGGCCGTGATGTGATGGAGCAAGTGGTGCTGGTCAGCCGCGACCAGCCGCGACCGATTGTGATGTTTACCGACGAACACGACCCGAACGTGATGCGCCAGGCGATCAAGTCCGGCGTCAGCGCCTACATCGTCGAAGGCATCCAGGCCCAGCGCCTGCAGCCGATCCTTGACGTGGCCATGGCCCGCTTCGAAAGCGACCAGGCCCTGCGCGCCCAGCTGCAAGCCCGTGACCAGCAGCTGGCCGAGCGCAAGCGCATCGAGCTGGCCAAGGGCATGCTGATGAAAATGAAGGACTGCAATGAGGAGCAGGCGTACACCCTGATGCGCCGCCAAGCCATGAGCCGCCAGCAGAAACTGATCCAGGTGGCGGAGCAGATTATCGCCATGAGTGAGCTGCTCGGCTGATTTGGCTCATCTCTTGCTAAACAAACATCACAGGTAACCAACGGCGGTTGCCCCTCCACGACAAAGACGTCGCACATCCGGTTTGCCCTCGCGAACCCGGTGGCGGCGTTTTTTCGTTTTGGCCCCGGCAGCACGGGGCCGGTGGGGTGGCCTTTGTCGGCGACTCCATCACAGGCCTTCTTACAAGACTCCCAACCGTTGAGGTGCGTGATGAAATCAAGCTTCTGGAAATCCGGGCACACCCCGACCCTGTTTGCCGCGTTCCTGTATTTCGACCTGAGCTTCATGGTCTGGTATTTGCTGGGCCCCCTGGCGGTGCAGATCGCCGCGGACTTGCAGTTGACCACCCAGCAGCGCGGCCTGATGGTGGCTACGCCGATCCTGGCCGGCGCGGTGCTGCGCTTCCTGATGGGCATGCTGGCGGACAGGCTGTCGCCCAAGACCGCGGGGATGATCGGCCAGGTGATTGTGATTGTGGCCTTGTTCGGCGCCTGGAAACTGGGGATCCACAGCTATGAGCAAGCTTTGCTGCTGGGGCTGTTCCTCGGCATGGCCGGGGCCTCGTTCGCCGTGGCCCTGCCGTTGGCGTCGCAGTGGTACCCGGCCGAGCATCAAGGCAAGGCCATGGGCATCGCCGGTGCCGGTAACTCGGGCACTGTATTCGCCGCCCTGCTGGCGCCGGTACTGGCGGCGGCGTTTGGCTGGAGCAATGTGTTCGGTTTCGCACTGATTCCGCTGATCCTGACCCTGATCGTCTTTGCCTGGCTCGCGCAAAATGCCCCTGAGCGTCCGAAAGCCAAATCCATGGCTGACTACTTCAAGGCCCTGGGCGACCGCGACAGCTGGTGGTTCATGTTTTTCTACAGCGTGACCTTCGGCGGCTTTATCGGCCTGGCCAGTGCCCTGCCCGGCTACTTCAACGACCAGTACGGCCTGAGCCCGGTGACCGCCGGCTACTACACCGCTGCCTGCGTGTTCGGTGGCAGTCTGATGCGTCCCCTGGGCGGCGCCCTGGCCGATCGCTTCGGCGGCATTCGTACTCTGCTCGGCATGTACAGCGTGGCGGCGATCTGCATCGCGGCGGTGGGTTTCAACCTGCCCAGCTCCTACGCGGCGCTGGCACTGTTCGTCTGCACCATGCTCGGCCTGGGCGCGGGCAATGGCGCGGTGTTCCAACTGGTGCCGCAGCGCTTTCGTCGTGAGATCGGCGTGATGACCGGGCTGATCGGCATGGCCGGCGGCATCGGTGGTTTCGCCCTCGCGGCGGGCATGGGTGCGATCAAGCAGAGCACCGGCAGCTATCAGTTGGCCCTGTGGCTGTTCGCCAGCCTGGGCGTGCTGGCCTGGTTTGGCCTGCATGGCGTCAAGCGTCGCTGGAGAACCACCTGGGGTTCGGCCGCCGTGACCGCCGCGCGCGTCTGATGAGCCTGCAACTGAGCGTTGCCCAGGCCAGCGCCATCGGCCCACGGGCCGAAAACCAGGATGCGCTGCGGGTGGTGACACCCGTGGCGGAACTGGCCGCGAGCAAAGGTTACCTGTGTGCCATGGCCGACGGTGTCAGCCAGTGCGCCGACGGCGGCCTGGCCGCACGCTCAACCTTGCAGGCCCTGGCCCTGGATTACTACGCCACGCCGCAAACCTGGGGGGTGGCCCAGGCGCTGGAGCGCTTGCTGCTTGCACAGAATCGCTGGCTGCAGGCCAATGGCGGCGGGCAGCCATTGCTGACCACCCTCAGTGCCCTGGTGTTTCGCGGCCAGCGCTTCACTCTGGCGCATGTGGGTGACTGCCGGGCCTATCGCTGGCTGGACGGCGAGTTGCAGCGCATCAGCGAGGATCACGTATGGGAGCAGCCGGGCATGCAGCATGTGCTCAAGCGCGCCCTTGGCCTGGATCAGCACCTGGTGGTGGATTTTCTCGATGGCCAGTTGCGCGAAGGCGAGTGCTTCCTGCTGCTCAGCGATGGCGTGTGGGCCACCCTGGGCGATCACAGCATCCGTGCGATCCTGCGCGAGCAAGCTGACCTGGACCTGGCAGTCAACACTCTGATCAACGCTGCACACCTGGCCGGCAGCCAAGACAATGCCAGCGCCTTGCTGGTACGTATCGATACCCTCGGCGAAGCCACCCTGGGCGATGCCCTGGTGCAATTACAACAATGGCCTTTGCCACCGCCGCTGAAACCCGGCCAATACTTTGAAGGTTGGCAGGTGGATGCGGTACTGGCCCACAGCCGACAGTCGTTGCTGTATCGGGTGCGCGATGCCCAACAACAACCCTGGCTCCTGAAAACCCTGCCCCTGACCCGCGACGACGACAACGACGCCGGCCAGGCACTGTTGTCGGAGGAATGGTTTCTGCGGCGGGTGGCCGGGCGGGCGTTTCCTGAAGTACATGCGGCCAGCGCACGCCAGCATTTGTACTACGTCATGCGCGAATATTCCGGGCAAACCCTGGCCGAACTGTTCCAACGCCAGGGCCCATTGCCCCTGGCGCAATGGCAGGCTGTAGCCGAGCGTTTGCTGCGGGCCGTGGGCATGCTGCACCGGCGGCAGATCCTGCACCGCGATATCAAGCCGGAAAACCTTCTGCTGGGGGACGACGGTGAACTGCGCGTGCTGGATTTTGGTCTGGCGTATTGCCCGGGCCTTTCAGAAGACCGCGCCCATGTACTGCCCGGTACCCCAAGCTTTATTGCGCCCGAAGCCTTCAATGGCGAGCGGCCTACGGCCCGGCAGGATTTATACAGCGTGGGCGTCACGCTGTATTACCTGCTGACCGGGCATTACCCCTACGGCGAAATCGAGGCCTTCCAACGTCCCAAATTCGCCCAACCGGTCAACGCGAGTCGTTATCGCCCCGACCTGCCGGATTGGCTGCCACTGAGCCTGGAACGGGCGGTGGCGGCGCAACCGGCACAACGCTACGAAACCGCAGAAGAATGGTTGCTGGTCCTGGAACACGCAGACCGCCAAGAGCTGAGCATTCGCCCCAGGCCGTTGCTGGAGCGCGAGCCCTTGAAGGTCTGGCGAACCCTGGCACTGCTGTCTCTGCTGATCAACCTGGTGCTGCTGTATTCACTTTTTCACAGCTGATGTCATCTCCACACGAGGGAACCCCCATGAATGCAAAAGTCTGGCTGGTGGGCGCAGGCCCCGGCGACCCGGAGTTGTTGACCCTCAAGGCGGTACGCGCCATGCACGCCGCCGATGTGGTGTTGATCGATGACCTGGTCAACCCGGCGATACTGGAGCACTGCGCCGAGGCGCGGGTGATCACCGTGGGTAAACGCGGCGGCTGCCGCTCGACCCCGCAGGACTTTATCCACCGCCTGATGCTGCGTTACGCGCGCCAGGGCAAGTGTGTGGTGCGGCTCAAGGGCGGTGATCCATGCATTTTCGGACGCGGTGGCGAAGAGGCTGTGTGGCTGCGCGAACGCGGCGTCGAGGTGGAGCTGGTCAACGGGATTACCGCCGGCTTGGCGGGCGCGACCCATTGTGCGATTCCTTTGACCTTGCGGGGTGTGAGCCGAGGTGTGACCCTGGTCACGGCGCACACGCAAGACGACAGCAGCCTCAATTGGCGCGCGCTGGCCGAAGGCGGGACGACGCTGGTGGTGTACATGGGCGTGGCGAAGCTGGAAGAGATTCGTCGGCAATTGCTCGACGGTGGGATGGCGGCGGATATGCCGGTGGCGATGATCGAAAATGCATCGCTGCCTCAGCAGCGTGAGTGTCGCAGCGAGCTGTCCCGCATGCATGAGGACGCGACGGCATTCGCCTTGAAGAGCCCGGCGATCCTGGTGATCGGCAGGGTTGCAGCCGCCGAGCAGGCAGCCTGCATTGCATCGGTGGCCAGTGCCTGAGGTAAATCCAAGGTGAAAAAAAACCCGGCCGGAGCCGGGTTTTTTCTACATCTCAGTAATTACTGAGCGGTAGCTTCAACCGACGCTTCTACGCGACGGTTAACAGCACGACCAGCTTCAGTTGCGTTGTCAGCAACTGGGCGGGATTCGCCGTAACCTACAGCAGTTACACGGCTAGGAGCCACGCCGTCTTTAACCAGGACTTGCTTAACAGCGTCAGCACGACGCTGGGACAGCTTCTGGTTGTAAGCGTCTGGACCTACGGAGTCAGTGTGACCAGCCACTTCTACGTTGGTAGCTGGGTACTGAGCCATGAAGTCGGCCAGGTTTTTCACGTCGCCGTAGCTGTTAGGCTTAACAACGGCCTTGTCGAAGTCGAACTTCACGTCCAGCTCAACACGAACAACCTGAGCAACTGGAGCTTCTGGCTCTGGAGTTGGCTCTGGAGCTGGTGCTGGGGTAGGAGCTGGAGCTGCTGCGCCAGCGTTACCGCCGAAGTTCACGCCCAGGCCGACCAGTGCGGAGTAATCCCACTTGCCGTTGTCCAGACCGTAGTCAGCTTCAACACCGGCACGAGCGTACAGGTTGTTGGTGAAGTAGTACTTCACACCAGTACCAACGGTAGCGAAGGTAGTCTGGTCGCGACCGCTGTGGCCGTCAGCTTGAACGTTGGTACGGCTCTGGTGGCCGAAACCGCCTTCTACGTATGGACGCAGGCTGTCTACGCCAGCTTGACCGAAGTGGTATTGGGCAACGAGGCTGCCGGTATCACCTTTGATCTTCTGGTTGCCAGTACCGTCGTTCGAACGGGTGTGGTTGGTCTTGTCGTAGGACAGGTTCAAGGACAGGTCGTCGGTCAGGAAGTAACCGATGCGAGCGCCAGGATTGAAGCCGTCTTCGATGTGCTTGACGCTATCGTTGTACTGCTTCTTGTAGAACAGCTCGCCTTCAACTGCGCCTTGGCCTTGTGCCAGAACGCCGAAAGAAGTAGCGGCAATAAGAGAACCAATGGCCAAGCCCAAGGTGTTTTTCAGTTTCATCCGTTAAATCCCCATCTGGTGATTGTAAAGCAGTCCCACAAACCGGGGGACAACTCGGCGACAAGTCTAACAGAACTTGCCTACACGTAAGAGATATTTGCCACGCACTAAGTTTCAGTCTCGCCCGCAAATTTCTCACGTAATTTATCTAGAGCACGTTTGTAACGCATTTTTGTAGCACTCAAACCCATGTGCATGATGTCGGCGATTTCCTGAAATTCCAGCTCTGCGACAAATCGTAGCACCAGAATTTCCCGGTCAATCGGGTTCACATACACCAGCCAGCGATCAAGTCCGCCCTTGTCCTCGGGTGCCGGCGCCTTTTCTTCAGACGCCTCCTCAAGGGGGTCGAGACTCAAAGCGTCCATCAAGCGACGCTTTCGCCGTTCCTTACGATACTGCGTGATGCATTCGTTGTACGTGATGCTGTAGAGCCAGGTCTTGAACTTCGATTTGCCCTCGAAGTTCTTGAGGCCGTACAGCACCTTGAGCATCACTTCCTGACAGACATCATCCGCATCTCTATCGTTCCCTAAATACCTTGAACAAACGTTGAACAAAGTGCGTTGATATCTGCGCATCAATTCTTCGTACGCGCGTGTGACGTGAAACAGCTCCGTGTGCGCGCGCGCGACCAACTCCTCATCAGAGAGCTCACGGGGGTCATAGCGCGTGGACAGCGTTTGGGCTTTATTCAAAACAAGTCGTGCCGACAGTCAGGTCAATGTCCGCCACAGCCCGGTCAGCCGGGTTCGCGGCGGCGTACATTAGCAGGGTTTGCCGGGTTAGCGGCTACTGACCTGCTGTTCCAGGAGAATCCGGTTGGACAACGACACCAGGTCGCCGTCATCGGTCAGCACGGTCGTCTTGACTGTGCCGATCTCCTCGATTTGCCCTTCGACCTCGCCCACACGTACCTGCTGGCCCACCTGATACAACTCACGCACATAGATTCCCGCAAGAATCTGGCCGGCAATTTCCCGGCTTCCCAAGCCCATGGCCAGCGCAACGGCCAGACCAACGGTAATCAAAACAATCACGATCACGTGGTTGAGCAGGTCAGTCTTGACCTCCAACTGGCTGATCGCGACCGAAATACTGATGATGATCACCAGGCCTTGGGCAATTCGTCCAAGGCCGGCCGCGTAGTCCAGCCCCACGCCTTCCGCGGCGCCACGCACCAGCCCGTTGGCCAGTTGCGCCAGCAGAACGCCCACCAGCAATACCAGCGCGCCGCCGAAAACCTTGGGCAAATACAGCGCCAGCATGTCGAGAGTAGCTGAAACTCGCTCAAGTCCAAGGGACTGAGCCGCGGAAACCAGGAAAATCAGCAGGACAAACCAATAGACAATCTTGCCGATCAACGTGGAAATCGGCACCTGCAGCCCTGCACGTCCCAGCAATTTGGTCAGGCCGGTACCCGCCATCAGGCGGTCAAGGCCCAGTTTTGCGAGCAGCTTGGACAGCAGGGTGTCGAGCAGTTTGGCCACGACAAAGCCCAGCAATACCAGGACCAGGGCACCAAACAGGTTGGGAATGAAGTTCGCCACCTTGGTCCACAACGCGGTCATCGCGGTAACCAGGCTCTGGGTCCAGAGATCAAGTTCCATATTCAATCAGCCTTATCAGCAGTGCGAGCAAGAGGTTTACGACGGGAAACCGGTGATACGTGGGCCGAACCATTGTTCAGGGCCATCATCAACGCCGGCAACCAGCGACCGAGCAGACTGAACAGATCACCCGCCCCAACCTGACGGTTGGCGGTTTTCAACACGCGGCCCAGGCAGGCGTCGTCGTCGCGGTTGGACGGCGAGGCATTGAGCATGTCACGCAAAGACTGTTCGAACGGATCGTGCATAAAGACCTCTCGCAAGTGTTTTAAAAGACGAGGGTAAAATTCGTTGGGTCACATGGGACCCTTCCTACGTTCAGGTCATATTCAGCTCAAACCCAGCGCAATCGTCGAAATAGCCACCATTGTCCGAGTGCCACCGACACCATCAACAAGCACGCGATCATGAATCCATAAGGGCTCGCCGAGAAGGGTATGCCCCCCACATTGATACCCAGCAAGCCGGTCAAAAAGCTCATCGGCAGGAAGATCCCGGTGATGATCCCGAAGCGGTACATGGTGCGGTTCATGCGTACGCTCAGGCGCCGGTCTTCGGCCTCAAGCACAAGCCCCACGCGCTCCCGGGTCAATTCGAGCTCTTCCAGGTAACGGGTCAGGCTGTTGTTCAATTCGTTCCAGTAATCGGCATCGTCGTCACAGAACCAAGGCAATTTGATCCGCGTCAGTTGGGCAAAAATATCCCGCTGCGGCGCCAGGAATCGCTTGAGCCCAGCAGCTCGTCGACGAATTTGCAAAATGCTGCCGTGCTCGGGGGTATACCGTTCGTCGGTATCGAGCTTTTCTTCTTCGGTATCGACGATTTCGGACAGGTCGGTGACCAGATCCTGCACTTTATTGGTCAGGTACTGCGCCATATAAAGGATGAGTTCCGACGCGGTTTTCGGTCCTTTGCCTTCCGACAGCTGCACCAACAGCTCATCAGTGGCGCGCAAAGGACGCAAGCGCAGGGAAATCACCCGGCTGGCGGCGGCAAAAATACGCACCGAGACCATGTCTTCCGGCTCGGCCCCAGGGTTGAGATTGACCCCGCGCAGGAACAGCAGCAGTTCGGCATCCGGCAACGGCAACAGACGTGGACGGGTGTTCTCCTCCAGAAGCAGGTCACAGGCAAACTCGCTCAGCCCACTGGACTTGCGCAGCCACGTCTGGGTTTGCGGATGGCTGCGATCCCAGTGCAGCCACAGGCTTTCCTGGGGTTGCAACTGCAACTCGTCGAGCTCAGTCCGGGCAATCGAACGCGCACCGCCTTTACCGTCCAGTACCAGGGCATGCACCAGCCCCCACTGCGCGTTTTCTTCCTCGAACATCCTCACCCCTATCGGCTATTGCGGTTTATTCAGGCATTTGCAGCGGGCTGGGCGAGACGATCACACCGTTGTTGTCGGCGTAGATGTACTCACCCGGGCGGAACGTCACACCGGCAAACGTGACGACCACGTTCAGGTCGCCGATGCCGCGCTTGTCGGTCTTCATCGGATGGCTGGCCAGGGCCTGCACGCCCAGGTCGGTTTGGGCAATGACATCGACATCACGGATGCAACCGTAGATCACCAGCCCTTCCCAACCGTTTTTCGCGGCTTTTTCGGCAATGATGTCGCCCAGCAACGCGCGGCGCAGCGAACCACCACCGTCGACCACCAGCACCTTGCCAGCTCCCGGCTGATCGGCTTGTTCCTTGACCAGCGAGTTATCTTCGAAGCACTTGATGGTGACGATTTCGCCACCAAAGGAATCTCGGCCGCCGAAATTGCTGAACATCGGCTCGACCACCTGCACCAGCTCCGGGTAGGCGTCGCACAGATCTGGGGTCACGTAATGGTTCATTGAAAAATTCCTTTCTGCCAAAGAAGTGTCTTTCGAAAGAAGCGCCAGCGAGGCCGGTGCGCAACATCCCACTCGCTTCATCGCAACGCAATAGCGACGAAGCGACTGAATATGACCAGAAGCGTTTAACGCGTCATATCTTAGCCGCAACCTCGCAGGAGCGAAACGCCCTTGGCAGCGCTCTGCGTCAAACCGTTGCCAGCGCCTCGGCCGGCGCGCCAAGCAACGGTGTAAGCGGGTCTTTCAACCATTGCACCACCAGCGGCCACACTTCTACCTGGGCCGCCTTGCTGACCAGCATCTGTACATGTCCGAAATCTTCGGTAAAGCCTTGCCGGCGGCCCAGGCACAGGTACTGGCGATGCTCGGCGCCGACTTGTTCGAACAACTTGCGGCAGGCCCAGTCCGGGTCTTGCTGGTCGCCCGCGGCGCTGACAGCCAGCAGCGGCACATCGACGTCCGCCAGGCCCTTCCACCAATCACGCTCGCGCTCGCCGAACCGCCCGAACAGGCCATTCCAGCGCATCGCCTCAATCAGCACTCCGGCCGGCTCATCCTCGGGGCCGCGCTTGAATCGCGGCCCGGACAACTGGGCAAGGCGTTTGAGCACCAAGCGGCTGCCCCACTCCACTGGCGGGATTTTCAACGGCCAATGCGTGCGACTGACCTGGCAGCCAAACAACGCCACCGACGCCACCGCAGGCGGCCCCAGGTATTGCCCGCCCAGGGCGGCAGCCAGGGTTATCCCGCCGAGGGAATGGCCGATCCAGTGCGGAATCTGCGCACTTTGCTCACGCACAAACGCACCGATGGCCGGCAAATCGTAGCGCGCATAGTCGGCGACCCGATTTCTCACATAATCGTGATTGCGTTTGGACAGGCCATGGCCGCGCATTTCCGGAATCCACACATCAAAGCCCTGGCGTGCCAGATAGGCGCCCAGGCCGATGCCCTTGGGTGAATACCAGAAGCGCCGGTTGGAAAAGCTGCCGTGCAACAAAATAACCGGGATGCCGCGGTTTTCCGGGACATCGGCCAGGCCCAAACGCGTCACCGCCAGCTCGACGGTACCGTCGGGGCTGTTGCCGGGTTTGAGGCGGTACACATCTTCACTCAGGTCGCCACGACGTTCAGCGCTGATCAGGGCGACAGGAAACAGGTTGCTGCTGCTTTGCATAATGCTCTTGCACAAAAAAGGGCGGCGTCCACAAGGATTCCCGCCCTGTACAGATAAGAATGCCGGTCACCCTCGACGAGTGACCGGCACTTTTTGACGTAGCGGCCTTAGGCGGACGCTTGGCCTTCAGCCAGGAAGAACCAGGTTTCCAGCACCGAATCGGGGTTCAGCGAGACGCTTTCGATGCCCTGTTCCATCAACCATTTGGCCAGGTCGGGGTGGTCGGACGGGCCCTGGCCGCAGATGCCGATGTACTTGCCGGCCTTGTTACAGGCCTGGATGGCGTTGGCCAGCAGCTTCTTGACCGCAGGATTTCGCTCGTCGAACAGGTGGGCGATGATCCCCGAGTCGCGGTCCAGGCCCAGGGTCAGCTGGGTCAGGTCGTTGGAGCCGATGGAGAAGCCGTCGAAGAACTCCAGGAACTCTTCGGCCAGGATGGCGTTGGATGGCAGTTCGCACATCATGATCACGCGCAGGCCGTTTTCACCACGGGACAGGCCGTTTTCAGCCAACAGGTCCACCACCTGGCTCGCTTCGCCCAGGGTGCGCACGAACGGCACCATGATCTCGACGTTGGTCAGGCCCATCTCGTTGCGCACGCGCTTGAGGGCACGGCATTCGAGCTCAAAACAGTCACGGAACGCTTCGCTGATGTAACGCGAGGCACCACGGAAGCCCAGCATCGGGTTTTCTTCTTCCGGCTCGTAGAGCTTGCCGCCGATCAGGTTGGCGTATTCGTTGGACTTGAAGTCCGACAGGCGCACGATGACCTTTTTCGGATAGAACGCAGCAGCCAGGGTGCTGATGCCTTCCACCAGCTTCTCGACGTAGAAACCGACCGGATCGTCGTAGCCGGCGATGCGCTTGTCGACGCTGTCCTTGATGTCCTGGGGCAGGCCGTCGTAGTTCAGCAGGGCCTTGGGGTGCACGCCGATCATGCGGTTGATGATGAACTCCAGGCGGGCCAGGCCCACACCGGCGTTCGGCAACTGCGCGAAATCGAAGGCACGGTCGGGGTTGCCGACGTTCATCATGATCTTGAACGGCAGGTCCGGCATCGCGTCGATGGAGTTCTGCTTGATGTCGAAGCCCAGCTCACCTTCGAAGATGAAGCCGGTGTCGCCTTCGGCGCAGGAAACGGTCACGCCCTGGCCATCCTTGAGCAGTTGGGTGGCGTTGCCGCAGCCCACTACCGCCGGGATCCCGAGTTCACGGGCAATGATCGCCGCATGGCAGGTACGCCCGCCACGGTTGGTGACGATGGCGCTGGCACGCTTCATGACCGGTTCCCAGTCCGGGTCGGTCATGTCGGAAACCAGTACGTCGCCTGGCTGGACCTTGTCCATCTCGGACACGTCCTTGATGATCCGCACCTTGCCGGCGCCGATGCGCTGGCCGATGGCACGGCCTTCCACCAGCACGGTGCCGGTTTCTTTCAACAGGTAGCGTTCCATGACGTTGGCCGAGGTGCGGCTCTTCACGGTTTCCGGACGGGCCTGCACGATGTACAGCTTGCCGTCGTCACCGTCCTTGGCCCACTCGATGTCCATCGGGCACTTGTAGTGCTTTTCGATGATCATCGCTTGCTTGGCCAGTTCGCTGACCTCAGCGTCGGTCAGGCAGAAACGCGCGCGCTCGGCCTTGTCGACTTCAACGGTTTTTACCGAACGACCGGCCTTGGCCTCGTCGCCGTAGATCATCTTGATGGCCTTGCTGCCCAGGTTGCGGCGCAGGATGGCCGGGCGGCCGGCCTCAAGGGTGTGCTTGTGGACGTAGAATTCGTCCGGGTTGACCGCGCCTTGTACGACGGTTTCGCCCAGGCCGTAGGCGCCGGTGATAAACACCACGTCACGGAAGCCCGATTCGGTATCGAGGGTGAACATGACGCCGGCGGTGCCGGTTTCCGAACGCACCATGCGCTGCACGCCGGCAGACAGGGCCACCAGCTTGTGGTCGAAACCCTGGTGCACACGGTAGGAAATGGCGCGGTCGTTAAAGAGGGAGGCAAACACTTCCTTGGCCGCGCGGATCACGTTTTCCACGCCGCGGATGTTCAGGAAGGTTTCTTGCTGGCCGGCGAAGGAAGCGTCCGGCAAATCTTCGGCGGTGGCCGAGGAGCGCACGGCAACGGACATGTCCGGGTTACCGGCCGACAGTGCGGCGAAGGCGGTACGGATTTCTTCGTTGAGCTTCTCGGGGAACTCGGCTTCCATGATCCATTGACGGATCTGGGCACCGGTCCGGGCCAGGGCGTTGACGTCATCGACGTCCAGGGAATCCAGCGCGGCGTGGATCTGAGCGTTGAGGCCGCTCAGCTCGAGGAAATCACGGTAGGCCTGGGCCGTGGTGGCGAAACCACCGGGCACCGACACACCTGCGCCTGCAAGATTACTGATCATCTCGCCGAGGGATGCGTTCTTGCCCCCCACATGCTCTACATCATGGACGCCGAGCTTATCGAGGGAAACTACGTACTCTACCAAGGTGATCTCTCCACTAACTGTGTTGGAAAAGCTCAGGACGCCGGCTGCTCAGTAGGAGCGAATACCGCCGTTTGTGGCCTGGACCTGGAAAATAAGTGAGAATGCGGCCCACCATGGGACGGCAAAATCGCGCCTATCATATCCAAGATTCGTCATCAGCTTAAGGCCCAGGGCTCAAATGAAACGATCTGCTTTCTTTATTTCCGACGGCACCGGCATCACAGCCGAAACATTGGGCCAAAGCCTGCTGGCGCAGTTCGAAAACGTTACCTTCGCCAAATTCACACGGCCTTACATCGACAGCGTGGATAAAGCGCGGGCCATGGTACAACAAATCAATCTGGCGGCCGAAAAAGACGGTTTTCGCCCGATCATTTTCGACACCATCGTCAACCAGGACATCCGTGAGATTCTCGCAACGTCGAATGGTTTCATGATCGACATCTTCTCCACCTTCCTGGCGCCGCTGGAGCAGGAGTTGAGCGAACATTCCTCCTACTCCGTCGGAAAGTCCCATTCCATTGGGCACAACTCCAATTATATGGAGCGTATCGAGGCGGTGAACTTCGCCCTCGATAACGACGATGGCGCCCGCACCCACTACTACGACAAGGCCGACCTGATCCTGGTCGGCGTGTCGCGCTGCGGCAAAACGCCCACCTGTCTGTACATGGCCATGCAATTCGGCATTCGCGCGGCCAACTATCCGCTGACCGAAGACGACATGGAGCACCTGACCCTGCCGGCCGCCCTGCGCGCGCATTCGCACAAGCTGTTCGGCCTGACCATCGACCCGGACCGCCTCACGGCCATTCGCAACGAGCGCAAGCCCAACAGCCGCTACTCCAGCTACGCCCAGTGCGAGTTCGAAGTGCGCGAAGTAGAAAATCTGTTCCGGCGCGAGAATATTGCGCACATCAATTCCACGCATTTTTCGGTGGAAGAGATTTCGGCGAAGATTCTGGTGGAGAAAGGCGTCGAACGTAGGTTTAAGTGAGGCAGCTGTAAGCTTCAAGCTATAAGCTGCAAGCTAAAGCCAATCGGCTCTTGTCTTGCAGCTTGTAGCTTATAACTGGAATCTTCCTCCCCCTTGCCCCAGCGCCGTCGCCAGCGCATCGAACCCCGCCCGCAACAACTGATCATCGCCCGACGTATTGCAGATACTCGCCCGAATAAATTGCGGTACGGCCGTCTGCCCGACAGCAAATGCCTCGGCGGTGGCGATCAGGTAGTTGTGCTGTTTGAGCTCCGCCTCGATTTCCGAGGCGCGCCAGGGCTCCGGTACTTCAATCCAGAAGTGCGGACTATTGAGGTGGGTGCGGTATGCCAGCCCGCCCAGCAGGTCACGCACCAACGCTTTGCGCCGGCTGATCTCGTTGATCTGCTGGCGCAGCAGGTACTGCGCCGTGCCGTTCTCGATCCACTGCGTGGCCAGTTCCAGGGTCACCGGCGTGGCCATCCAACAGGTTGAGCGCAGGGCTGCCGAAATACGGCTGACCAGCGCCGGTGGCGCATGCACGTAACCCACGCGCAACCCGGCGGACACCGCCTTGCTCAGGCTGCTGATCAAAATCGTACGTTCAGGCGCGAAATAGCTGAGGGGTGGCGGACGGTCTTCCACCAGCACACCGTGGGCTTCATCCTCAAGAATCAGCAGATTGTGTTCACGGCAGACCTTGGTCAACGCTTCGCGGCGCGCCACCGAAAGCACTGCGGTGGTGGGGTTCTGGATCGTCGGCGTGCAGTACAACGCCGAAATCCGGTGGTTGCGACAGACTTCCTCCAACGCGCCTGGCAGCAGGCCTTCTTCATCCATCTCCAGGCCGATCAGGCGTATGCCGAGCATCCGCGCTGCCGTGATCAAGCCAGGGTAAGTGAGTTGTTCGGTGACCACCGTATCACCGGCCCGCAGCAGCGCCATCATCGTGCAGAGCAGGCCGTGCTGGCCGCCGTTGACGCAGATGACCTGCTCGGGAATCGGATGGAAATCACGCTGCACCAGCCACTGTGCACCCGCCTCGCGATAGCGTGGCAGGCCGGCATCGGGGGTGTAGGCGCTGATGTCCTGGAGAAACTTGGCGTTGGTCGACAGGTTTTGCAGGCTCTGTGCCAGGAAGGCCGTTTCCTGACCCGGAATATGCATGTTGCGACTCATGTCGAAGTACTGGCGTGGCTCTTCGCTGACGTTGCGAAAACCTTCATCACGCTGGCGCTCCATCCCACGCTTGCGTACGAAAGTACCGTCACCCACTCGCGCCACCACCAACCCCAGGCGCTCCAGCTCGCCGTAGGCCCGACTGATGGTGCCGATGGTCACGCCCAGGTTGTCGGAAAGCACTCGATGGGGCGGCAACTTTCTTCCCGGTTCAATCAAGCCTTCGAGGATGCCCCGTTCCATGACATCGGACAGGCGTTTGTATTTCACGCCCTGCCCGCTGGACAAGCCCTCACGCATAATTGACACCATGTCAATATTTGTTTTGACAGCCATCTTTAGCCCTAATAGTGTGCTTTTACGGGTTCAATCGCCGATTTTTACAACTCATTACAAGCTCAATATAGAGTTCAATTCCGGCTCAGGGAAGCAATAAACGATGCCAATGTCCGCCGTTCTCGAAAACACCGCCAAAACCAAAACGCAAAAACAGTGGTTGGCCGGGCTGGTCACCAGTGTGATGTTCCTGGTCGTTTGCCTGAGCTGGGGCACCACCTGGCTGGGCATCAAGATTGCCGTGGAAAGCGTGCCGCCCCTGACATCCGCCGGCCTGCGCTTCCTCATCGCCTTCCCGCTGTTCCTGTGTTTTGCCATGGTGCGCCGCGAGCCGATCCTGTTTCCCCGGGAAAGCCGCTGGTTCTTTGTATTCGTGACCCTGTCCTACTTCAGCGTTCCCTACTACCTGCTCAACTACGGCGAGATGCACGTATCGTCCGGCCTCACCGCCCTGCTGTTCAGCTGCATGCCCGTCTTCATCCTGATTTTTTCCGCGCTGTTCCTGCGCGAGCGTATCTACTTTTCCCAGGTGGTCGGCATCGGCATCGGCTTCGGCAGCCTCTACATGATCATCAGGAGCCAGGGCCTGCACCTGGACCACGCCGAGTTCCTGGGGGTACTGGCGATTCTTAGCGCCGCGATCATGCACGCCCTGTGCTACGTCATTACCAAGCAAAAAGGCAGTGCGATCAGCGTCATCACCTACAACACCCTGCCCATCGGCATTGCCGGGTTGATGCTGTTCGTGGCCGGCCTGTGGTTTGAAACGCCCACCTTCGAAAACATCACCCTGCGTTCCTGGAGCGCACTGTTCTATCTGGGGCTGGTGGCCTCGGTGGGCGGGTTCATCGTGTACTTCATGCTGCTCAAGCGCTTGAGCCCGATCATCCTGTCGTTCGTGTTCATCATCTTCCCGGTGTTCGCGGTGATCATCGGCGCCTGGTACGAAGGCGTAGCGATTTCCCGCGACCTGATGCTGTACTCGGCCATCCTGCTGGCCGGCTTTGCGATCACCAAGTTGCCTGTTGAAAAACTCCTGGCCAAGAAAAATTGACCCTTCATCAACGCGAGAGAAACATGGAAGTCCTCCGCCCCACAGCCCTGGAACAGATCTACGCCCACGCCAGCCGCAGCTACCCCGAGGAATGCTGTGGCTTCGTCTTCGCCGACGGCAGCGTGTACCTGGGCAGCAATATCCAGAATGAGCTGCACCGCAAGAACCCCGAGATGTACCCGCGCAGCGCGGCCAACGGCTACACCTTTTCGGTGGCCGACACGCTGTTGATGAACAAGGCGTTTCGCAGCGACAACCCGGTGGTGGTGATCTACCACTCCCATCCGGACGTCGGCGCCTATTTCAGCGATGAAGACCAGGACAAGGCCCTGTTCATGGGCGAACCGATCTACCCCGTGAGCTACCTGGTAGTCGACGTTCGCCAGGGCCAGGCCCTGGGTTCCAAGCTGTTTGCCTGGGATGGCATGCAGTTCGCCCTTAAACCTTTCAACGACCTGAACACGGAGTTGTCCATGAACGCTGTCTCTTTCCCCGATATTCTGGTTCGCGTGGCCAAGCTGCCGGAATCGACCCTTGAGGGTTCCGGATCGACATTGCGCGAAGTCATTGAAAACCTCTGCACCCGCCACCCGCAGTTGCGCCAGCACTTGTTTCACGACAAGAACCACCAGCTCAAGGAGCACTTCCTGTTCACCGCCGAGGAAGCGCTGATTGAAGCCGATGAACCACTGCCGGAAAAAGCCAGGATCGAAGTGTTGCTCGCGACGTCCGGCGGCATCGACGTCGACGCCCCGAGCAATGAAGCAGCCCTGAGCAATGAAGAGGTACAGCGCTATGTACGCCACATCACACTGCCGGGCGTCGGTCGCGAAGGCCAGTTGAACCTCAAAAAAGCCAAGGTGCTGATCATCGGCACCGGCGGCCTGGGCTCGCCCATCAGCCTGTACCTGGCGGCAGCCGGCATCGGCACCCTGGGCCTGGTGGATTTCGACGTGGTGGAGAGCAGCAACCTGCAACGCCAGATCGTCCATGGCAACAGCACCCTGGGCATGCCCAAGGTCGAGTCGGCCAAACAGCGTTTGCAGGACCTCAACCGGCATATACGGATCAACGCGCACAACACCGCCCTGAATGCCGACAACGCCCTGGAACTGGTGGGCGCCTACGACCTGGTGATCGACGGCACCGATAATTTCGACACGCGCTACCTGGTCAACGACGCTTGCGTGCAATTGGGCAAGCCATTGGTGTACGGCGCCATCTACCGTTTCGACGGGCAGATCAGCGTGCTCAACTACAAAGGCGGGCCGTGCTATCGCTGCCTGTTCCCCCAGGCCCCGCCGGCGGAACTGGCCCCCAATTGCAGCGCCGGCGGCGTGATCGGCGTGCTGCCCGGCGTGGTCGGGATGATCCAGGCCACGGAAGCAATCAAATTGCTGATCGGCATCGGCGAGCCTCTGTCCGGGCGCCTGATGCGCTTTGACGCGCTGGCGATGAAGTTCAGCGAGATCCGCTTCAAACGTCGCGCCGACTGCCCTTGCTGCTCGGAACTGCGTCATAGCGAAAGCATGGCCCCGGCGGTATGCGCCGACGCCCTACCCAGCGCACCGTCACTGGCCGAAGAGCGCTACATCAAGCCACGGGTACTCAAGCAACTGCTCGAACACCCACGCAGCGCCGACGTGCTGCTGGACGTACGCGACGCCAGCGAACTGGAGGTGTGCAAGTTGCCGGGCGTGGTGCATATCCCCCTGGCCGAGCTGGACGGCCAACTCGACCGCCTCAGTCGCGACAACACCCACTACCTGATCTGCTACGCCGGCACCCGCGCCGAGCAAGCCGCCAGCACACTGCTGGCCGCCGGTTTTGCCAACACCAAGGTCCTGCAAGGCGGCATGAAACACTGGGTTCGCGACGTCGAACCCGACATGCCGTTGTACTGAGCGGAGGACTGACCGATGTTGCATCACTCAATCCTCGACGTCATCGGCCACACGCCGATCGTACGTCTGGCGCAGTTTTCCGAAGACCTCGGCATCGAGGTCTATGCCAAGCTCGAATCCCTCAACCCCGGCGGCAGCCACAAGGCGCGCATTGCCCTGGGCATGATCCTCGACGCCGAACGCCGGGGCGTGCTGATCCGCGATGCCGGGCAAACCATCATCGAACCCAGCGGCGGCAACACCGGCATTGGCCTGGTCATGGCCGGCAACGTGCTCGGCTACAAGGTGGTGCTGGTGATTCCCGACAACTACAGCCCCGAAAAGCAGAAGTTACTGCGCCTGTACGGCGCCAAGGTGGTGCTGTCGGACAGCCGCCTGGGCAACAATTCCCACGGCGAAAAATGCATGGAGCTGCAGTTGGAAAACCCCAGCTACGTGATGCTCAACCAGCAACGCAACGGCGCCAACCCACAGACCCACCGCGACACCACCGCACCGGAAATCCTGCGCGCCTTCGGCGACCGTCGCGTGGACTACTTCGTCAGCGGCATCGGCACCGGCGGCCATATCACCGGTATCGGCGAAACCCTCAAAGCCGCCTGGCCCGGGCTTCGGATAATGGGCGTGGAACCCGAGGAGTGCGACCTGCTGAAAAACCAGCACGCGCCGCACCATATCCAGGGCCTGTCGATCGGCCTGATCCCGAGCATCCTCAACCTCAATGTGATCGACGGCATGCTCAAGGTCTCGCGCCAGGACTGCCTCGACATGATCAAACGCATCATGCGCACCGACGCCATCAGCCTGGGCCTGTCCTCCGCCGCCAACATGGTGGCCATCGCCAGGCTCGCCCCGGAACTTGCACCCGAAACAGTGGTGTTGACCATGGTCTACGACAATGCCGACAGCTACCTGCCCAACTTCGAATAACCGGGTTTCCTACCATCCAGATTGCGGGGGTGCCTTCATGGGCGGCTTTATCGACATGCAACAACTGCACGATGAGTTGCTCACCCACCTCATCAAGACCCTTACACCCGTGCAGATGAAACAGCTGGAGCCGCACTTGGCACCGCTGGTCCAGAACGCAGCCCAGGCGGTGGCCGAGGACCTGATCGCCTATGCCTATCGCGACCCGGCGTCCCGTGGGCGGGGTGAGCTGATCCTCGAGTCCTACGCCTCGTTCAAGGCCGTGCTGTATTACCGGCTCGCGCATCTGGTGTGGAATTTCCCCGACCAGACCAACGGCGTCTTCTCACGTATCGCCCTCAAGCTGAGCAACCAGGGCAAAGTGTTATCGGGGGCCGAGATTCACCCGGCAGCGCGCATCGGCCGGCGCTTTGTGCTGGACCACGGCTACGGCACGGTAATCGGCGAAACCTGCGAGATCGGCAACGACTGCTACATCCTCTGCGGCGTGACCCTGGGTGCCCGCGGTATCGCCAACAACCCCGACGGCAAGCGCCACCCGCGCCTGGGCAACAATGTCGAAGTCGGTTCCGGCGCCCGGGTGCTGGGTTATGTGCAGATCGGCGACAACGTGTTCATCAGTCCGTCCTGCGTGATCACCCAGGATGTGCCGGCCGGGACCAAGGTCAAGGTGGTCAACCAGATCCAACTGCAAAAAAATGATGAATCGGACCACAGCAAGTACCTCGGCGCCTTTGCCCTTGATGAGCGCCTGCATGTGGTCGGCGAGATCAATGCCAGCCACAAGGTCACCGTGCTGGACGCCGACTTCCATCCCTTGCCGGGATTAATGCTCGAACCCACGGTCAAGGAACGCCACCACCTGCAATTTCGCCTGCACCGCGTGGCGTCTGGCGAACACCTGCCACGCCTGCCGCTGAACCTTAAAGTCTGCGGCCCCGAATTTGAAATCACCCTGCTCTCTCCCCCTGGCTTGAGTGCAATGGTGCGTCACCTGTTACAAGCCAGCCCACTGATCGTCGGAGGTTGAACATGTCCGTGCATACCATGGAAACCCTGGCGCTGTTCGACAGCGCGCCCTATCAAAACGCCTTCAGCGCGCGGGTGATTGCCGTCAGCGACCAGGGCATTGCCCTGGAACACACGCTGTTCTATCCCACGGGCGGCGGACAGCCGGGCGACACCGGCCACTTGACCCTGCCTGACGGTACGCGGCTTGACGTGACCGGAACGGTGCGCGACCCGGTGTTGCGTTCGATCATCTGGCACCAGGTGGAACACTGTCCCGAGCAGCTGATTGCCGGTGTGCAGGTGGACGCCGGCCTGGATTGGGAACGGCGCTACCGGCACATGAAAATGCACACGTGCCTGCACCTGTTGTGCTCGATCATCGATGCACCGGTCACCGGTTGCAGCATCAGCGCCGACAAGGGCCGCCTGGATTTCGACCTGCCGGAAATGACCCTCGACAAAGACAGCATCACCCGCGACCTCAACGCGCTGATCGAACAGGCTCACCCGGTGAAGACCTTGTCGATGGCCGCCACGGAATACGCCACCCTGCTGCAGATCACCCGCACTCAGGCGGTGGCGCCGCCCGTCGTGCAGGGTTCGGTACGGGTGATTGAAATTGCCGGCATTGATATCCAGCCGTGCGGTGGCACGCACGTGATCAACACCGAGGAAATCGGCCGGGTGTTCTGCGAAAAGATCGAGAAGAAGAGCAAACACAACCGCAGGGTGATACTGCGGTTTGAGTGACACAATTCAAAATGTGGGAAGGGACTTGCCCGAATGCCCGTCAGTTAAGGGACAACACTGCATCTGTGTGAGGAGCTTGCTCCCTCGCCACAGGTCATTTTTTACCCCTCCCGACATGGGGATCGGGTGTTGGCTTTAGAAAGAGTCGCCGGGAACGCGCACGAAGCCTTCCATCAACACCCGCGCACTGCGGCTTCATGACTGGCGTTTTTTCACGACCCATTCGCCGTTCACCTGGGTAGCTTCAGCCCCCACGCGCA
>NZ_JAFHKI010000076.1 GCF_016937615.1 Pseudomonas lactucae | reverse complement strand
TCCATGGGGGCCAGGACCAGGCTGGCGATGACCGGAATCAAGACACGGCCCCATCAACCTGGGCTATCACAAAACAAACCATCTGCACTCCCTCGCGCTGTGTATTCAGGCGAGGGACTTTGCAGAGGTTTTCAGGGCGGGGGAGTAGAGCTTATCCGGCGCTTATGTGGGAGGTTTCGACAACCTTTGTCTTCTCCCGTCCCAGCACCAGACTGCACAGCGCCGGCAGGAACAATAGCGTCAACACCGTGCCCACCAACACGCCGCCAATCAGCACGAACGCGAGCGACGACCAGAACACCGACAACGTCAACGGGATAAACGCCAACGCCGCCGCCAGTGCGGTCAAGATCACCGGGCGTGCACGCCGGACCGTGGCTTCAATGATGGCCTCGCGGATCGCCATGCCGTGGTCCTGGTTCTGGCGGATCTGGTCGGTGAAGATCAGCGTGTTGCGCATCAGGATCCCGCCGATGCCGATCAATCCCAGGATTGCGTTGAACCCGAACGGCTGGTTGAACAGCAGCAAGGTCGGCACCGCGCCGATCAAGCCCAGTGGCGCGGTGGCGAAGACCATGAACATCACACCGAAGGAGCGCACCTGGAACATGATCACCGTGAGGGTCAGCAGGATCATGATCGGGAACAGCGCCGCCAGGGCCACGTTGGCCTTGGCGCTTTCTTCCACCGGGCCGCCGATGTCGATCTGGTAGCCGGTGGGCAGTGTGGCGATCAGGGGTTGCAGGTCTTTGTACACGGCCATTTCCACGTCGGGCGGTTGCACGCCGTCGATGATATCGGCGCGTACTTCCACGGTGCTCGCGCGGTTGCGGCGCTTGAGGATCGGTTCCTCCATTACCGCCTGGAAATGCCCGACCTGAGCCAGCGGTACGGAAGTGCCGGCGCTGTTGGTCAGGGTCATGTTATTGAGGTTGCCGAGGTTCTCGCGCTGGCTGCCCTGGGCACGGGCGACCACGGAGACGGTGCGGTTGCCTTCGCGCACTTCGGTGATGGGGTTGCCGCTGAGCAAGGCGTTGAGCTGGGACTTGACCTCGTCGGGCGTGAACCCGAGCAGACGCAGGCGGTCCTGATCCAGCACCAGGCGATAGCCGCTGGTGCGCTCGCCCCAGTCGAGGAAGGCATCCTTGGTCAGTGTGTTGGCGGTGACCACTTTGCGCACCTCTTCGGACAGGCCGCGCAACACCTCCACATTCGGGCCGGATACACGGAATACCACCGGGAACGGCACCGGCGGACCGAACAGCAATTGCGTCACACGCACCCGTGCCGCCGGAAACTCACCGGCAGCGATGCGCTCGCGCATGCGCAGCTTAAGGGCGTCGCGGGCGTGGGAATCCGGGGTTTGCACGATCAGTTTGGCAAACGCCGGGTCCGGCAACTCAGGGTTCAGCGACAGGAAAAAGCGCGGAGCGCCGCCGCCCACATAGGTATCGACCATCGAGGTTTGCGGCTCCTGCAGCAGGGCTTTCTCCAACTGCGCAGCCACCGCTTCGGTACTTTTGAAGGCGCTGCCGGGTGGCATGTACACCTCAAGGATCAGTTCGGAACGGTCGGAGTTGGGGAAAAACTGCTTTTTCACCACGCCCATGCCCAGCCCGCACAGCACAAAGGCCGCCACCACCAGGCCGGTCACCAGCCAGCGTTGGCGCACGCAGGCTTCTACCAGGCTGCGCAGTTTGCGGTAGTAGCGCCCGGCGTAGATCGCGTCGTGGCCGCCGGGCACCGGTTTGATCTGCGGCAGCAGCTTCACGCCCAAATACGGCGTGAAGACCACAGCCACCAGCCAGGATGAGATCAGTGCAAAGCCGACGATCCAGAAGATATTCCCGGCATATTCCCCGGCGCCCGACCGCGCAAAACCCACCGGCAGAAAGCCGATGATCGTCACCAGCGTACCGGTCAGCATCGGCGCGGCGGTGGAGCTCCAGGCGAAGGTGGCGGCGTGAATCCGGTCGAAGCCTTCTTCGAGTTTCACCACCATCATCTCGATGGCGATGATCGCGTCGTCCACCAGCAAACCCAGAGAAATGATCAGCGCGCCAAGGGTGATGCGGTCGAACTCGCGGCCGGTCATTAGCATGATCACAAACACGATGGACAAGGTCAGCGGCACCGCAGCCGCCACCACCAGCCCCACACGAAAGCCCAGGGCCAACAGGCTGATGAGCATCACCACCGCCAGGGCGACGAAGAATTTGAGCATGAATTCATTCACCGCCAGGCTGATGTTCTTGGCCTGGTCGGAAACCTTGGCGAAGTTCACGCCCAGGGGCAGGTCTGCCTGGATCCTGGCTTCCTCGGCCTTGAGGCTTTTGTCCAACTCCAGGCCGTTCCAGTGCTTCTCCATGATCACGCCGAGCATCAGCGCCGGGTCGCCCTGATGGCGGATGCGGTAGCTCGGCGGGTCTTCATACCCACGGCTGACGCTGGCCACGTCGGCGATGCGCAGCACACGGCCGTTGACGACCAGCGGCACGTTTTCAATCAGCGCCAGGCTATCGAAGGCGCCGTCGATACGGATATACGCACGGGCGCCAGTGGTTTCCACAAAGCCCGACGGCGCCACCGCGTTTTGCGCGGCAAGGGCGGCGAAGATCTGGTCGGGCTTGATGCCCAGGGTTGCCAGGCGCTCATAGGAAAACTCGACGAAGATACGCTGCGCCTGTTCACCGAGAATATTGACCTTCTTCACCCCCGGCAGGTTGAGCAGGCCCTGGCGCAAGTCCTCGGCCATTTGCACTTGTTGGCGATGGGGCAGGTGTTCGGCTTCCAGGGCATACAGCGCGAAGTACACGTCCGAATATTCATCGTTGAAGAACGGCCCGATCACGCCCCTGGGCAGTCGCGCCGCTTCATCACTGAGCTTTTTGCGGGTCTGGTAGAACAGGTCCTGGATCTCGCCGGGGCGCGTGGACTCCTTGAAGGTCATGCGCATCGACACAAAACCCGGCTGGGCGATGGTCTCGACACGGTCGTAGTAGTCCAGTTCCTGCAGGCGTTTTTCCAGGCGGTCGGCCACCTGTTCCTGCATTTCCTGTGCGGTAGCGCCGGGCCAGGCGGCGGTGACGGTCATCACCTTGACGGTGAAAGACGGGTCTTCGGCGCGCCCCAGTTTGCCGAACGCGAAAATTCCGGCGGCGATGATCGCAATGATCAAAAACAAGGTGACCGCACGGTGCTTGACCGCCAGTTCAGAGAGGTTGATGTCGCGCATGATCATTGGTCCTGTTTGCGGTTGAGGGCCAGCGCCTGGGCGGGCAGCAGGCGCACCGCATCGCCGTTGTGCAGCAAGTGCGCGCCGAGGGCGACCACGGTCGCGCCGGGGCTCACGCCGCTGTCGAGCAGGGCGTCTTCCTGACCGAGGCTGGCGACCTTGACCGGTGCGAAGCTGACTTTATTGTCGGCACCGATCAGCCAGACACCGGTGCCTTGCCCCGCGTCATGCAAGGCCCCGATGGGCACGCTGGTCTGTTGGGCCTGGCCGTCGCCCTGCAGGCGTACGGTGATGGTTGAGCCGAGGGCAAAACGCGCGACGTCGCCGTGCAACACATAGCGCGCGCGGTAAGTGCGGGTGATCGGGTCGGCACTGGCGGACAACTCGCGCAGGGTCGCGCTGACCGCTTGATCGACGGCGCCGAAGGGCAACGCCAGGGCTTTTTGCGAGGCGCGGTCGCGTTGATTTTCCGGGAGGTTGACGATGGCTTCGCGGGCACCGTCATGGGCCAGCCGCGCGACGATTTGCCCTTCGGCGACCACTTGGCCGCGATCCACCCGCACATCGGTGATGATGCCGTCGCCATCGGCCTTGAGCACTGAGTAAGTGCGGCGGTTTTCGATCTGGCTGGCGTCCGATTGCGCCGCGGCCAGTTCTGCTTCGGCGACGCGCAGGTTGGTGGCTGACTGATCGAAGATCTGCCGTGATACCGCGCCGGTACTGGCCAGGCGCTGGTAGCGGTTTTCATCGTCGCGGCGTTGACGCAGTTGGGCCTGGGCGGCGTTGACGCGGTTCCTGGCCGAGCGCAGGGCCAGTTCGAAGTCGCCGATGTCCAGCACCAGCAGGGTGTCGCCCCGGGACACATGTTGGCCGGGATCGACCTTGCGTTCGATGACCTTACCGCTCACGCGGAAACCCAGGTCGCTTTCCGTACGGGCCGCAACCACCCCGGTATAGGCGCTTTGCTGGCTACCGGCCGCTTGGACATGGGCGGCAAGTACCGGGCGCGGCTGCGACGCTTGGGCGGCGGTATCGGCCTTGCTGTTACAGCCGCTGAGAATGGTCAGTAAGGCCAGGGGCGTGAGAAGACGCAGAGGAAGAGGGGGCATGGCGGACTCCGGGGTAACCATTGGGCAAAAAATTATGGACATAATTTTTTACGCATATTATGGTCGAAATATAAATTAATCCAGCCCCGGATGATCCCCATGTCGAACGCCCCGGCGCCCTCGCGAAACCTGCTGTTTTTGTTGGTGGCCCTGACGGCGCTCGGTGAAGTCTCGACCCAATTGATCATCCCCGGTCTTGGCGCCATCGAGCAGGCGCTGGTGGCGCCGCCGGGTTCGGCGCTGCTGGCGTTGTCGGCGTTTGTCGCGGCCTTTGGCCTGGGTCAGTTGTTGTTCGGGCCGCTGTCGGACCGCATCGGTCGCCGTCCGGTATTGCTCGGCGGGTTGGCGCTGTATGTGTTGGCAAGCCTGTCGATGCTGTTGGTCAACGATATTCACCAGTTTATTGCGGCCCGCGTGTTGCAAGGCCTGGGCGCCTGTGCGGCGCTGGTGTTGGCGCGCACGGTGGTGCGCGATGTGTGGAAGGCCGAAGCGGGACCTGCATTGGCGTTGACCATGATCGGCATGCTGTATGCCATCGTCGTCGCGCCAATGGTCGGCGGCCTGTTGATCAAGCTGGTGGGATGGCGCGCGCCGATCATGCTTGGGCTGGCGATCGGCAGCGCGGTGTTGCTGCTGGCGCTGTTGTTTTTTCGAGAAAGCAATCACTACCTGGACCCCAAGGCCGGCCACTGGCGCACCCTGGGCGGGCAGTATCTGGATGTGCTCAAGGGCCGCCCATACCGGGCGTTCGCTGTAGCCCTGGCGTGCACCTACGGCGCGATGTTTGCGGTGATCGCCGGGTCATCGGCGGTGTTTATCAACCTGTTGGGCTTCAACAGCCTGGAATACGGCATCAACTTTGGCTTGATCGTGTCGATGCTGATCGTGGGGTCCACCTACACGCGGCGCAACATCATGCGCCTGGGGCCGCAGCGGATTGTGGCAATGGGCGTGACATTGGTAGCGCTGGGGGGCGTATCGGCGGCGCTGATCTACGGGGTGTTCGGCCTGTCGGTGCTGGGGCTGGATATCCCGATTGCCGTGGCCACGCTCGGCGGTGGGTTGGTGTTGCCCGGTTCAGTGACCGGTGCGGTCATGCCCAACGCGCACCGCGCCGGCTTGGCGGCGGGCTTGATGGGCTTTGCGCAGATGTTCGGCGCCACCTGCAGCGGGCTGTTGTTGAGCCAACTGCGCGACGGCAGTGCCACGCCGATGATCATGATCCAGGCAGGATTTGCGGTGATGGCCTTCGTTGCGTTCCAGTTGTTGCGTGAACGGCGCGGGGCGCTGGCCTCAGTGGCCTGATAAACGGGCAGTTCGTTCCATGAATGGGACAGTCAAGGCTGTTTGTGCCGTCTAGCGCCAAATTGGTGTCAGCTATAAGGTGTATGCACTTTGGAGGACTACCATGAAAAAACTCATCGGCATCTACACCAGCCCCCGCGCTCATTGGGTAGGCGACGGCTTTCCGGTGCGCACGCTGTTTTCCTACGACAACCTGGGCAAGCACATCAGCCCCTTCTTGCTGCTGGACCACGCCGGTCCGGCCAATTTCACTCCGACCGACCAACGCCGCGGCGTCGGCCAGCACCCCCATCGCGGGTTTGAAACCGTGACCATCGTCTACGACGGTGAAGTCGAGCACCGCGATTCCACCGGCGCCGGCGGCACGATCGGCCCTGGCGATGTGCAATGGATGACGGCCGCCAAAGGCATTCTCCACGAAGAATTCCACTCCGCAGCTTTCGCCCGTAAAGGCGGCGCGCTGGAGATGGTGCAACTGTGGGTCAATCTGCCGGCCAAGGACAAAATGGCCGAGGCCGGCTACCAGACGATTGTCGACGCTGATATTCCTGTGCTGGCGCTGGCCAATGGCGCCGGGAACCTGCGCTTGATCGCCGGGGAATTCGCCGGGGTCACAGGACCTGCGCGCACCTTCACACCAATCGACGTGTGGGACGTGCGCCTCAACGCAGGCAAACCCATCACGCTGGACCTGCACGCCGGGCGTAACACTGCCCTGGTGATCCTGCGCGGTACCGTGCTGGTCAACAGCGAAGAAGTGGCACGCCAAGGGCAACTGGCATTGTTCGAGCGTGATGGCGCGCAACTGGTGCTGGAGTCCAATGATGAGGCCATGGTGCTGCTGCTCAGCGGCGAGCCGATTGAGGAACCTATCGTCGGGCATGGGCCGTTCGTGATGAATACCGAACAGGAAATTCACCAGGCGTTTGCGGATTTCCAGTCGGGGCGGTTTGGTCGAATGCAGGCCTGAAGAGTCACCGCAAAAACCTGTGGGAGCTGGCAGGCCAGCTCCCACATTTTGTTTCCAGCCTTCTCAATTTCATGCGATCTTCACGCGATTCGCCCTGGAGTCGCCTGGATGCCCTCATTTATCTTCGACCACCCGATGCTCTGCGCCCTGGCGCTGGTCCTCATCGACATCGCTGTGTGGCGCCTCATTTCCCCCACGCTCGCCAACTGGAAACTCGCCGCACGCCTGGTGATCTTTGCGGTGTTCAGCGCCGTGCTGTTCAACGACGGCATGAACCCCATGCTGGTGCCGCCCTATGCCGACAGCACAGCCCTGCACATGGCGGCCACCGCGCTGCAGATCGGTTGGTGGCTGTTTGCGGCGCGCACGCTCACGGTGTTGCTCGGCGCACTGATGGTGCAGCGAGTGGGGCATACCGGGCGGCTGTTGCAGGACCTGATCGGCGCGGTGATTTTCCTGATCGCGATCATCGCCGCGCTGGCCTACGTGCTCGACCTGCCGGTCAAGGGCGTGCTTGCCACGTCCGGCGCGGTGGCGATCATCGTCGGCCTGGCGTTGCAAAGCACCCTGAGCGACGTGTTTTCCGGGATCGTGCTCAACACCACCAAGCCTTACCAGCTCGATGACTGGATTTCCATCGACGGCACCGAAGGACGGGTCACGGATATCGACTGGCGCGCCACGCGGCTGCAGACCTCCCAGGGCAGCATGGCGGTGATCCCCAATTCCCTGGCGGCCAAGGCCAAGATCATCAACTTTTCGCGCCCGGCGGATATGTTCGGCCTGTCGGTGAGCCTGCAGGTCAGCCCCCATGCGCGCCCGCAAACCGTGATCGAAGCGCTGGAGCGCGCCATGCAGGGATGCCGGCCGTTATTGGCCAAACCGGCACCGAGCGTGGCATTCAAGACATCAGCCAGTGGCGGCGTGGAATATGAAATCAGTGGGTTCGTGCCCGCCATGCCGCTCAAGCGCGAAGTGCGCAACCAGCTGTATGACCTGGCCTTCCGGCATCTGCAAGCGGCGGGCGTGAGCCTGTTGTCGGCGGTCGAAAGCGCCACGCCCGTAGCGACTTCACGGGCACGGGCGCTGCTGGACAGCTCGTCGATCTTCTCCACCCTGCGCCAGGAAGAGAAGGAAACCTTCAGCCAGAACATGACCCTGCACTCCTACCGTGCCGGCGAGATGATCCTGCCGGCGGGCGAGGTCAGCGATCACTTGTTTATCGTTGAGTCCGGTGTGGTCTCGGTGATGCTGATCAAGGGCGGGCACGCGTTCGAAGCCGGGCGCATGGGGCCGGGCGAGGTGATCGGCGAGGCGGGGATTCTGACGGAGCAGGCGACCCTGGCGGACTTTACCGCCAAGACGTTCTGCACGCTGTACCGCATTGAGAAGGAATACCTGACACCGTGCCTGGACGCGCGTAAGGACATCGGCGATGCGATGAAAAACTTGCTGGATTTCCGCCTGCACGCCGCGCAGGCCCTGACCCAGGAGGCGCCGGTCGCGCCGGTCAAGAAAGGCTTCTTGCAGTGGTTGCGCAAGCGCGGTCTCTGAGCGCTGAGCGTTTGATCATGCTAGCGTTTCGAACTTCTCTGTGTGTTCGAGGGTTCAGCATTGATCCGACTCACCGACTACATCGCCAGTATCGACCAATCCCCCTTGCGCCCTTGGGCCGACCTGGCGCCCTGGGCGCTGGTCACGCAGGCGCCTGCCATCGTTCGCCAATTGCTGACCGAACTGCCGGCCGACGAGTACGTCATCCATGATGAAATCGCCATCCACCACAGCGCCATGGTCGAGGCGGGGGCCTTGCTCAAGCCGCCCCTGATCATCGGCGCCCAGTGTTTTATTGCCAGCGGTGCACTGTTGCGCGGCGGTTGCTGGGTGGATACGCAGTGCATTATCGGTCCGGGCGCCGAGTTGAAAACTACCTTTATGTTCAGTAGCAGCAAACTGGCGCACTTTAATTTTGTCGGCGATTCAGTGCTCGGCCATGGCATCAACCTGGAGGCCGGCAGCATCGTTGCCAACTACCGTAACGAGCGTGTAGACAAGGAGGTGCTGGTGCGGGTGGGCGGGCAGCTGCAACGCACCGGGTGCGACAAGTTCGGCGCGTTACTCGGCGATCAGTGCCGGATTGGCGCCAATGCGGTGCTCGCGCCCGGAGCGGTGTTGGCTCCGGCCAGTGTCGTGGGACGCGGGCAGGTGTTTGACGCTGAGACCTCCTGATAAACGCCGCGTTGAAAAGAGCATGGTGCAACGGCACGATATTAAATAGAATGAATCTCATTTGAGACTCACTCGCGCCGCGCAGGTTGCTTGCCATGAATGATGCTGTTGCTCCGACGCAGGCTGCTGAACTGACGCTGTCGAGCCTGTACCGTGACCACCGCAGTTGGCTCGAAAGCTGGCTGCGCCGGCGCCTGGGCAACGCCTGGGATGCGGCGGACCTGAGCCAGGACACGTTCCTGCGTGTTTTGGCGAGTGCCCAGCCGGTCGCGCAAATGCAGGAGCCGCGTGCTTACCTCGTGACGGTGGGCAAGCGCTTGCTGGTCAATTTTCATCAGCGGCGCAGCCTGGAACAGGCTTACCTGAACGCCTTGACCCACTTGCCCGAAGCCTGTGTGCCGTCACCCGAACAACGTTGGCTGGTGCTGGAAACCCTGCAAGCGCTGGATGAATTGCTCGATGGCTTGCCGGTGTTGGTGCGACGTGCGTTTTTGTGGAGCCAGTTGGAAGGCCTGGGGTATCGCGAGATCGCCGAACGCCTTGATGTGTCCGAGCGCACGGTCAAGCGCTACATGGCCCAGGCCTATGAGCATTGCCTGCTGGTGGACCTGTGAACCGCGACGTGGCACGCGCCGCCGCGCAATGGCTGGCGCTGCTGGAGTCCGGCACTGCTACCGAGCGTGATCATGCGGCGTTGCAGCACTGGCGCGACAGCCATCCCCTGCATGAGCACACTTGGCAACGCGCTCAATCCCTGCGCCAGCGTTTCAGCGAGTTACCCCAGGCTTTGGCGATGGCCAGCCTCGACCGCCCGCAACCGGGGCGACGGGCCGTGCTCAAGCGAGCGTTGGGGGGTTGCCGCCTTGCTGCCGACGGCCTGGTTGATCAGCCGCCAATTGCCCATCGACACCTGGCGCGCTGACCTGCACACCGCCACCGGTGAACGCAAACGCTTGCCACTGACCGACGGCGCCAGCCTGCAACTCAATACCGCCACGCAGTCGACGTGGACGTGGCGCAGCGGCGTATCACCCTGGTCGACGGCGAACTGGCGCTGAATGTCGCCGGCGCGGCGGCGATGACACTGCACACCCGCTATGGCCAGTTGCAGGTCAGCCAGGCCGAGGTGTGCGTGCGCCAACTGGCGGCGGGCTGTCTGGTGTCGGTGCTCAAGGGGGCGGTGCAGGTACAGGATTTGAGTGGAAACAGCTCGACCTTGCAGGGTAGCCAGCAAGCGCCGCTCAAGGCCAGCGGACTCGGTGCCTGGGTGCCGTTCGATGTGCTGCAACTGGATTGGCGTGACGGAGTGCTGACTGCGCAGAACCAAGCGCTGGGAGATTTTCTGCGCGAGCTTGCGCGCTATCGGCCCGGCGTGTTGCGCTGGGAGCCTGGTCTGGAAACCTTGCGGGTGACCGGCAGTTTTCGCCTGGATGACACCGACCGTGTTCTTGAGTTGTTGGCCTCGACACTGGGCTTGGAAGTGCGGGCACGCACGCGGTATTGGGTGAGCTTGCGCAAGAAACTGGCTTGATCTAGATCACATGCGCACGCTGCAGCTCGGTCAACGCCAACGCCTTGAGCCGGGCCAGCAGCGGGTCGCGCCGATCCCGTGGGTGCGGCAAATCCACCGCCAGCGTCTGGCGAATGCTGCTCGGCCGGTTGTCCATCACCAGCACCCGGTCGCTCAGGTACAGCGCTTCATCCACGTCATGGGTCACCAGCAGCAATGCGATGGCATGGTGCTCGGCCAGTTGCAGCAGCAAGTCCTGTAGCTTCATGCGCGTAAACGCGTCCACCGCGCTGAACGGTTCATCCAGCAGCAGCACCTGGGGACGTGAGTACAGGCCGCGTGCGATGGCCACCCGTTGCGCCATGCCGCCGGACAACGCCTTAGGCAGCGCCTGGGCAAAGCCTTTGAGGCCGACTTCCTCGATCAATTGCCTGACCCAGGCCTTGTCGTAATGGCTGTCATCGCTCAAACCGATGTTCTGTTCTACCGTGAGCCAGGGCATCAGCCGGGGTTCCTGAAACACAAAGGCCACTTCGCCATCGGGGCTGCGCAACTCGCCCTGAAACTCGGTTTCCAGGCCGGCGACGATGCGCAGCAAGGTGCTCTTGCCGCAGCCGCTGGGGCCCAGCAGGCTCACGGCTTCGCGCGGTTGCAAGGCCAGGCGCACATCCTTGAGCACGGTGGTGTCGGCGAAGCTTTTACGCGTCACATGGATGTCCAGTAAAGGCTGCATACTCATTGCTCCTGCCCAGTGAAGGTGTCACGCCAGGCCAGGCAGCGCTTCTCCAGCGCCGCCAGCAAGCCATCGGTGACCTTGCCCAACAACGCCAACACGATGATCGCCGCCAGCACGATGTCCGGCCGTGAAGTTTCGCGCCCGTCGCTGAGCAGGTAACCCAAGCCCTTGGTGGCCGCGATCAACTCGGCCGCCACCAGAAACATCCACGCCAGGCTCAAGCCACTGCGCAGCCCGGTGAACAGGCCGGGCAGGGCGGCGGGCAACAGGATGCGTCGCACCAGGCGCCGACGGCTGAAACCATACATTTGCCCGACCTCCACCAGTTTGCGGTCGATATCGCGAATCGCCGCAACGCCATTGAGGTAGACCGGGAAAAACGCGCCAATGGCGATCAGCACGATCTTTGAGGTTTCATCGATACCCAGCCACAGCAGCAACAGCGGCACCCAGGCCAGGCTCGGAATCGAGCGCAAGCCGGCGAAGGTTGGCTCCAGGTAGGCCTCGGCCTCGCGGCTCAACCCCACCCACGCGGCAAATACCAACGCCAGGCTGGCGCCGATGGCAAAGCCCAGCAGTACCCGTCCCAGACTGGCGCTGATGTGTTTCCACAGTGCGCCTTCGGCCAGTTCGCTCAGGGTGACGGCAATCTCGCTGGGCGCCGGCATCTGGTAGGAGGGCAGCCAACCCACGCGCACCACGACTTCCAGCACCAGCAGGATCAGAGCCGGCAGCACCAGCCCTTTGAGGCGCCTGGGCCAGGCGCTGCGGTGCGGCGCAGTCGGTGTGACAAGGGGCAGTGCTTGGACTTTGCTGCTCATCAGGTTCCCCTTACGGCTTGGCCAGGGTTTGGCCGAACGAGGTGTCGATCAACTGCTCGATCACCTGGTCGACATTCACTCCGCGACGTACCAATTCTTCGGACACCAGGATCGGTGCGGCCGCCTTCGACGCTTGCACATCCCTGGCGCTCAATAGCGGGGTGCTCAGGTCGGTGCGCGACAGTTGCAGCTTGGCCACTTCCAATGGCAGGCCGACTCGTCGGCCAACAACCTGGCGAGCTCATCCGGGTGCTTCACCGCCCAGTCCCGGGCTTTTTCATAAGCGCTCAGCACTTTGGCGATGGTCTGCGGATGCGCCTTGGCGAATTGTTCGGTGACGCTGACCACGCCGTAACTGTTGAAGTCTTTGTTGCGGTACAGCAGGCGCGAGCCGGCCTGGATTTCACTGGCGGCCATGTGCGGGTCGAGGCCGGCCCAGGCGTCCACGTCGCCTTTCTCCAGCGCGGTGCGGCCATCCGGGTGTTGCAGGTGCACCAACTCCACGTCGTCCTTTTTCAGCCCGGCCTGTTGCAGGCTGCGCAGGGTGAACATGTACGGGTCGGTGCCTTTGGTGGCGGCGATTTTTTTGCCCTTCAGGTCCGTGACGCTGTTGAGCGGCGAATCCTTGCGCACCACCAGGGCGGTCCATTCTGCGCGGCTGTAGACGTACACCGATTTGATCGGGCTGCCATTGGCCCGACTGAGCACCGCGGACAAACTGGCCGATGAAGCAAAGTCCACGCCGCCGCTGTTGAGGTATTCCAGGGAGCGGTTGCTACCCTGGCTCAGCACCCAGCCGACCTTGGTGCCTGGCAGCGTTTGCTCCAGCCAGCCGAAGTGTTTGAGCACCAGGCTCACGGGCGAGTAATAGGCGTAATCCAGATTGACTTCAGCAGGATCGGTGTCGGTGGCATGAGCCAAGGGTTGCAAGCTCAAAGCAAGGGCGCAGGCACCCAGCAGACGACGGATGAGGGGGGTCATGGAACAGCTCCGGGCAAGGCGGTGAGAGAAGGCTTTTTCTTATATTCAGAAAACTGAATTGGCATGCTCCATCATGCCTCATCGGAATATGCAGTCTCTGTGCCACATGCTGCGATTTCTCTTGGCGACGTAGTAGCTGTCGTACACAAGCACATGCCCACGTACGGGCACGTTGAAGAATCGAACACTGTGTTGATCGGCTGTTGCCGCAGCAACACTGATATATCCAAATAGAATAAATAAAGAGTTATATATTCCTTTTAATATCTACATCGATAGCGCATTTTGAGCACCTGCGCATTCGTGCGGATTGACCCAACAGCCAACAGGAAAGCCGACATGACCATTAAAGCAATCAACGTGCGCAACCAGTTCAAGGGCGTCATCAAGGAGATTCTCTTGGGGGAAGTGGTGTCCGAAATCGACGTGCAAACCGCGTCCGGCATCGTGACGTCGGTGATTACCACCCGCTCGGTGCGTGATCTGGAATTGAAAGTGGGCAGTGAGGTGATTGCCTTTGTGAAGTCCACCGAAGTGTCCATCGCCAAGCTGTAGCAGGCGGGCCTCGCTCACTGCGCACAGGCATGTCATCAGTCGACGCGGTCGAAGATTTGCCGCACGGTATCGGGCGTGAACACGCCTTTGCCGCTGTCTTCGATCAGTTCAAAGGTGCCGTCGGCGTTGACCGTGACGCCCAGCGAACTGGCCAGCGTCACCGTGACGCCAGGCCGGTCGCGCAACAACTCCCTCAGGGGTTGCCCGCCATTGAATGTTTGCCCGATGGTGGTCGCCATGCCTTGGAGCGAATCCGAGTTCACGCCGCCCACCAGTATGACCCGGCCACCTTTGTTCAATGACGTCCGCAAGGTGTCCAGCAGGGCTCGTGTGTTGCCGCCGCGCAAGCCCAACTCCAGGTTACTGCCGGTCAGGTGCATCAGCGTGCGTGTCTGGTAGGTGCTGCCGTTCCAGTCGCTGAGCACCGCCAGCGCCGAACAGTCGGTCAAGCTGCGCGTGGAGAGATTCTCGTTGCCTGTGTTCAGCGTTGTCGACTCGCCCATGCTGACATGCACGGTCGCGGCAGGCTTTTGCCGCAGACTGATACGGGCCGCCCGTGGGGTTTGGGCTTCGGTCTGCCAGGTCTGTGGGTGCTTGGGTCGTTTGATCAATTTGTCCATCCAGTCCCGGTCCAGCGGGCTCATATCGAGCCGGGTGCCTTCACGAATTTTCCAGCCCGCCTTGTCCCAGCGGATCATGGTTGCCTGCAATTGTTGGGTGTATTCAGGCGCAGGGCATGCGATATCGGCCCAAGGGTCGATAATCCAGGCGTCGGCCCATGCCGGTTCGGAGAAGTCCACCGTCGGGTTCGCCTTGCTCGACGGCCCGCCGATGACGGTGAAACTGTGGGCATCGCTGGCGTTCCATAGCGTAGCCGTCCCGCCGCTCTTGTTGATGATGTCCTGGGACAGCAGCGCCATTTCCCCGCAGTTGCCCGCGCCGGTCTTCATGATCAGGTCGCCCGCGTTCGAGGCGCGCAGGTCGGCGGTGCGCCGCAACCATCCAAGGGTCAACGCCGCTGCGTCGGCCCTGGCCACATCGGCGGGTGAGTGCAGTTGGTTGCCTGGCCCCAGGCCTGTCGCCTTGAACGCTTGGTTCACCTTGACCTTGGCCTGTTCGGCGTAAAAACGGTTTTGCCGTAGCGCAGGCCAGTCGGCGAAGTCGGCAGGGGTTTGCAGCGGCGTCACGCGGTGCGGGCGCAGGGCGATATCCGGCGCGGTGATGGCCTTGGCTCGCTGCAGTTGATAGGCCACTTCCCTTTGCTGTGCAGGGTTCAGGTCCTTGCAGAGCGTTTTCAATTCTTCGATATCGGCTTTTTGAAAACCTGCGCGTTCCAATTGCGTGTAGGCCTGTTTGAGGGGGGGCAGGGCAATGAAGTCGGTATCCAGCGCCTGCACGGCATGATGAGCGCTCAGGAACTGCCGGTAGCCTTGCACCAGGCTCAATTGAAAGGGCCCGCACTTGTTGAACGTGAGTTCGCCGGTGGGCGCCTTGGTCAGCGGCGTGTAGTAAAACTCGGCGGTGTCTGCTTCCACCACCAGGTATTGCCGTGAGCCGCTGGTGACGACTACGCCCCTGACCTGGCGCTGGTCATTGCTCATCGCACTGATTTGATTGAGCTTGACCACCCGTGTGTCTTTGGCGAGGGTACTGCCTGAGTCTGCGGCGAAGAAGCCGAAGCCAGCATCATTAATGATTTTGCCGCGCACTTGCTGTTTGTAAAGTATGCGCTTGCCATTGGCGACCGGAACCAATTGGGCGCCGGTATCGGTGTCCAGCACGGTGTGCAGGCGCTTTTCGTAGATGACCGTACGGGCTCTCTTGAAGAGCCCGGCCTTCGACGGGAACAGCCGCACATGCTCCAGCGCCTGGGACTGCGCTTGCGAGGGGGGCAGCGCTTCGATGAGTTTGACGAAGCAGTCATCGTTGACGCCACGGCGGACACGCCCGCCCGCCGAAGGCGCCGGGCAAAACGCCTCGAAATTATCCAGCGGCCGGGTGTGCTCCAGCGATTCCAGGTCGGTCAGTTCCCCTGGGTTGGCGTCCAGGTGACGATAGACCTTGCCTGCATCTACCAGGTCGTAACCATTGCTGCGTGGCAGGGTGTAAGCGGTGGGCGTCAAGGGGTGATCGGTGACCAGGCCTTGCGTGCCGTCAGCGAAAACTTCCTGGCGCAACGGGATGTTTGCCGGCATCTCAAACGGATCCTCCGCCGCACCGCCGCCTATGGCGAACAAGGTATTGAGTGCACCGTCCAATGCCGCCGAAGCACCTTGCTTGCGCTCGGCTTGAGTGTCGCCCGAAAGCGCTTTTTGAGTGCCTAGCACAATTTGTGCAAGGCTGGTGGCTGCGGCCGCGCCAACGACGATCGGTTCACCGACCGCCGCAAATTTGGTCATCAGTCTCGCGGCGGCAGTCACGTCGTTGAGCACCGTGTCGAGGAGAACTTCCTTGTCGGACTTGATCATCACACCTGCGTCGCTGTTCATGCGGTGACGGGTAGCCTCTTTGATGACGCTGAACACGTCGCCATAAATGCGCACGTTGGCGCTGTCGATCGCGGCGCCTTCGATAGAGTCCCAATTGCCGTTGCCCAAGTAGGCGAGGCCGGTGTCCACACCCTTGTTCGACTGGCTGTCACCGGTGATGAACGACTTGACGTCGCTCCAGAATCCGAGGTCGTCGTCTTGTCGGTCCCTAAGGGTGAAGTGCGATTCCAGGGCCTTGCGCTTATCGATATCCTTGCCTTGTCCGGCGACCCAATCGTCCATTTTTTCAAGAGAGTCAAAGCGCAGAAAGGCCGGTCGCTGCCCCGGAACATACAGCACCTGGACCCCGTCCTTACGCCCGCGCAATTGCCGATAACTGCCGTCGTCGGCGGTAAAACGCAGAATATCGCTGGCGACACGGCCGTTGATATCGAACGCGTGGGTGAGGACCACGCCTTCCACCGGTGCCTGCGCCTTGAGCTGTTCGACCGTCAGCGGCTGGTGCTCATCCTGCGGCAGGTTGGAGGCCGCGCCCATCACCAGGCGATAGTCCTCTTGAGTAAAACGCTGCTCGGCCGGCATCGCTCGCGCTCGGCGGGGGATGCGCGGTCGTAGGCCATGAGCTGCTGGCGCGCCTGGTAGACGAATTCGCCTTTGAGCGTGGCGCGGTAATCATCGCCGTGCTCACGCCAGAAGCGCTCCAGCGTGCCGGTCATGTGTGCCTGAAAGTCGGTTTTCCAGCTCTCGTGCATCACTTGCGAAGGCGTCAGTACAAACTGGTTGTGCGCGCCGTAACCACCTTTCTTGCTCTGTCCCAAGCCTGCGGTATACAAGCCGGCTTCCTCGTCGAGCACGCCCGGCAGCGCGTCGTGCTCGCTGAAATTGCCCAGTAGGGCATCCGGCAGCCTTTGTGAGGTTTTCGGTTCCTCCGACAGATGTTGCCAGCCGGTCAGGGTGCTGGCGCTTTGTGCCTGGTTGAAGCGATTGAAGAAGATCGTGTCGGCATCCACCTGGCGTCCGGTCAGTTTGAAAATCAGCGCTTCGGCCCACTGCTTCGCTTCGTTGCGCACATGGGGCAGCGCCCTGTACGTGTCCCCCAGCAATTGTTTGTAGGCAGCCTTGGCACGGGCTGCCGGGGAGGGTGGCGGTGGCGCAACCCAGGCCGTGCTGTCATCCAGACTGCGCTGATGGTCGGCCAGTGCCGCGTCGCCGCGCAGCTCGTCGGTGGTGGGGATCGCTGGGAAACGTTGCAGGCGTGCGCTCGCATCCACCCCATGGGTGTCGCCCTGTCGGATGCCGTAGAACTGCAAAATATGATCGGCACTCGCGACGTTGTAAGGTTTGTGCGGGTAGTAGAGGAACATGCCGCTGGCCGGCGGCCAGAATCCGAGGGCCTCCACGGCTTGCAGCAAAGGCCCGGCCACCGCGGCGAAGTCGGAGTCATCGTCCAGCGTGAACGTTTTGGGTTTGCCGTGGATGAACACGTCCAGGCTGCCCTGCTCGGGACGAAACTGCACATTGGACGGTGAAATATGGTTGGCCTTCATCCAGCGTTGAAAGTCCGGCGTGCGCAGGGCTTTGTCCAATTGGGTCAGCCACAGTCCCAGCGTTGAGCGTGGCGGGACGTTGAACAGCGAGCCCGGGCCTGAATGGGGATGAGCGAAGGGGTGGGGGCCGAGGCTTTTTGCCAGTTTGTTGTCTGCCTGGACTCGGGCTGTCTCGTGCAGGGAGTACGTCGGCTGTTGCGGTGTATTCCCTGCAACCGGCTGGAAAACAAGCGTAGGAGTTGTAGGACGGTTCGATACTGTCATGGTGGGACTGGCTCCGGAACGGCTTCGACAACACAGGGGTTTAATAAGCCACGTGTGTGTCGAAAGCGTCTGCCCCGGTTCCCATCAGTTTCAGCGGTTTTGTAAGCTGTGTTCCATGCGCTGCAGACCCTCTTCCAGCATCGCCCGTGGGCAGCCGAAGTTCAGGCGCACGAACTGCTGGCTGTCATCGCCGAACTCAATGCCCGCGCTCAAGCCGACCTTGGCCTGTTCCAGGAAGAACTGCTGCGGGTCGGCCAAGCCCAGGGCGCTGCAATCGAGCCAGGCCAGGAAGGTGCCTTGCGGTGCGTGCATCACCACGCCCGGCAGGCGGGTGCGCACGGCGTCGAGCAGGTAGTCGCGGTTGGCTTGCAGGTACTGTTTGAGCGCCTCAAGCCATTCGCCGCATTGGCTGTAGGCGGCACGGGTGGCCTCCAGGCCCAGCGGGCTGACGCTGTCGACCATGCCGCAACGGGCATTGTTGAAACGCTCGCGGATCTCGGCGTTCTGGATCACCGCAAAGCAGGTCTTCAAGCCGGCCACGTTGTAGGCCTTGCTCGCCGACATCAGCGTGATGGTGTGCTGCGCAATCTCCGGGCCGAGGCTGGCGGTGGGGATGTGACGGCGGCCATCGAAGCACAGTTCGGCATGGATTTCGTCGCTGATGATCAGCGCGCCTTGCTCCAGGCACGCGTTGGCGAGCGCCAGCAGTTCTGCACGCGGGAACACTTTGCCTATCGGGTTGTGCGGGTTGCTCAGCAGCAGGGCCCCGGCGCCATTCAGCGCTTCGTTCAGTGTGGACATCGGCGTGACATATTCGCCGTCGATCAATTGAAACGGCACTTCGATACGCGGCAGGTTCCAATGCCCGGGCGCCAGGCGAATCGGGCGATAGTTCGGGGTTTGCAGCACCACCGGCTGGCCAGGCGCTACAAACGCATGCAGCGCCATGTTGAAACCCGGTTCGACGCCGGGCAAAAACAGCAGTTCTTCCGGCTGCACGCGCCAGGCGTACTTGGCCCACAGGTCGGCGACGATGGCCTCGCGCACATCCGCGCCGGCCACGCTGTAGCCGAGGATCTGCTGGTCCAGGCGCGCATGCAGGGCCTGCAGTATCGCCGGCGGCGTGGCGATGTCCATGTCGGCGATCCACATCGGCAATACATCGGCCGGGTAACGGTTCCACTTGGTACTGCCGGTGCCGAGGCGGGGGTGGATCGTGTCGAAATCAAAGCTCATGGAGGCGCTCGTGTCTGGGAGGCGGCGGAAAGTGGCGGGAAATATAGCATGGGTGTTTTGATGGCCGTTCTGTGACCGACAGGTTCTGTAATAAAAACGCCATTGCGCTGGGGATTAGATCCGCTACGGGCTATTTTGGTGCATCTCAATAACCCGAGTAGCCATGGATGAAATACCAACCCTTCAGCCGTACCTTGATTGCCACTGCACTGGTATTGACGGTCAGTGGTGTGCACGCCGCGTCGCAGGCCCCGGTGGCCGGTGAAAATGGCATGGTGGTGACGGCCCAGCATTTGGCAACCCATGTGGGCGTGGATGTGCTCAAGGCCGGCGGCAACGCAGTGGATGCGGCGGTGGCCGTGGGCTACGCGCTGGCGGTGGTGTACCCGGCGGCGGGTAACCTCGCGGTGGCGGCTTCATGACCGTGCAACTGGCGGACGGGCGCAAGACCTTCCTCGACTTCCGCGAAAAAGCCCCGCTGGCGGCCACCGCCAACATGTACCTGGACAAGGATGGCAACGTTATTGAAGGGTTGAGCGCCAAGGGGCACCTGGCCGTCGGCGTACCCGGCACGGTCTCCGGCATGGAACTGGCCCTGAGCAAATACGGCACCCTCAAGCGCGCCCAGGTGATTGCCCCGGCCATCAAGCTGGCCGAAAACGGCTTCGCCCTGGAGCAGGGGGATATCGACCTGCTGCATACCGCCACCGGCGAGTTCGAAAAAGACAAGGACCTGCGCGGGATCTTCCTGCACAACGGCCAACCGATGCAGGTCGGCCAGAAACTGGTGCAGAAAGACCTGGCCAAGACCCTCAAGGAAATCTCCGCCAAGGGCACGGACGGCTTTTATAAAGGTTGGGTAGCCAAGGCACTGGTGGATTCCAGCCAGGCCGGCAAGGGCATCATCACCCAGGCGGACCTCGACAAATATAAAACCCGCGAACTGGCGCCGATCGAGTGCGACTATCGCGGCTACCACGTGGTCTCGGCACCGCCGCCGAGCTCGGGCGGCGTGGTGATCTGCCAGATCATGAACATCCTCGAAGGCTACCCGATGGCCGACCTGGGCTATCACTCGGCCCAGGGCCTGCACTACCAGATCGAAGCGATGCGTCACGCCTACGTGGACCGCAACAGCTACCTCGGCGACCCGGACTTCGTGACGAACCCGATCGAGCACCTGCTCGACAAAAACTACGCGACCAAGCTGCGCGATGCGATCGAGCCGCAAAAGGCCGGTGACTCCCAGGCCATCAAGCCGGGTGTGTCGCCCCACGAAGGCAATAACACCACCCATTACTCCATCGTCGACAAGTGGGGCAATGCGGTCTCCGTCACCTACACCCTCAACGATTGGTTCGGCGCGGGCGTGATGGCGAGCAAGACCGGGGTGATCCTCAATGATGAAATGGACGACTTCACCGTCAAGGTCGGCGTGCCGAACATGTACGGCCTGGTGCAGGGTGAAGCCAACGCCATCGCCCCCGGCAAGGCGCCGCTGTCGTCGATGAGTCCGACCATCGTTACCAAGGATGGCAAGGCAGTGATGGTGGTGGGCACGCCGGGTGGCAGTCGTATCATCACCGCGACCTTGCTGACGATCCTCAACGTCATCGACTACAAAATGAACATCCAGGAAGCCGTGGACGCGCCGCGTTTCCACCAGCAGTGGATGCCCGAGACCACCAACCTGGAAACCTTCGCGGTCAGCCCGGACACCCAGAAGATCCTCGAAAGCTGGGGCCACAAGTTCGCCGGTCCGCAGGATGCCAACCACTTGGCGGCGATCCTGGTCGGCGCCCCGTCGTTGGGTGGCAAACCGGTGGGTAATAACCGCTTCTACGGCGCGAATGACCCGCGACGCAATACCGGGCTGTCGCTGGGCTACTGACCTCTGATACGGTCAAATGTGGGGCGGATGTTTGTGGGGAGCAAACGTGCTCCCCACATTTGGTCCGTGTGGCCGTTGAAGGTTGTATCTAGCGCACTGGCGTTATGACGCGGCAAGCGGCACATGGGGATCTGCGCAAGGCCATTGCGCGCTTGCTTCAAGTGTTTTAAGCAGACACCAGGATCGTATCGGTCGCGACCACCCTGGCATAGTCCATCGCCAGGTTGCTCAGCGACAACGCATGCACGTCCTCAGCAGACCATAAACGCCCCGACAGGTCGGTTTGGTCAAAGGTATAGCAGGCGTCGGCGGCCACAATCACATCAAACCCAAGGTTGCCGCCTGAGCGCGCGGTGGCTTCGACGGAGTTGTTGGTGATCACCCCGACGACCACCAACTGCCTGATCGAGCGCGTATGCAGCCAGCGCTCCAGCCCCGTATGGGTGAACGCATCCGGAACGTTTTTTTCCACGACATGCTCGTGCGCGAGTGGTTGCAGCGCGGCCTGGAACTCACAGCCCGGTTGTCCCGGCCAGAAGACGGAGCCGGGGGTGCGAGAAATATGCCGCACGTGCACAACCGGCCGGTCTGTCTGCCGCCATGCGCCCAGCAGGCGTTGCATGTGCAGCTCGGCGTCGGGGTTGTTGCGTCGCCCAAGCGCCGGCTGGTTCATGCCTTGCTGCATGTCGATGATCAATAACGCGGCGTTTGCGGCTAACGGTTGCATGGCACATTCCTTGGCTGGCGAGGCACGAAACATATCAGCCCATGCGTGCGGCCAAACAGTCATTTGTTAGAAGGCAGGCGAGTGGACAGGCTACCTATCCCTCCAACACCAGCGACCTATCCGGATACCGGCCCACCATGAAGTCGACACAAAAGCCCGAACCTTCGGCGTCACCGGACGTTAAAACCCCTCGATACTGATCTTTACACCTGCTTGTTGTGCCAGCTCAAGCGTGCTTTCAACGCGTTCCGCATCCACGATAAACCCGACGTACTCGTCACCGCCGGAGTCCAGATGCAGGAAGCGCTTACCGAAGCCCGCAAGCCATTGGTCAAAGCTGTCCAGGACTTCTTGCATCGGTCGCGTGCCGGTGTGCACGTAGGCATAAGGTTCTGGCACGCCACTGACTGAGGCCAGATAGGGCGCGAGGTATTCAAACTCGTCGAAGCCACGCCAATCGACGCTGAGCAGTGCGAGGTAGGCGAGTTTCTGGCCTCTTGACGGGTCAAGCAGTCCGTCGATCAGGGCGCTGGTGGCGTCTTGGTCGACGGCATATTTACGCAGCACACGTCGTACCAGTCTGGCTCTTTCTGGTTCGGGGGCGGCGCTTGACAGGGATTCGGTCAGGGTTCCGAGCGCTTGCTTGCGTGCCTTGGATTCCGGTGTGCGAAATTCCCGCATGATTGCCGCGTGGCTGGCGTTGGTTTCATCCGGGGGCGGCAGTGTAAAGCGGCCACCGAACAACCGATCAAAAAATCCCATCACACCACGCTCTCACGATACAGGCTGCTGGTATGCCCCACGCCGGCAGCCTGCAACCGCGCCACCAGATCCTCTCGCGCTGCCCGCCCGCCGGCCCGCACGTATTCAAGCTCCGATGCGGTGATCAACACCACCGGCACCAATTGCACCGGCGACAGCGGCATGTCGTCCAGGCGGGTAGGGAAGTCCGGGGCCGGCCCTCCGAGCAGTACGCCGGCCGCGTCGTCTTCGGTCACGAACAAGCTCGGCAGTTGGTCGCTCATCACATGCGACAGGCTGAACCCCGGCAGCTCCAGGGACAGCACGCCATGTTGTTCCAACTGCTGGGTGATGCCACCGGCATTGGCGACGGTCTTGGCGACGTGTTCGATCAGCTCGAACGCCCAGCTGCGGCGTAAGGGGTCGACATCGCCCAAGGTGCCACGGGCGTGTTCGGGGATGTCGGCGGTTTCCAGGAACAGTTCCATTTCGAAGCCATTGCCCAGGCCTTCGGCATCGTCGAATGGATCGGACAGGCCATCGGTGGCGAGGACGATGGAGCCTTCACGGCGGACCACGCGATAGGCTTGGCGAGTCGACGGCCAATACGGACCGCCGCTGAAGCTGGGACTGATCAGGTAGGCGAGGACGTCTTTTTCCACACTGCCCACCGATTGCCAGTGACGGTCCAGGCACTCAGCGCTGGCCAGGCGTGCGGTGAGGTTGGCGGATTCGGTATCGGCCACTGCAGGTGCCACGGGCGCTTGAGGCGTGGATTCAAGGGGCTGGTTTTTTTTCGATGAGCCGAACAGCTTCTTGAAGAAGTTCATGGGCATTCCTTGGCAGGTAGTGGGGCTTTGAAGGCTGACTCAACACGACAACGCAGGAGTGAAACATATCAGCTGTCGAGACGACAGCGTGCGGGCAGACGATGAACATGTCAGCCGTGCCGCCGCTTTCGCATCCACGCCGGGGCTGATCACGGGAGCTGTCGAGCTTTAGCGAGGCTGCGATAGCGGTAGGGCAAGCAAGGAATATCTTGACCCTGCCGCCGCTTTCGCAGCCTCGCGTGCCTCAGCGGTTAAAACGCTCCACCAGCGCGTACTGGGTAGCGGCGGTGTTGGTCAGTTCCTTGCTCAGGTCGGTGGATTGATGGGCTTGTACCGAGGTCTGGTCGGCCAGTTCGGCGATGGTGACGATGGTGCGGCTGATTTCCTCAGCGACGGCGCTTTGCTCTTCGGTGGCGGCGGCGATCTGGGTGGTCATGTCGGTGATATGCGCCACCGCTTCGCTGATGCCGACCAACGCCTGGTCGGCTTCAAGTACCCAGGCCACGCCTTCCTGCGCCTGGCGATGACCGTTCTGCATGCTCTGCACGGCGTTGTTGGAGGAGGTCTGAAGCTGGGTGATCAGGGCGTGGATCTGGGTGGTCGATTGCGACGTGCGTTGCGCCAGTTGACGCACTTCGTCGGCCACCACGGCAAAGCCGCGGCCTTGTTCGCCGGCGCGTGCCGCTTCGATGGCCGCGTTGAGGGCCAGCAGATTGGTCTGGTCGGCAATGCCTTTGATCACATCGACCACGCTGCCGATCTCGTCGCTGTCCCGGGCCAGTTGCGCCACGGTGGTGCCGGTTTCGCCGACCACGGCAGACAAGCGCTCGATGGCCTCGCGGGTGTCGCGCGCCACGTCACGGCCACGGCCGGTCAGCACGTTGGCTTGCTGGGTGGCGTCGGCAGTGCGTTGCACATGGCTGGCGACTTCCTGGGTTGTGGCGGCCATCTGGTTGACGGCGGCCGAGACCTGCTCGGTTTCGACGCGCTGGCGGTCCAGGCCCTTGGAGCTGGCGGTGGCCAACTGATCCGACTGCCCGGCCAGGACGCTGAGCTGTTCGGCGCTGTCCTGCAGACGCGTGAGGCAGGTTTTCAGGCGCGCGTTCTGGCTCAGGAATGCGGTTTCCAAGCGCCCCTGGGGGCCGCGCGCGTCGCTGTACATCTGGGCGATCAAGGCGTCTGACGTCGACGGTTCGACACCGTTCAACAGACGCAGCGTTGAGCCCAGGCGCGCACGGGCGCAAAGTACGCCTACCGGCACCGCAACCGCCACGGCCACCGCAACGGCTGCCGGCATGCTCAGAAACAGCCCGCCGAGGGCGCCCGCCAAGCCAGTGGCCACGTACGGCACGCAACCGAGCAGGGTCGGCAACCAGGTGTCCTGGCGCGGTATGGCGGCCTTGCCCTGGCTGAGGCGTTGGTACAGGGCCTGGGCACGACGAATTTCATCTGCCGTGGGCTTGACCCGCACCGACTCGAATCCCACCACACGGCTGCCTTCGAAGATCGGCGTGACGTACGCATTCACCCAATAGTGGTCGCCGTTTTTAGAGCGGTTCTTGACGATGCCCATCCATGGCAGGCCTTGTTTGAGCGCACTCCACATGTGCGCAAAGACCGCTGGGGGGACATCGGGGTGACGCACGATGTTCTGCGGCGCGCCAATCAGGTCGGCGTGTTCAAAGCCGCTGATCTCGACAAAGGCGTCGTTGCAGTACGTGATACCACCTTGAGTATCGGTGGTGGAGATAAGCTTTTGCGAAGGTGCGAGTGAAATCTCGCGCTGTGTTACGGGCTGGTTGTTACGCATTCCGACTACTCCCTGGTTGCCCACAGTGCATCGGCACCAAGCTGCAGAAGATTAATGCATAGCTGCTATTTATCCCGCCATTGGTCAAAAGCCTGAAATCAATCGACGAAAAACCCCATAATGGCGGCCATTTTTGTTCAGCCGTTATTCTGGTGTACCCCCATGGAAATCAAGGTCAACTTTCTCGACAACCTCCGGCTTGAAGCCAAGTTCGATGACTTCACGGTGATTGCCGACCAACCCATTCGCTACAAAGGCGATGGTTCGGCACCGGGGCCGTTCGACTATTTCCTGGCTTCGTCGGCGTTGTGCGCAGCCTACTTTGTGAAGTTGTACTGCCAGACCCGCAACATTTCCACCGACAATATTCGCCTGTCGCAGAACAACATCGTCGACCCGGAAAACCGCTATAACCAAATCTTCAAGATCCAGGTGGAGTTGCCGGCGGACATCAGCGACAAGGACCGCCAGGGCATCCTGCGTTCCATCGAGCGTTGCACGGTCAAGAAAGTGGTGCAGGCCGGTCCCGAGTTCGTGATCGAGCAGGTGGACAACCTCGACGCCGATGCCCAGGCCCTGTTGATGCCCATCGATGCGTCGCAAGGCGGCACTTACATTGCGGGCAAGGACCTGCCGCTGGAGCAGACGATCGCCAATATGTCGGCGATCCTCGCGGGCTTGGGCATGAAGATCGAGATCGCCTCGTGGCGCAATATCGTGCCCAATGTGTGGTCGCTGCATATTCGCGACGCACAGTCGCCGATGTGCTTTACCAACGGCAAGGGCGCAACCAAAGAGGGCGCCCTGGCGTCGGCACTCGGCGAGTTTATCGAGCGGCTCAACTGCAACTTCTTCTACAACGACCAGTTCTGGGGTGAGGAACTGGCCAACGCGCCGTTCGTGCACTACCCGGACGAGCGCTGGTTCCAGCCGGGGCCAAACGACGAGCTACCGAGCGAAATCCTCGACGCCTACTGCCGCAAGGTCTACGACCGCGACGGTGAGCTGCGCGGTTCGCACCTGTTCGACACCAACTCCGGTAACGAGGCACGCGGTATCGTTTCGCTGCCGTTCGTGCGCCAGTCGGACGGCGAGGTGGTGTATTTTCCGTCCAACCTGATCGAAAACCTCTACCTCAGCAACGGCATGAGCGCGGGCAACACCTTGGCCGAAGCCCAGGTGCAGTGCCTGTCGGAGATCTTCGAGCGGGCGGTGAAGCGCGAAATCATCGAAGGCGAATTTGCCCTGCCGGATGTGCCGGCCGAGGTGCTGGCGAAGTACCCGCATATTGTGGCGGGCATTGAAGGCCTGGAGGCCCAGGGCTTCCCGGTGCTGGTCAAGGATGCATCGCTGGGCGGTGAATTCCCGGTGATGTGCGTGACCCTGATGAACCCGCGCACTGGTGGCGTGTTCGCCTCGTTCGGCGCCCACCCAAGCCTGGAAGTGGCGCTGGAGCGCAGCCTTACCGAATTGCTGCAAGGCCGCAGCTTCGAAGGCTTGAACGACCTGCCGCAGCCGACCTTTGAAGCCCAGGCGGTGACCGAGCCGAACAACTTTGTGGAGCACTTCATCGACTCCAGCGGCGTGGTGTCGTGGCGCTTCTTCAGCGCGCAGTCGGACTATGAGTTCGTCGAGTGGGACTTCTCGGGCCAGGGCGAAGACTCCAACACCCAAGAGGCCGCGACCTTGTTCGGCATCCTGGAAGGCATGGGCAAGGAATCCTATATGGCGGTGTACGAACACCTCGGCGCCACTGCCTGCCGCATCCTGGTGCCGGACTACTCGGAAATCTACCCGGTGGACGACCTGATCTGGGACAACACCAACAAGGCGCTGTTCTTCCGCGCCGATATCCTCAACCTGCACAGCCTTGACGAGGAAGAGCTGCAGGCGTTGGTCGAGCGCCTGATCGAAAGCGAACTGGACGACTACACCGACATCACCACCCTGATCGGCATCGAGTTCGACGACAATACCGCGTGGGGCCAACTGACCATTCTGGAGCTGAAGCTGCTGATCTTCCTGGCCTTGAAGCAGTATGAAGAAGCCAAGGAATGCGTGGAGATGTTCCTGCAGTACAACGACAACACCGCCGACCGTTGCCTGTTCTACCAGGCAATGAACGCGGTGCTGGAAATGGAACTGGACGACGAGCTGGAACTGGCCGATTACGAGGTGAACTTTCGCCGCATGTTCGGCAATGAACGCATGGACGCGGTGATCGGCTCGGTCGACGGCAGCGTGCGGTTCTACGGTTTGACGCCGACCAGCCTGAAGCTGGAAGGACTGGACCGGCATTTGCGCTTGATCGAAAGCTACAAGAAGCTGCACAGCGCGCGGGCCAACGTCACCTCGGTGGGTTGATACCTACCTGATGTATAAGGATCAAAATGTAGTCGCTGTTGTCTGGAGGATTTATATTCGGGCCAAGGCCTGCGCCAGGTCCGCGCGTAGATCTTCCAGATCCTCAACCCCTACCGACAAACGCACCAAGCCATCGCCAATCCCCAACTGCGCCCGCGTCGCCGCCGGGATGCTCGCGTGGGTCATGATCGCCGGATGTTCGATCAGGCTTTCTACGCCTCCCAGGCTTTCGGCCAGGGCAAAGATCCGCACGTTTTCCAGAAAACGCCGGGCGCCGGGCAGGTCGCTGTTCAGGTCCAGCGAAATCATCCCGCCAAACCCGTGCATCTGTTTGCACGCCAACGCGTGTTGCGGGTGGGATGCAAGGCCGGGGTAGTACACCCGTGAGACCTGCGGTTGCTGTTCCAGCCAGGTCGCCAGTTGCAGCGCGTTGCTGCAATGGCGCTCCATGCGCAGGGCCAGGGTTTTCACGCCGCGCAGGGTCAGGAAGGCATCGAAGGGCCCGGCAATGGCACCCACCGAGTTCTGCAGGAAGCCCAGGCGTTCGGCCAGCCCAGGGTTGTCGCCGACAATGGCGATGCCGCCGATCACATCCGAATGGCCGTTGAGGTATTTGGTGGTGGAGTGCACCACCACATCAACGCCCAGCTCCAATGGGCGCTGGATCCAGGGGCTGGCGAAGGTGTTGTCGGCCACGCAGATGATCCCGCGATGGCGGCAGATACGCGCGATGGCAGCCAGGTCGGTCAGGCTCAGCAGCGGATTGCTCGGGGTTTCAACCCAGACCATGCGCGTGTCGTCTTGCAGCGCCGCTTCAAAGGCCGCCACGTCGCTCAGGTCGACAAAACTGAAGCGGTGCCCGGCGCTGCGCTGGCGCACTTTGTCGAACAGTCGAAAGGTGCCGCCGTACAGGTCATTGCCGGAGACGATATGCGCGCCGGCATCTAACAGTTCCAGCACCGTCGAAATCGCCGCCAGCCCGGAGGCGAACGCAAACGCTTGCGTGCCGCCTTCAAGGTCGGCCACGCAACGCTCCAGGGCAAAGCGCGTGGGGTTGTGGGAGCGGCCATAGTCAAAGCCTTTGTGCACACCGGGGCTGTCTTGCAGATAAGTGGAGTTGGCGTAGATCGGCGGCATCAGCGCACCGGTGCTCGGGTCGGGGGATTGCCCGGCGTGGATTACACGGGTGGCAAACGCGCTTTTGTCGGGCTGGCTCATGCAAGGGATCTCCGTAGATGGTTAAGCAGGTCAACGCGGGTGATCAAACCGTAAAAGCCGCCCGTGTCGGCGATGATGGCGACCAGGCCACGGTCCAGCTCCGCCTGCAATTCGACGAGACTGGCGCTCGGAGCCAGGGTGCGCAGGGTGTCCGTCATGGCGCTGGCGACGACCATCGAAAAATGCGCGGCATCATGGTGCAGGCCCAGCAGAATGTCGGACTCGTCGATCACCCCCACCAGTTCGCGCCCGTCGACCAGCACCGGCAGTTGCGAGACGTCGGCCAGGCGCATGCGCTGGAACGCGGTGAGCAGGGTGTCGTCGGGGCTTACGCTGACCACACGGCCGTCTTCGAAACGTCGGGCGATCAGGTCGCGCAGGTCGCCGTAGTGCTTGTAGTGCAGCAGGCCGGCATCGGTCATCCATTGGTCGTTGTAGACCTTGGACAGGTAGCGTGTGCCGGTGTCGCAGACAAACGTCACCACGCGCTTGGGCGTGGTCTGTTCGCGGCAGTAACGCAGGGCGGCGGCCAGCAGGGTGCCGGTGGACGAGCCGCCCAGGATACCCTCGGCCTTGAGCAATTGGCGGGCGTGGTCGAAGCTGTCTTCGTCGCTGACGGAGTAGGCGTGACGCACGCTGGACAGGTCGGCAATCGACGGGATGAAGTCCTCGCCAATGCCTTCCACCGCCCATGAACCGGGGGTTGGCAGGCTGTTGCCACGGCTGTATTCGGCCATCACCGAGCCCACGGGATCGGCCAGTACCATCTCCAGTTCAGGTTGCACGCGCTTGAAAAAACGCGTCAGGCCGGTCAGGGTGCCCGCCGAACCGACGCCCACCACAATGGCATCCACGTCGTGCTGGGTTTGCGCCCAGATTTCCGGTGCGGTGCTGGTCTCGTGGGCCAGGGGGTTGGCCGGGTTGTTGAACTGGTCGGCGAAGAAGGAACCGGGAATCTCCTTGGCCAGCCGCGCGGCCATGTCCTGGTAATATTCGGGGTGGCCCTTGCCGACGTCGGAGCGGGTGATGTGCACCTCGGCGCCCATGGCCTTGAGGTGCAAGACCTTTTCGGTGGACATCTTGTCGGGCACCACCAGCACCACGCGGTAGCCCTTGGCCCGCCCCACCAGTGCCAGGCCCAGGCCGGTATTCCCGGCGGTGGCCTCGATAATAGTGCCGCCGGGGCGTAGACGGCCGTCGCGTTCGGCGCTGTCGATCATGGCCAGGCCAATGCGGTCCTTGATCGAGCCGCCGGGATTCTGCGACTCCAGTTTGAGAAACAGCGTGCAGGGACCGGTATCGAAGCGGCTCACGCGAACCAGCGGCGTGTTGCCGATCAGTTCGAGCACGGCGGGGCGCGAGGGTGTGGGCATGTCATCACCTGGGTACGCAAGGGAGACATAAAACACTAGGCCGGTATCGGGTGGGTCGCAACCTGAGAGTCGGTTGTGTGTCTTTTTTTGGCGCATGTGCTCAGGGTCCCGCCACGGCAGCTTCGATGGCGGCGATGTCGATTTTGGTCATGGTCATCATCGCTGCGAATGCGCGCTTGGCGATGGCCGGATCGGGGTTTGTCACCGCATCCGTCAATACCCGTGGCGAGATCTGCCACGACACGCCCCATTTGTCCTTGCACCAGCCGCAGGCGCTGGCCTGGCCGCCGTTGCCGATGATGGCGTTCCAATATCGATCGGTTTCGGCCTGATCATCGGTGGCTATCTGAAACGAGAAGGCCTCGGTATGCGGGAATATCGGACCGCCGTTCAGGCCGATGCAGGGAATGCCCAGCACCGTGAAGTCCACGGTCAATACGTCGCCTTGTTTGCCTGACGGGTAATCACTCGGCGCCAGGTGCACGGCGTTTACCTTGCTGTCAGGGAAGGTCCTGGCGTAGAAGTTGGCAGCCTCTTCGGCGGTGCCGTTGTACCAGAGGCAGAGGGTGTTTTTAGGGCGCATTTGGGGTCTCCACGGAGTCGGTGGTCCATGGAGTCTAGCCGCTGCTCAAGGGTTATGAGCGGTGCCGTTCGTCCCTCAAGCGCGCCGCGCCATCAACAACACCGACGCCGCCGCCGACAACAACCCCGCGCAGCAGCGATTGAATATCCGCTTGCCCCGAGGTTGCACAAACCAACGGCGCATATGCAGGCCCATATAGGCGTACGCGCTGATGGCGATCCATTCCAGCACTAGGAACATCACGCCCAAGAGGGCGAACTGTGGGGTGATGGGTTGCCCGGGGACCACGAATTGCGGAAGAAAGGCGGTGAAGATCAGGATGGCCTTGGGGTTGCCCGCCGCCACCAGAAATTCCTGGCGCGCCAACGCCCACAAACCCACGCTGGCCGCCGCCGATTGCGCTTCAGTTTCAGGACTGGCCCGCCACAGCTGGTACGCCAGATAAAACAGATACGCCGCCCCCAGGATCTTGATCCCGTAGAACAACAGTTCCGACGTTTGCAGCACCACCGCCAAACCAGCGGAGGCGAGGGCGATCATGCCGGCGAACGCCAGCAGGCGGCCGATACCGGCCAGGCAGGCGATGCGGTAGCCGTAGCGGGTAGCGTTGCTGACCGACAACAGGTTGTTCGGCCCGGGCGCCATGTTCAGGGCGAAGCAGGCGGGGAGGAAGAGGGCGAGGGTGGCGAGGTCCATGGCGGCTCCGGGTTTGTGGGGGCGGGGAGATAGGAGGATAAGGTGAGTGGAGGGGGTTGGACAATTGCTCCGTTGCCCTTGAAAGGTGACAGGCACCTATCCACGGCATACTGAGCAAACACGGCTAGGCGCCGTCCCTCGCAATAGCGGAAGCTGGTGTCCAGCGAATACCCCGGAGCCTCTGCCCAGTGCCTGACTCATCGAACAATACCGCCTACACAACCCGTTTCGACAGGGTATTGGCCTACATCGACGCGAACCTTGAGGGCGACCTCTGTGTAAAAACGTTGAGCGGCGTGGCGAATTTTTCGGCGTTTCACTTTCACAGGCAATTCACCGCGTTCGTGGGCGTACCGGTGTCACGTTATGTGCAACTGATGCGGCTTCGACGTGCGGCGCACAGTTTGTGCTCCGTGGCGGATTACTCGGTGCTGGACGCCGCATCGGGAGCCGGTTTTGAAAGCCCCGAAGCGTTTTCCAGGGCGTTCCGGCGGGCGTTCGGCATGACGCCGAGCGCCTTCAGAAAGCGCCCGAATTGGCAGGTCTGGAATGCGGTATTCGCCATCCCTCATTTTTCCAGGAGCATCATCATGCAAGTCAGAATTATCGACTTTCCCGCGGTCAGGGTTGCAACATTCGAGCACTGCGGCGCTCCAGCGCGGGTGCCTGAAAGCGTGGATCAATTCATACAGTGGCGCATGCGCAGCGGACAGTCGCCGGTGGCAACCAGTCGCAGCTTTGGTATTGCGTTCGGTAACCCTGATACGACCCCGGCCGACGAGTTCCGGTTTGCGATCTGCGGCGAGATTCGCGAGGCGGTACGCGCCAATGAGTTCGGCGTAACCGAGCGGACGATCCCCGGCGGGCGTTGTGTCGTGGTGCGACACGTGGGCTCGCCGGATCACATCGCGGAATCGATCTATCCGATCTACCGCGACTGGCTCCCAGGCAGCGGCGAGGAGCTGCGTGATCATCCGCTGTTCTTCGAGTACCTGAGCATCTTCCCGCAGACACCGCAGGATCAGTGGCAGACCGATATATATGTGCCGTTGCGCTAGCGACGTCTAGCTGTGCGTCGGCTCCTGCTGCCTCCTTCGCTGAAGTTTGAGGGACGCGTGTAGCGGTTCGCGCCCGGGACTGGGTTACCATGCTGCCGCGAAATTTCCGCCGTCCCCTCTGGCTATCTATGTCCTCCAACGCGCTGTACACCGACTTGTCCATTTACTACGACCTGATGTGCGCCGACATCGATTACCGGGCGCAGAGCCACTGCGTACACCGGTTGCACCAACTGTTCGGCAACGGCGAACGTAGACATCTGGACCTCGCCTGCGGCACTGGCCCCCACGTGCGTCACTTCCTCGACTTCGGTTACGACAGCAGCGGCCTGGACATCAGCCAAGCGATGCTCGATATCGCCCAACGGCGCTGCCCCGAGGCCCGATTCAGCCGTCAGGACATGGTCGATTTCCAGGTAGATTCACCTCAGGACCTGATCACCTGCTTTCTCTACTCGACCCATTACAACGCCAGCCTCGCGCAACTGAGCGCGTGCCTGTCCAGCGTGCACGGGGCACTCGCGGAAAATGGCGTGTTCTGCTTCAACGCGGTGGACAAGCACCACATCGACAACCGTCTGCTGGTGCGCCACAGCGTGGCGTTTGAAGGCAGTCACTTTACCTTCGGTTCCGGCTGGCATTACCGGGGCGAGGGTGAGCAGCAGGCGCTGCGCCTGAGTATCGAGAAGACCACGGCGGGGGTGACGCAGACCTGGCAGGACGAGCACAGCATGGTAGCGCTGAGCTTCATCGAACTGCAGGCGTTGTTGCTGCCGTACTTTGAGGTGCAGGTGTTTGAGCATGACTATGAGTGCATCACGCCTTGGGAAGGGGTGACAGGGAATGCGTTGTTTGTGTGTGTGAAACGCTAAGCGAGCTCAAGTTGTGTAGACACCACCCGTGCTATGTTGTGGCAGTCAGGCGACCGCCTGGCTTGAAGTGCCGACCGTTGGCGATCAATGGCCGCGTAGCCAAATCAAGAGCTTGCGCATGAACCGTGAACACCCTGTGTCGTCAGCGCCACCGCATCCTCCCGTCTGGGACAGTCCGGACACCGTACTGCGCACCGGCAACCTGGGCAGTCAGCTCTACGTCGCGGCGTTGTTGCTGGCCTTGCCGGCTTACTGGCTCACGCTCATGGCCACCCAGCCGCCGGGGACTCACGCCCCCCTGGCCGGAGACTGGTTGTTTTTTATCCTCGCATTGATCAGCGCGTCAGCGGCCTTTTGCATGCTTTACTGGCTCACCCGAGAAGCGCAAGGGCATGGGTTCTGCTTTGATGAAACCAAACAATGCCTGACGTTCACCCAGAGCCGTCCCGCCCGAGCCCCCACGCAGGAACAGGTGCCTTACAGCGCCATCCACTCGATCAGGCCCTTCCAGCCGACCGCTTTTTCCAGCATCAGTCACATTGACGTGTGCTACGCCCGGGTTGATGGCAAGGCACGAAGCGTCAGGTTCTGGGTGCACCTGACGGTGGCGGACATGGCGCTGCACGCGGCCTGGTTGAGGCAGTCGGTGGGGGACAGGATGCGTCACGTGGTAGATCTGGATTTATAAGGGCGCCGCAGTAGTTTCGAGGCGTAGATGAGACTGTTCTGCGCTTTTATCAAGGCATCCAACGCGAATTAATGGCTCTATGAAATGCCCGAAAAGTGGATCTTCTTATCGATCCATTTAGTTCCTATAGTCGCGCCGTATCCCGAGTGCTCAGCGCTGTTCGCTGAGCGCTCCTACTCTACGGAAAGCTGATATGAATTATAAAAAGTGCTCTATAGGCCTTGGCGCGTCCGCACTGCTGGTGCTGTCCGTGCTGCGAATATCCGGCGGCCAACCGCCGGCGCGGGAAGACTTTATAAAGTACCCAACCCTGCGGCAAAAATGGCTGATGCTATGCGACCCTCGCAGCAACCTCGCCGAAGTCAATGCTGAGGGTTGTGCGCATTTGCATGAATGGCAGACCGCCAATCAACGCCCTGTTCTAGATAATTTAATGAACCAAAATCTGGGTAAGTAAGCCTCGCGACTTCCCAGAAAGGACCGCGCAGCTGCCTTGAATCGGCGACCGTTCTGAAGCGTGCCTACCGTGAAGGTTCAGTGATGGACCTTCACGGCATCAACTGCGTGTTAGACAGCCCATATTCCCCCAACGAATACAGCAATGTTCCATACCCCAACTGATCGTAGCCACCGCTGTTCGGCCCATAATCGCCGCCGCCCCCTTCCACCTGGACCTTATGCGCGAAGGCTTTCACGTTCGGTGCGCTGAGGCCTTTAAGCACGACGTAGTGGTTGTAGAGCAGTTCCCAGATCGGACGGATGTCGCCGCGGTGTTCCGGCGAGATGACGGTTTGCTTGAAACCGCTGTTGATAAAGGGGGTGAACGGCACATCCTGGCCGAGGTTGTACCTGGCCACATATTCGGCGCCTTGCAGCACGCGGTTGTTCTGGTAGCCGAACAGGTCGTCGCCCTGGCTCCAGGCCATTTGGCAGAAACTGCCGAGCAAGGCGATGTCGAGCAGGGTGTGCGCCTGGTCACGCCCGCTTTCCTGGACCTGGCCCAGGCCATTGCCGTAGAGCTTCCACACCACGTGTTCAATGGAACCGTTGCCGGCGCCGTGTTTGAAATAGTTGACCGCTTCATCATAAATATCGCGGCGGTCGGTCAGTACGCCAATTGCCAGCATCGAGTTCATGTTGGCCAGGTCCCAGTTCGCCCAATAGTGGTCGACCGGCGCGTTATTGTGACGCACCAGAAAATCATGGTTCATCGGATAGAAGACATTGAGCATCATGCTTTGGAACTGATGAAAGTCCGCCGTCTTCCACTTTGAATAACCGCGCAGTATTTCGGCGGCATTGGCGAGTTGATAACCGTACAGGCCTGATGCCAGGAAACGGTCCGATGTGCCTTCAATCGCCGTAAGGGTGGTGGACCATTGGTTCAACATCGCCACAGCTTTGTCGGCATACGCAGGGTCGCCCGAAAGCTGCCAGCGCAGGGCCAAGGCGTACGCGGCGGCGGCGTCGTTGAATAACCGGGCGTAGTTTTCCGGATGCTGCCCGTCCGCGCCCCGATACACCACCGCGACCGGGCTCGGGTTCCAGGCCAGTGATGCGTGCCGGTTGGCGGTCAGCTTCTGCCAGCCGGCCAGCCACGGCTGGTTGTGGTTGGCCAGTTTTTCGCGGATGCGTATGAAGTCCTGTTCGGTCTGCAACAGGCCTGGGTGGACGAACGCGGAGGCTTGAGCACCGATACTCATCGACAGCGCGCCGAGTAGCACGGCCCCGCAGGTTATGCGCTTGATAGTGCGCTTTGCCTTCAACGAAAAATTCATGGTGTGTTCGCCTTGATATGTGAATGTTTACGCGGTGTGAACAGCAATACGTACAGCACGGGAATCAACCCCAGAGTGACCAACGTGCCCAGCGCCAGGCCGCCCATCAGCGTGATCGCCATGCCTTCCCACAGCGGCCCGGCAAACAGCATCAGCGGCACCAGCCCGATAATGCAGGTCAGTTTGGTCATGACGATGGGGCGCAGGCGCTTCACGGCGGCATTCACCACCGCTTCGTACACCGGCAGGCCCTCGTGGAGTTCCGCCTCGATACGCTCCAGCAAGAGCACGGCGTTGTTCACGATAATCCCCGCCAGTGACAACAGGCCGAAGGTGGCCATGAAGCCGAACGGGTAGCCGGTGATCAGCAGCGCAACGGCCACGCCGATCAGGACGAAGGGGATCGCCGAGACCACGATCAGCAGCTTGCGAAACGAATTGAACTGCCAGACGAACAGCAACAGCATGGCGATCAGCGCATGTGGAAGGTATTGCAGCAACGCCTGGTTGGCGTCCGCCGAGTCTTCGATCTCGCCGCCCAGCTCAATGCGGTAGCCCGGCGGCAGGGGCAGCGCCGCCACCTGCGGCGCCAGCTGTTGGACGATGGAAGTCGCCGTCAACGAAGGGTTGTGTCCAACCACGGTGATGGCCCGTTCCTGATTGCGCCGCATCAACGTCGAGGGTTCGCTGGAGGCGACGATGCGGGCAACGGCCGCCAACGGCACGGGCGTCGAACCGTCGGCGGGGTAGACCAGGATGCCGCGCAGATCGGGGGAGGCATCGGTTGTCGTCGCTGGCTCGCGCACCACCAGCGGGACGCGGGTCTGGTTGTCCTGCAATGACGAAACCTGAATGCCGCCGAAGTGGAGCTGCAAGGCCTGGGCAATGGCTTGGGTGTCGACACCGGCGCGGCGCGCACTGTGCTGATCGACCTCGACGGTATAACGTGCCAGACGTGTGCTCCAGTCATCGCGCACATCCAGTGTACCCGGCACTTCACGCAGCGCCTTTTCGATCTGGCCGGCCAGGCTGCGCAATACCTGCTCGTCCGGGCCCAGCACGCGATAGATGGCAACACCGGCCTCGGTGGTGCCCAGGGAAAAACGCTTGGGTTCGGCGCGCAGTTCCGGGTGTTGCTTGAGCAGATAGCGGCGCGTATTGGCGATCACCGCATCGATATCCGTACCGGCCTTGACGCTGACGGTGAAGTAAGCGGTTTCCGGTGCCGGCAAAGGCGGGTTGAGGCCCAGCACGATACGCGGCCCGCCATCACCGACGTAGCCAATGCTGTCGGCCACCTGGGGTTCCTTGCTCAGCCACAGGCTGATGTCGCGCACGCTCTGCAAGGTCTTGCGCGAACCGCTGCCGGGCTCCAGGCTGATGGGTACCTGGAACTGCAAGCGGTCCGACTGAGGCAGAAAGTCATAGGGCACGCGCATCAGTTCGAAGATCGCGGCGGCGAGTAACACCAGCATCGCCATCAGAAACAGCACTTTGTGCTGCAGCACTCGGCGGATGACCGCCCGATAACCCCGGTAAAAACCGCTGTCGTAACTGTCCTCTGCCGTGTCCTGAGGAGCGGCCTTGGCGAAATACAGGCACAGCAGCGGCGTGACGGTGATGCTCAATAACCACGAGCCGAGCAGCGTCAGCGCCAGCACGACAGCCAATGAACGCAGGTATTCATTGGTGCTGGTCTGGCCGAGAAAGAACGGCGAGAACGCCAGCACGATCACCAGCGACGAGGTCAACAATGGAATCGCCAGCGTGCGTCCGGCGTCCTCGCAGGCCTGGCGCCGATCCTCACCGGCGTGCAGCCGACGTTCAATGTCCTCGGCGATCACGATGCCGTTGTCCACCAGCAGGCCGAGCGCGAGGATGATTGCGGCGATCGACACGGTTTGCAGCTCGACCCCGAGCATGCGCATGGCGATCAACGTACCGAGGATGGTCAGCGGCACAATCGCGCCCACCACCAGCCCGGTGCGCCAGCCCAGGAACAGCATGACCACGGCCATGACGATGACCACCGTCTCGATCATCACATGCTTCATCTTGGCCATCTGCTGATCGACCACATCCGCCTGGAACGTCACCATATGGGCGCTGAAGCCCAACGGCAGTTGCTGCTCCAGCTGGGCCAAACGCGCGCGCAAGGCTACACCGAATTGGTGAACGTTCTGTCCTGGCGCCATGGACACCGCCAGCACCACGGCGTCCTG
>NZ_JAFHKI010000075.1 GCF_016937615.1 Pseudomonas lactucae | reverse complement strand
TCGCGGGCAAGCCCGGCTCCCACAGGGTTCGGTGGTGTGTTTAATACAGTGGATTCACCGAGGAATAGTCCTTGGCATCACCGGACTATTCACTCGTGATCAATATCCAACTTGGAAAACGTCACCTTGGCGCCTTCCTTGGTATCGCCACTGTTGTCCTGCACATAGGTGCCGGCCTTGAAGTACAGCGGTTTGTCGCCCCACGCCGCGCCGATGCGCTCGTTCCACTCACTGTCGGCGGCATACACGCTGAGCAGCCCGGCTTTGTTGAGGTTGATCACGTAGGTGAAGCTTTTCTCCAGCGGCACATTGGAGGCGACGATGATCACGCGGCTGGTGTCTTCATCCGGGCGCATGCGCACTTTGGCGACGATGTTGCCGCTCTGGGTTTTTTCCTTGAATTGATATTCGAGTTTGATCAGCGGCTTCTGACTGTCGTAGGCATGGATCTGGCCGATCACGATCTTGCCGGTGGACGGCACCTGATTGACCGCGAGTGTGGCGCGCAGAAAGTTGTTTGCTTCGGGGTAGGTCCAGTTGCGCAGGCGACCGTCGGCGTAGGTTTCGCGCAGTTCGCTGCGGGGGTAGATGGCGTTTTCGGTGCGGGTACCGGTGACTGGCGTCCAGAATTGCACGTTGCTGCCTTCGGCCTGGAAATACTGGTCGTTGAAACCACTCATCAGCTTCGGAGTGTCGATGGTCGCAGGGGGAGAGCCGACCGGAATGCTCAGGTTCCAGGTAGAGAGGTCGATCATGGCATAGGCCTTATACAGAGGGGGTGATGGCTTTGGCCCGCAGGCCTCACGGGTTCTTTATAGGCGGTGGCCGGCCAGTTGTTAAACGGTTGCTGGCAATTTATTGGCGCCAAGAGAATGTCAAAACGCCATATATGGCGTGGTACGGGGGCTGTAGCGCTTGACCGTTAGTCGGCTTACTGAACTTTGGCGCGATGATGGCATCCACGTCACTTCTGATTTTGAGGTTCCAGCGCTAGAGTGATGGCTCAGAGTTTGTCCGGGTTTACGCTTAGAAGTGACCGGAGCGAGTCCTTAAGGAAGAGACGTAGCATGGAATGCGCTCCACACCACGGCGACGGCGATTCGGTTCTTCTGGTGGTCGATGACTACCCGGAAAAACCTGATCAGCATGCGTGCGCTTTTGCAACGTGACGACTGGCAGGTCGTAACCGCAGCCTCCGGTGTTGAAGCCCTGGAATTGTTGCTGGAGCATGACGTCGACCTGGTGCTGCTGGATGTGAAAATGCCCGGCATGGACGGCTTTGAAGTGGCCCGCCTGATGCGCGGCAGTCAGCGCACGCGCATGACCCCGATCATCTTTCTGAGCGCCAATGCCCAATCGCCCGCGTCGGTGCTGGAGGGGTACGCCAGCGGCGCCATCGACTACCTGTTCAAACCCTTCGACCCGCATATCCTCAAGCCCAAGGTTCAGGCACTGCTGGAACACCAGCGTAACCGCCGGGCGTTGCAGCGCCTGAGTCATGATCTGGAGTCGGCCCGCGCCTTCAATGCCTCGGTGTTGGACAACGCCGCCGAAGGCATCCTGGTGGTGAGCGAGGCGGGGGTCATCGAGTACGCCAACCCGGCGATTTCACGTCTGCTCAACGCCACGCTTCATGAGCTCAAAGGTCAGGAATTTCTCAGCTTCCTGCAAAAGCCTCACGTGCCTGCCTGGTTGGAATCGCAGATGTACGCCGGTTATCGCAAGGGCGAAACCTGGCGTCTGCACGATGCAATCCTGCGCACCAGCCGCGGGCAACAGGTGCCCGTGGCGCTGTCCTGCGCGCCGCTGCCGACTGAGCAGAAAGCCATGGTGGTGACGGTGCTGGACATGTCCGAAGTGCGCCACCTGCATCAGCAACTGGAGTTTCAGGCAGTCACTGACCCGTTGACCGGGCTGTTGAACCGGCGTGGCTTTTATCAGGCGGTGGAAAATACCTTGTCGCGTAGCGAGCGGGTGGACCAGTCGCTGGTGTTGCTGTACCTGGACCTCGACGGTTTCAAGCGGGTCAACGATTCTCTGGGGCACGATGCCGGCGACCGCGTGCTGCGCTGGGTGTCGGAGCAACTGCAAGGTTGCCTGCGCTCCTACGACATCATCGGCCGCATGGGCGGGGATGAATTTACCGCGTTGCTGGAGCTGGAATTCCCGGAACACGCGGCGAAGATTTCGGAAAAACTGATCGAACGAGTGTCGGTTTGTCATCAAGTTGACGGTTTGGATGTAATGCTCGGGGTCAGCATCGGCATCGCCACGTTTCCGGACTGCGGTTCTGACCTCAACGGCCTGTTGCGTGCGGCCGATATCGCCATGTACGAAGCCAAGCGTGCTGGGCGTCAGCAATATCGCTATTACGACCAGGAAATGAACGGCCGCGCCCGTTCGCGCCTGATGCTCGAAGACAGCGTGCGCACGGCCATTGAAAACAAGGACTTTACCCTGGTCTACCAGCCCCAGGTGTCGCTGGAAGACGGGCACCTGCGTGGCGTCGAGGCATTGTTGCGCTGGCAGCATCCCAGCGTCGGCGATGTACCGCCGGGGTTGTTTTTACCATTGCTGGAAGAGGTGCGGTTGATCAGCCAGCTGAGTAGCTGGATTTACCAGCAGGTCGCCGCCCAGCGCCAGGCATGGCACACAACGTTCGATGACGAGTTGGTGCTGAGCGTGAGCTTGAGCGCCAGTCAGTTCAATTTGCCCAACCTGGCGAACCAGCTACAGCAAATGATCGAGCGGTATGGACTGCGCGACCGGCAACTGGAGGTGGAAATCGGCGAAGACTGCCTGATGAACAACCTGGAAGAGGCCGCCAAGCAGCTCAAGTTGCTGCGCCGTGTGGGCGTGCGCATCGCGCTGGACGACTTTGGCTCGGGGCAGTGTTCCCTGGCGCATCTGCGTGATCTGGAGTTCGATACCCTCAAGCTCGACCCGCAGTTGGTGGCGCGCCTGCCGGGCTCGGTGCGCGATGCGGCGATGGCGCGCAGCATCATTGAGTTATGTGCGCATTTTGACGTGCTGGTAATTGCCGAGGGCGTCGAAACCCAAGAGCAAGCGAACTGGCTCAAAGCCCACGGTTGCCCGTTTATCCAGGGGCCATGGGCGTCGCAGCCGTTAATGGCCGAGGTCGTGGCTGACTGGTCGCGCGCTCGCGTGCGTTGAATTCGCTACACTGACGGCCTTCAAACCCTGTTGCAGACTCCATGACCGCGCTGAAATACCTTCAGGCCTACCCGCCAGCCCTCCAGGAGCAGGTGCGTCAACTGATCGCCAAGGACCAGTTGGGCGCCTACCTGGAGCAACGTTACCCCGAACGCCACGCCGTGCAGAGCGACAAGGCCCTGTACGCCTATGCCCTGGCCTTGAAGCAGGAACACCTGCGCAACGCGCCGGCCATCGACAAAGTGCTGTTCGATAATCGCCTGGACCTGACTCACCGCGCCCTCGGCCTGCACACCACGATTTCGCGGGTGCAGGGTGGCAATCTGAAGTCCAAGAAAGAGATCCGCATCGCTGCTTTGTTCAAAGAGGCGGCGCCGGAATTTCTGCGCATGATCGTGGTGCATGAACTGGCGCACTTCAAGGAATCGGACCACAACAAGGCGTTCTACAAACTCTGCGACTACATGATGCCGGGCTACCATCAGGTGGAATTCGACCTGCGGGTGTACCTCACGTATCGCGACCTGCAGGGCAAGCCCTGACGACACAAGGCGACCACCATGGATGTGAGCAAGACCAAAAGCAGTTTCTACCGCCGCCTCTACGTGGCGTACCTGATCGACAGTGGCCTGGCCAGCAGCGTCCCGGCTTTGACTGACGCCACCGGCATGCCGCGACGCACGGCGCAGGACACCATCGCGGCGTTGGCCGATCTGGATATCGTGTGTGAATTCGAGCAGCAGGACGGTGCCCGCAACCATGCCGGGCACTATCGGATTCGTGATTGGGGGGCAATCGATCGGCGTTGGATCGAAGACAATCTGGCTTCGGTGAAGCGGGTGTTGGGCTATCCCTGAAATTTTTGCATTGTTTCGGCTGACGCCATCGGGGGCTTGCCCCCGATGAGGCCCTCAGGCGCGCCGCATACCTATATGAGGAATATCATCCTCAAGGTATTCCTGACCCGCCACCACAAACCCGTACTTCCCGTAATACCCTTGCAAATGCGCCTGGGCTGACAGAAAGACCGGCGTCTCGGGCCAGATCTCGTCGATCTGCCGCAGAGTTTCTTCCATCATCTGGTGCCCCAAGCCGGTACCGCGTGCCGACGGCGCGACGATCACCCGGCCAACCACCACGTCACCGCCCTGGGATTCCGGGTCCAGCAGGCGCAGGTAGGCCACCAACTGATCATCCTGCCAGGCCATCAGGTGGTGGGTATCGCCCGCCAGGTCCTGCCCGTCAATGTCCTGATAGACGCACTTCTGCTCGACAACGAAAACCTCGCAGCGCAAACGCAGGATCGCGTAGAGCTGCTCCTTGCCCAAGTCAGTGTGATGTTTGCAAACCCAATCAACCGTCATGATGAACTCTCGTGTAAACGTCTGTTCAGGATAGTAAGCGCGATGTGCGCGTGTGTCGAAATCGTCTATTTTTGTGAGTGACGTCAATTCGCCATCATTGTGTGCGTGCGCCTCCGGTTTCTTTGTGTAATGTGAGCTATTGTTAGGACCTCAGGTCTCGCCTGAGCCAGAGCCACCGCCTGCCTGCCAAGGATTTTGAGCATGCCGCGATTCTTTCGTGCCGTTGCTTTGATTGGAGTGTTATTGCTGGCGACGCCTGCATTTGCGCAGAGTTTGCGTCTGGTCGCGGATGCCTGGCCGCCTTTTACCGATTCCACCCTGATCAACGGCGGGCTGGCTACCGACATCGTCCGTACGGCTCTGGCTCGTGCCGGCTATGTCAGTGATTTCGAGCAGGTGCCTTGGGCGCGCGCGCTGATGGGGGTGGGCGACGGGCGCTATGACGTGCTGATCAACGCCTGGTACGACGAGGCCCGCACGCATTTGGGGCAGTTCTCCAACGAGTACCTGGTCAACCGCGTGCGCTTTATCAAGCGCCGTGACGACCCCATCGAGTACCAGAACCTTGAACAGCTGCACGACTACCCGATAGCCGTGGTGCGCGGCTATGCGTATTCGACTGCATTCGACGCAGATGCGCAGTTGCAAAAGGTCCCTGTGCATAACTTCGCCATGGCCGTGCGCATGCTGGCGGCGCAGCGGGTGCGGCTGACGGTGGAGGATGAGTACGTGGCGCGTTACTACCTGTCACGCGAATCGGCACGGGTGCGCAATGCGGTGGAGTTTTTGCCCGCGCCGTTGAGTGAAAACAGCCTGCATATCCTGGTCAGCCTGAAGCACCCTGAGCATGCGCAGATCGTCGCGGGCTTTGATCGGGAGATTGCCAGGATGAAGGCCGATGGCAGTTATGCGCGGTTGATGAAGGCTCATGGGATGTAGTGCCTGTGCGGGCCTCATCGGGGGCAAGTCGAATCGTCGCACCGCCCCTCCCACATTGATCGAGTTCCAACATGGAAATGCGGTCCCCTGTGGGAGGGGGCTTGCCCCCGATAGCGGCCTAAGCCGCGCTGGTGTCCTTGATCAGGTGCGCCGCCAATGTCCGCAGCGGCCCTAGCTGCCGACAAATCAACGCCAACTGCGTCTGCACCAGTCGCTGCCCCTCATCGATCTCATCCGGCATCTGCTCCAGGTCTGCCGCCAGGGCTTCCTCGGCATCGCTCTGGATCGCAATCGGCTGCTTGTTGGCCAGCCCTGTGGCGATTTCATCGATGCTCGCCGCCAGTGTCTTACCCGCGCCGTCGATCAAGTGTTCGCGGATCTCGGCCGGCAATTGCGTATCGCGGTGGGCTCCAAGCCCCGACAAATAGCTGAGCAAGGTGTGGGACAGCACCAGAAAGCGGAACCCCACATCCGCTTCCTTACGAAAATGCCCCGGTTCCATCAGCATATTGGCCAGGGTGGTGGACAATGCCGCGTCGGCGTTGTGCGCGTTGCGGCGGGCCAGGCGGTAGGCCAGGTCGTCGCTCTTGCCGGCGGCGTATTGCTGCATGATCTGGCGCAGGTAGATGCTGTTGCAGGTCAGCGTGTTGGCCAGCACTTTGTTCAGGCGTCGGCCTTGCCAGTCCGGCAGGAACAGGAACACCGCCAGACCGGCGATCAGGCTGCCGAGCAAGGTGTCGAGCAGGCGCGGCAAAAACAGCCCGTAGCCATCGCCCACCTGGTTGAAGCAGAACAGCACCATCAGGGTGATGGCTGCGGTGGCCAGGGTGTAGCGGGTGGTGCGGTTGATAAAGAACACCAGGCCCGCGGCGATGGCGAACATCGATTGCACCAGGGGGCTTGGGAACAGGTCGAACAGCGCCCAGGCCACGGTAAGGCCGATGGCGGTGCCGATGATCCGCTGCCCGAGTTTGCGCCGCGTGGCGCCATAGTTGGGCTGGCACACAAACAGGGTGGTGAGGATGATCCAATAACCCTGGGAGGCGTGGATGACATGCAAGGTGCCGTAGCCGATGCTCAGCGCCAGGGACAGGCGCAGGGCATGGCGGAACAGCAGCGAGGTCGGCGTCAGTTGCGTGCGCAGGCGTGTCCACATTTCCCTGAGGTTGCGCGGCGCGCGGTCCAGCAGGTTGCTGTCGGAGGCGTCGGCCAGGGCGTCGGGGTTGCTGGCGTCGCCGAGCAGGCGGTCGAGCGTCGACAAGTTGGCCGCCAGCGCCCGCAGCGAGCGCAGCAGGCCGCGCCAGGCCGGGTTGCTCTGGATGCGCAGGTGCTCCAGGGAGGCGTTCAGGTCGCTGAGCGCCTCGGCGAAGCTGTCGCCATAGATAAACGGCTGGCGCAGCTGGATCGACTCGGCCAGCGCCTGGCAGGCCTTGCCTTGCTGGCGCAGCAGGCGTTGGCAGCGGAACAGCACATCACTGTGGAAGAACGCCTCGGCCAGTGCGTTGTAAGGATAATGGGATGAACTGGCGCGTTCGTGGATGTCCTGGGCCAGGAAGTACAGCTTGAGGTAGCGGCTGACTTTTGAGCCCGGTCGGCCGTTGCCCACGCGGTGCAGGATGATTTCCTTGGCGGCATTCAGCGCCGCTACCACCCGGCCGTTTTGCTGGGCCAGTTCCAAGCGGCGCGCTTCCACATCCAGCTGGCGGATCGGTTCGAACAACGACGACTTGAGCTTGAGATAACGCCCCAACTCGCGGAACAACCGCGCCAGGCTCTGCTGTACCGGCTGGTTGGAAAACAGCGCCTGCCACAGCACCGACAGCACCCCATACCAGGCCGCACCGGCCACCAGCAGCAGTGGCTCGTGCCAGAAATCATTCACCGCGCCACCGCGCTGGTCCACGCCGATCATGGTGTACACCGACAGAATCAGCGTGGCCGATGCAATCGCCCCGTAACGTTCACCCAGCGCGCCGAGCATGGTCAGGCCGAACGTCGCCAGGGCCAGAGAGATGACGAAAATCCAGGGGTAGGGGAACAGCAACTCCACCGACAGCGCGGCAATGCTGAAACACACCAGCGTCACCGCCAGGGCGTTGAGGCGGCCTTGCCAGCTGTCGTCGGTCTCGGCCAGGGCGCTGGCGATAATCCCCAGGAATAGCGGGATCAGCAGGGTCATTTCATCCTGGTACCAGCACAGCGCCATGCTGCCGGTCAGGGCAATGAATACCCGAATGCTGTAGCTGAATTTATCCAGCGCCCACAGGCGACGCAGGGAATGCTTGAACGAGGTCGATGACATGAAGTCTGGAGTCTTCCGGGACGTTGTCGCTAAATTGAGCTATCAAGGACGCCACGGCAAGGGTGGTGAGCACATCACTGCACAAAATTTCTCCCTGGCACACAGATAATCAAAATGTGGGAGGGGCTTGCCCCCGATGGCGATGTATCAGTCACCGGATGAGTTGACTGGTCCACCGCTATCGGGGGCAAGTCGAATCGTCGCACCGCCCCTCCCACATGTTTTACCGTGTTGTGTCAGGCGTATTGTGCTGCGGCATACCCCGACGCCCACGCCCACTGAAAATTGAACCCGCCCAGGTGCCCGGTCACATCCAGCACTTCGCCGATAAAGTACAGCCCGGGGCTCTTCAGCGATTCCATGGTCTTGGACGACACTTCCCGCGTATCCACCCCACCCAGCGTCACCTCGGCAGTGCGATAGCCTTCGGTGCCCGCCGGCACCAGCTGCCAGCTCCCGAGTTTTTGTGCGATATCGGCAATTTCAGCGTGGGTGTATTGCTTCATCGGCTTGGACGCGAACCAGGTGTCCGCCAGCAGGTTGGCCATTTTCTTGGTGAAGATCTCACCCAGCAAGGTTTTCAGCTCGCTGTTGGGGCGCTCGACCTGTTGCTGTTGCAGCCAGGTGTGGGCGTCGTGGTCAGGCAGCAGGTTGATCTCTACGGTGTCTCCGGGTTCCCAATACGAGGAAATCTGCAAAATCGCCGGCCCGCTGAGGCCGCGATGGGTAAACAGGATGTTCTCGCGAAAGCTCTGGTCGTTGCAGCTGACCAGGCAGTCCACGGAGGTGCCGGACAACTCGCCGCACAGCGTCTTGAGCTGATCGGTGATGGTGAACGGCACCAACCCTGCGCGGGTCGGCAGCAACGCGTGACCGAACTGCTTGGCCACCTGGTAACCAAAGCCGGTCGCGCCCAGGGTCGGGATCGACAGGCCGCCGGTGGCGATCACCAGTGACTCACAACGCAACTCACCCAGGGTGGTCTGCAGTTGATAGCCGCTGTCGAGCCTGGCGATTTCCTCGATGGAGGTGTCCAGGTGCAGGCTCACGCCGGTCTGGATGCACTCGTCGAGCAACATGCCGAGGATATCGCTGGACTTGTTATCGCAGAACAGTTGGCCGAGCTTCTTCTCGTGGTACGGCACGCCGTGCTTGGCCACCAACCCGATGAAATCCCATTGGGTGTAGCGGGCCAGGGCGGACTTGCAGAAGTGCGCGTTGTGCGAGAGGAAGTTGGCCGGCTCGGTGTACATATTGGTGAAGTTGCAGCGGCCACCGCCGGACATCAGGATCTTTTTGCCGGCCTTGTTCGCATGGTCGATCAACATCACCTTGCGCCCACGTCCGGCGGCGGTCAGCGCGCACATCAAGCCTGCGGCGCCGGCGCCAATGATCACAACTTCGGTCGAGCGCACAGCAATGTCCTCATACAAATTCTAATTTGAAATACAGTTGAATGTGGGAGGGGGCTTGCTCCCGATGGCGATGCGTAGCAGCTGCCGAGC
>NZ_JAFHKI010000074.1 GCF_016937615.1 Pseudomonas lactucae | reverse complement strand
CGCGGTCCAGTGTGGGAGGGCGGTGCGACGATTCGACTTGCCCCTCCCACATTTTGATCGCGTTCGGCTCAGGTCCTGATCGCCGCTTCGACCCGCGCAAGGTAGGTATCGAAGCGCGCCACCAGGTCCACCTGTTCCGGAAAACGCAGCCACTGGATCTGCAGGCCATCCATCATGGCCAGGATTTCTTCCACCAGCCCGGCGATGTCCACATCGCCGCGCACCTCCCCCGCCGCGACCAGTTCGGCGAACTGCCCCTGCATGCGTTGGCGGATCGCCGTGTAGCGCGCCTGGAACCAGGCCCAGGCCGGATGGGTATCAAGCAGGCTTTCGGCGTTCAAAATGGTAAACGCGCGTACCACGCCCGGTGCCGTGGCATTGGAACGATTGATCGCCCGCAGGCTGCCAAGCAAACCGTTGAGGGATTTCTCTGCGCGCACTTCATCGGCGATCCGTTGGTTGACTTCATCGCGGCGCTGCAACACGCCCATCAACAGTGAGATCTTGCTGGGAAAATGATGCAGCAACCCGGCCACGGAAATGCCGACTATCCCCGCCACCTGAGCCATTGAAGCACCGCCGTAGCCCTCCAGGGAAAACACCTGCAAGGCTGCGTCCAGCAGCTCTTCGCGGCGTTTTTCACCCTTGGGGGCGCGACGGGTCTTGGGGGTGGATTCGGTCATGGGCACGGTCCTTATGGGCAGACATGCACCGTATCCAAATTGCCCCTGGGCCGCAATTGCGGTTCAGCCCAGGACCGTCAACGCACGTTGATAAAACGCCAATCGATCGGTTTCACCATCGAGCCCGCCATTGATCTTCAGGGTGATTGCTTCGAACTCGCCTTTGTCTGCCAGGGTATTCAAGCCGCTGACCGACCAGAAGCGCGCCGCCGACAGTGCGGCATATTCCGGTTGCTGGAGCAGCTCCGGATGCGCCAGCAAATCCAGACTCAGGGCATCGCCGATAGACTGGTAATTGTCCCGGCCCGTGACCAAAACCACGCCCCCGGTACTTCCAACCGTCCCCGGATTCCACCGGGCCATTCCCCATGCGAAACGCATATGCGATGTTGGCAATTTTTTCGGGGTCATGGGCAACTTCCTCGGCGAGTTCCAATGTGAAATGCCTCGGCCAGACGCGCACAAGTGCCTGTGCACTGTAGTTGAGGTTTTCCACCAGCCTATCGAGTTGCGCCGACTCACAGCCGATTTGCGCAATGAACGCGGCGGCCCGCTGTGATGTGCTGATCTGAAAGCGCGCCATAGCCGCGTTGAGGGGGGCTACGAGCGGCATGGTTTCCTCAACCTGAGGCAGAATCTGTTTGATCTGAGCAGCGGTTATCTGCATGGCGTCATCTCCAGAGCGTGTGCCTTAAAGGCAGTGGGCAATTCAGGCAACGTCGACGTCGATATTGCCCCCAATGATCAAGAGGACGTTCTGGCGGAACAGGTGTGGACGGCCACTGACGCCAACGTCCTGCCCTCCCCCCGGTTCAGAAGTCGACGGTGGCAGACAGCAGGTACGTACGCGGTGTCGACAAGGTCAGCCCCGGCTCGCTGTCATCCGACGCACCCGCCGAGCTCCAGTAACGTTTATCGGCGAGGTTCTCCACATTCGCGCGCAGGGTGACGTGTTTGTCATCCACCTTGAAGGCATAGCGCGCGCCGACGTCGATGCGGTTCCATCCGTCGATTTTCTTGATGTTGGACTGGTCCAGATACTGCGAGCTTGAGTGGATGCCACGGCTGGTCAGGGTCAGGCCTTCGAGGGTCGGCACGTCCCATTCGGCGCCGAGGTTGACGTTGTACTCCGGCGTGGCCGGGGCGCGGTTGCCGTCGAAGGTGCCGTTGGTGGTGTCCTTGAGCTTACTGTCGATGTACATCACACCGCCGAGCAAGCGCACGCCCTTGAGCGGTTCGCCGAACACACTCAGCTCCGCACCGGTGTTCTGGCGCTTGCCGTTGGGTCCGAACACCCGCGAGGTGGCGTTGGTTTCATACGCCGGTTGCTTGATGCGGAACACCGCAGCGGTTACGGCGAAGGCACCGGCGTCGTACTTGGCGCCCACTTCGACCTGGCGGCTGATAAACGGCGGGAAGATCTGGTCTTCGTTGATCGACGTGGACGGTGCGATCTTGCCCTGGCTCAAGCCTTCCATGTAGTTGGCGTACAACGATAGCTTGTCGGTGGCCTTGAACAGCAGGCCGCCGGAGGGCGAGACCTTTTCTTCGTCGTAGTGGGTGTCGCCCTTGATGCCGTCGCTCCAGTCGTCGACGACGACGCGCTGCCAGCGCGCGCCAAGGGTGAGCAGCAAGCGGTCATCGAAGAAGCCCAGGGTGTCGGACAGCGCCACGCCGCTGAATTTGTTCTCGGTGTACACCTTCGCATCCTGGCGCGTGGCCACAGATGGCGTTGGGGTTTGCACGGGGTTGTAGAGGTTGCTCGACGCGTTCGCATAACGCGCACCGCCGTTGGTGAAGTCCATATAGAAGTAACTGGCGGCCAGGTTGACCTCATGGCTCACCGGCCCGGTATGGAACCAGTTACGCACGCCAGCCGTGGCGGTACGCACGTTCTCATCGCGGGTGAAATCCCGGGGCTGCACGCTGAATGCGCCCGCGGCATTGGTCACCGATACGGCATGGCGCAGGAAGTCGTGGTCACTTTTGCGCGCGCCAACGCCGCCGTAAAGCATCACCGAGTCGCTGAGGTCATATTCGGCATTCACCGTGCCGAAGGTGTCCTGAGTGCGCGCCTTGCTCCAGGACTGCGCGTAGTTGCGGCGCACGTCGTTGGCGCTCGGCACCGGCGCGGCAGCGGCGACCTGCACACGCTCCTGGGGCGCATCGGTGTCACGCTCGGTGCGGCCGATGTCGGTGGAAAGACGCAGGCGCTCACCACGAAAATCCAGGCCCAGCACGGCCATCTCGCGGTCGACGCTCTGGTGATCCCATTCGGTGTCGCCGGACTGCTTCACGCCGTTGAAACGCAGGCCGAACTGGTTGTCTTCGCCAAAGCGCCGGCCAACGTCCACCGCGCCGCCCGCCTGGCTGTCGGAGGCCCAGGTGCCGGTGAACGAGGTGATGTCCTTGTCGGTGGCGCGCTTGGGCACCACGTTGATCCCACCGCCCACGCTGCCACGCGGCGAGATACCGTTGATCAACTGGGTGGGGCCTTTGAAGATGTCGACGCGGTCAGCCATTTCCATGTCGATGGTGTAGGTCGGCAGCACGCCGTAGAGACCGTTGTACGACACATCGCTGTTGAACAGGCTGAAGCCGCGAATGGTGAACTGCTCATAGCGCCCACCGGCCGGGTTGGTAGCGCGCACCGACGGGTCGCTGGCGATCAGGTCGCCCAGCGTACGCGCCTGCTGGTTTTTGACCGCATCCGCCGTGTAGGTGGTCATGCTGAACGGCGTTTCCATGAAGTCTCGCGTGCCCAGCAAACCTTGCGAGCCACGGCGCGCCACTTGACCACCGGCATAGGTGTCACCGTCGTACAGGCCGGTGGTGCCGAGGATCGAGGTCGGCGCCAGTTCCAGGCTGCCGCCTTCCGGCACCGGCACCAGCATGTAGGCTTGCGCGCCCATGGGTTGCAGTTGCAGGCCGGAGCCTTGCAGCAAGCGCGCGAAGCCCTCTTCCACGCCGTATTCACCGGACAGACCGCTGCTCCTGCGCCCGCTGACCAGCGCCGGGTCCACCGACAGGTTGACCCCCGACAGCCCGGCAAAACGGGTCAATGCCGCGCTCAGGCTGCCCGCCGGCACCTGGTAGCTGCGCCGGGCGTTGCTGTCTTCGGCAAAGCTTACGGGGACGAACAGCGGGCTGGCGCTGAGGCTCAGCATCAGGCTCAGTTTGAGCAACGGGCGCAAGCGCGAGGGGACGGCAACGGGCATGGGAGAAGGCTCTCGATTTAATTCACTTGCCTGGAATGACAGGCGAGATGAAAAAAAGGGACACGCGTTTCGAGCGAACGCTTATGTATCGTTTTTTTAACAAAGAAACTCTGTAACAAAACTCTGGTCGAGTGGTGTAGGCCTTTTAAATTCACTTAACGGTGAGCGTTATGAAACCACTGTCCCGCCTCGCTGTAGCGCCCGCACCGGGCTCACTGGATGAGCTGGTCAGGCACGATTTTGCAAACTGCCGCGCTGTCGAAACAGGCGCGGTTTTCATCATTGCTTCCGGCCCATCGGCAAGGTCATTTCCCCTGGAGGACTTTGCGCACGTGCCGATGATCACCATGAACGGCGCCATTTCGAAATTTTTGAACACGGCCGTCAAACCGTGTTTTTACGCCTGTACGGACCGAAGCTTTTCCCTGCAACAGCCGGCGCTATTCAACTATGCCATGGCCAACAGTCAGCGAGTCGCGCTGTGGGAAGACCATTTGCGTATATCGCGTATAAAACCCGCCGGCGAGTTTTATCCGCTATCCAAGGCTGAACGACCGTCCTGGCTGGATGCGGTACTGGGCAGACACGAAGCGCTGGTCGCCGATCACTCGCTACTGCCTCTGCGCAAAAGGCCGGTAGGGTTCAGCAAGGACATGCGCGAAGGCTTTTTTGATGCGCGGACGGTGGCGTATCTGGCGGTCCAGCTGGCATTCCATATGGGTTTTTCCACGGTGTTTCTGGTCGGCGTCGACCTGGATGAAAAATCCGGACGCTTTTATGAGAACGATACCGTCGCCAGATCGCCCTGCGGGCTTGATCAGCATTTTTACACGCGCATACTGCCCTCGTTCGAACTGATGGCCGAGAAGATCGTGGGCGATGATTTCCGGGTGTACAACCTGTCCGAGTGTTCGAGGCTTCCGCAGAGTGTGGTGCCGAAGGTGACGCTGGCGCAGGTCAAAGACATGCTTGGTTAGACTCCGACAGCCATGCATGACAAAAAGTGTTTGAGCTTGAGCAACAACGCCTCGAAGTCATGGAGGGGGATGTTGGCAAAACCCAGCACGATAAAGTCAGGCCCGCAATGGCAGTCCAACACATAATTGGCTGGATCTGCGAGCCTCACGCCATTCTCTTTGCACCACAAAAAAATCGCAGTTGAACAGCGTTTATCCGGGCACTCGATAAGTAGCTGAAGCCCTCCCGATGGAAGCGTGAACTGCGCGCATGGAAAATGACGATTGATCAGCTCGGCGACCGCATCCCTTTTGACTCTGTACACCGACCGCATGCGCCGGATATGCCGCTCGTACATGCCCGCCTCGATCAGCTCGCCGACCCAGCGCTGCAACAGGCTGCTGGTGCCCCTCGACAAGTTCCAGTGCAGCGAAGCCAATGAGTTGATCAACGCTTCACTGGCAACGACATAACCCAGCCTCAGGCTATTGAATAACGACTTGGAGAACGTCCCCAGGTAAATGACCCGCTCTTGAGGGTCATTCGCCTTCAAGGCAGGCTGCGGCATGCGATTGAAATAGAATTCACTGTCGTAGTCGTCCTCGAGTATGTACAGCTTATTGAGCTCAGCCCAGCTCAGGAGTCTTTGCCGACGCTGCGCCGAGAGCGCAACGCACTGAGGGAAATGATGCTCGGGCATACAATAAATGACGTCTGAATCACCTGCCGACTCGGGCAGGGTCATCCCCTCTTCGTCCACGGCATGCGGAACCAGGTCAAAGCCAAACCGATCGAAATTTCGGGCAATGTCCAAATAACCGGGAACCCCGAAATGCAAGCGACGATGGGTTTTGTTTAAGGTCATCGCCAGCAGGACTGACGCGTACTGAGTGCCTGGGACAATCAGGACTTGCTCCGGCGTGGCGTGAATACCCCGCGCCGGCAGGAGGTGCTCGCACACCAACGAGCGCAGACGAAAATCGCCCGCACTCTCGCCAAATTGTGAGAACCGAGCGGGGTAGCGCAACGTACGGTTAAAGGCGTTTCGGAAATCGCTGATGGGCAAGTGATCAACATTCGCCTGACTTGGCAGCAACGACACTGAACCGACAGCGGGTTCGGCCAGCCTGTTTTTAGATTGGCGCGTGGAAAGCACTGGCGGTTTACCCTCACGCTCCGGCCACCCAGTCACGAACGTGCCCCGCCCTGTTTCGCTTCGGCACAGGCCCGCCGATACCAGTGTTTCGTAAGCACGCACAACGCTGCCGCGAGAAATGTTCAGTTGCTGTGAGAGCGCTCGCGTAGGCGGCAGGCGCTCTCCCGTTACCAGTAATGACTGCTCGATCTGCAATGCGATCTGCTCATAGAGCTGAAGATGCAGAGGCGACGCCAGGCTGGAAAAGTCCAAGTGAATATCCAGCATGATCAGCCTCGACGCCAATTTTTATCAGGGATTGGATCTGTGGAAGCGTGCAACTGGAGGCCACTATGCGCTCACTCACACACGCTGTTAACTTCATGACAGTCGTGAAGAAAAACGAGGTTTGCTCTTGCGACTTTCAGTTCAGCACATCAGTTACGATCTGTTTTCCGTTGTCATGGGTATTACCGGCCTGGGCCTGGCATGGCGCAGCGCCGCATCGGAATTCGGCGTGCCTGCGCAAGCGGGCGAAAGCCTGCTGTGCCTTGGCCTGGGCATTTTTATCGTGCTGATCCTGCTTCAGGTTGTTCGCCTGACGTACGCCGTGAAATACGTTATCCAGGAATGGCAGAACCCGTCGCGACGTAACTTCTTCTGCGCCGCCACGATCTCCGGTGCGCTGCTTTCCCAGGCGCTGCTGCCTTACAGCCACATCGCCGCAGCCTGTCTCTGGACAGTGGCGGTTTGTGCCCAAGTCGTCTTTTTGGGCTTCATGCTGCGGCACTGGTTTCTGGAGGAGGTCAGCCACAATGAACTGAGCCCTGCCTGGCTGATACCGATGGTCGGCAATGCCTCTCCGAGCTTCGCCGGCGTCACGCTTGGGTATGCGCCGTTTTGCAAAATACTGCTGACTTCGGCGGTGTTGTGCTGGGCGGTGTTTCTGCCTTTGATCCTCTACCGCATCATTTTCGTGAGCCCAAAGATTTCGGCCCCGGCCATGCCCGGCCTGGCCATCCTGGTATCGGCTCCCGCAGTGATTGCCATTGCCGTGTACAACGTGGCAGGAGAGGCGAACGGTTGGGTCGACTGTTTGGCATGGACCTCGTTATTTTTCGCCGTGGTGGTCTTCAGCCTGGGCAAGCGCTTGGTGACATCGACTTTCTCGCGGCAATGGTGGGCATTCACTTTTCCCTCGACGGCGCTGGCTTCATCGCTTATTCGGGTATACCACGCCGATGCAAACGACTTGAACCTGGCTTTAGCGTTGACCTCATTGGGTGTCAGCACCCTGATCGTGATCTACGTGGGGTGCCGATCCATGAAAAGCCGACGCTACTGGGCCAGGTAGTCGGCCACGAGCTTGTCCAAAAACACGAACAGCTTCTGGTTCATCTCGGTGTAATCGTTTTCCCGTAATGCGGCGGGTTGCTGGACAAAACGTCGATCGGTCAATGTCGCCAGCTCCGCTTCCGATGCCTGGATAAGCAGTTCTACAACGTCTCTGGTCAGCTCCATGTGGCACTGAAAACCATAGACCAGTGGGCTGTATTCAACGATTTGACGTGGGCAGCCTTCGCTGCGGGCAATAATCGTCGCGTCTGCGGTGAGGCCGGGCATGTCGTTGTGCCAATGGCCGACATCCAGGGTTTTGCCGAAGTGAGAAAACTTCGGGTTCGCCAGGCCTTCCTCGGTCAGGTGAATAGGAAATTTGCCGATTTCTTTCTCTGGGCTGTGTGCAAACGTCGCCTGCAGCGCTTCGCCGATCAACTGTGAACCCAGGCAAACACCCACCACGGCCCTCCCGCCGCTGATGGCCTTGTTGATCAACTCGCATTCGGCCACTGCGTTGAAGTGAGGGCATTGCTCAAGCGACGTGCCAGGGTCCTGGGGGCCGCCCAGCACGACCAGCAGATCGAACGCAGCAGCGTCGTCCGGCAGGGCATCATAGTTGTAGACGCGCGAATAGCTTGCTTGATAACCCCGGGCGGTTACCCAATCCTCAAACGCGCCGGGGGCTTCAAAGGACTCGTGCATGACGAAATGGACTTTCACTGTTTTACCCTCAGGTTGCGCAACGGTGGATTCAAGGTGACTGCCTCTTCGCAATCACCCTATGGGCTTAAGCAGCGGCTCAGTCTGTCAGCGCGTCCAGCAGCGCTTTCAGGTAAGCGCTGCCCGAAGCATCGAGCGCCTGAAGTGGCAGGCGTGGCGCGCCGACGTCCAGCCCCTGAAGCTTCAAGCCCGCCTTGATTGTCGTGGGCAGGCCACGACGTGTGATGTACTCCAGCAATTCGTACTGGCGATAAAACAAGGCGCGCGCTTGTGCCATCTGGCCGGCCTGGACAGCGTCCCAAAGCGCCAGGTTCAGTTGCGCAATGAGGTTGGGCGCCGCGGTACACCAGCCCGTGGCACCGGCCACCAAGGCCTCCAGGGTCAACGGATTGCAGCCGTTGTAGAAGGCCACCTTGCCCTCTGTCGCCGTGTACAGGCGGTGCATGCGCTGAATGTCACCGGTGCTCTCCTTGACCATGGTGACGTTCTTCACTTCGCGCAGAATCCGCAGGATCAAATCGACCGACAGGTCAGTGCCGCTGGTGCCCGGGTTGTTGTAGAGCATGATCGGAATGTTGATGGCCGTACCGACAGCCAGGTAGTGATCGACGATTTCCGCGTCAGTCAACTTCCAGTAAGAGACCGGAAGCACCATCACAGCGGTCGCACCACAGGATTCAGCCAGTTGGGCACGCTGTACGGTGCGCGCCGTGGTCAGGTCGGAAACGCTGACTACCGTCGGTACTCGACCGGCAATTCGATCCTGGCTGAAACGGACCACCGCCTCCCATTCCTGATCGCAAAGATAGGCGCCCTCCCCGGTGCTGCCCAAGGGGGCGATGGCGTGCACGCCGGAGGCGATCAGCTTGTCGATCGATTGCCCCAGGGCCGCCAGGTCCAGTGAACCGTCTGGCGCGAAGGGGGTGATGGTGTAGCCGATAACGCCGCGAATAGTAGAAGTAGACATACAAGGCACCTTGCGATTTTTAGAGTGTAGAGACGATCAGGCCAGGCAGTCGCCATGGGTACGCAGCGCACGCCGTGCGTAGTAACTGAAGGCGGCGCCGTGGCGTTTCGGGGTGGAGATCCAATCGTGAGCTTCCTTGCCCAACACTTCGGGAATCGGGCGGATTTCTCCCGCGCTCATGGCGAGCAACTGCATCCTGGCCGCACGCTCAAACAGCAGCGCGAGCACGCACGCTTCTTCGATCGAGCCGCCGGCAATCAGCAAGCCGTGGTGGGAGAGCAGGATGGCGCGCTTGTCACCGATCGCCTTCGCAATGATCTCGCCTTCTTCATTGCCCACCGGAACACCCGGCCACTCCTTGAGAAAGGCGCAGTCGTCGAACAGCGGGCAGATGTCCATGTGGGAGACAGCAAGCGGCACTTCCAGCATCGACAGCGTGGCGCTGTGCAACGGGTGCGTATGGATGATGCAGTTCACATCCGGACGAGCCCTGTAGAGCCAGCTGTGAAAGCGATTGGCCGGATTCGCCATGCCTTGGCCTTTGAGTACTTTGAGGTCTTCATCAACCACCAGCAGGTTCGCCCCGCTGATCTCGTCGAAACCCAGGCCCAGGCGCTGCGTATAATAGGTGCCCGGCGTTTCGGCGCGTGCGGTGATTTGCCCGGCCAGCCCGGAGTCATGACCGCCGTCAAAAAGAATGCGACAGGTGAGTGCAAGCTTCTGTCTCGGGGTATATTCGTTGTCGATCAGCGCAGTCACCATTTGCTTCTCGGCGAGGGTGACGAGCTGATCCTTCGGGGTCTGCATGGTCGTGGTCACGGTCTGTACCTGCTCGAAAATCGTTCAAGTTGCCAAGGAGTCGCTGCAACGGCTCTCAAGGACACAAATCGATATTAATGACACTTTGTGTCATTATCAAGCCAAGTGTCATTATTTCTCAAGGAACAGCGTTGGATGGCGGTACAGCTGAGAATTTTGCGCAAGAAGATGGGGATCACCCTGGAGCAGTTGGCCGGGCTGACCGGATTGACCAAGAGCTACCTGTCAAAGGTGGAGCGCGGCGTGAGTTCGCCCTCCATTGCGGTGGCGCTCAAACTGGCCAAGGCCTTGAATGCCCAGGCCGAAGAATTGTTCAGCACCGAAGCGGTGCCCGCCGAAGGCTACAGCCTGGTTCGACGCCAGCAGCGCGAAGCCAACGATGGCGGTGCACCCGTGGCGCACGTGCCGCTGGCGCGCCATATCGGTCAGCGGGCGTTGTTGCCGTTTCTGGTCTATCCGCCACGCTCGTTTGGCCAGTCCGCCTTCAAGGAACACCTGGGGGAAGAGTTCATCTACGTGGTCCGGGGCCGTGTTGAAGTCGACTTCGGTAACGAACGGCAGACGCTGGATGAAGGCGACGCCCTGCATTTCAATGCGCAGAAATCCCACCGCCTGCGCACGGTTTCTGACGAACAGGCTGAGTTGTTGGTGGTGGTTCATAGCGCGGATTAGGGCCGCGACGGTGTACCCCTGTAACCCGTAACGATCATGCTGCTGGCGGTTTGTACCCTGCCAGCATCTTCAAGACCTCCGCATGCGACCCGCCCGCCTCAGCAAACCTTAATGGCTTGGCGCGCTCGACCACGAGCTCGGATGGGGTCGGAGAAATCTCAAGCAATCCGAAGACTTCATCCAGGAACGCTTCCAAGGGCATCGCGTGTTCGTCATTTTCCTGCCCAAGCAACGTGGTACGTACTCCCGGCGGCGCAAGTTCGATAACCTCCACCGACGAGGCTTCCAACTGGACGCGAAGACTTTGGGTGAACGAATGCACGGCCGCTTTGGTTGCGCTGTAGGTCGGCGTAGCAGGCAACGGTACGAACGCCAAAGCCGAGCTGACATTCACAATCGTTGCAGTGGGCTGCTTGCTCAGTTGTGGAATGAATGCATACACCATGCGGATCGTGCCCAGTAAGTTGGTGGTCACGATATCTTCGGCCGTACTCAGGCTTTGCGGATCCGTCAGATCTTCCCAGTGCATGATGCCCGCGTTGTTGATGAGAACGTTCAGATTCGGGTGGCTGATGGCAAGCGCTTCACTGCTGCGCTGGATCGATTGAGCATCACAGACGTCCAGCAATACGGCTTCGATACCGGGATGCTCCGATACGATCTTGTCGAGTAGAGCCTTGCGACGGCCCGCAATAATGACTTTGTTGCCCGCCTTGTGCAGCCTGAGCGCCAGGCCGAGGCCGATGCCTGAGGTGCCGCCAGTAACCAGAATCGTGTTGCCAGTGCCGTTCATAGTAAACTCCAGAAACGATAGTCAAGCGGACAGCTGTCCACTTAAAAAACACTACCGGACAACTGTCCGCTTAGCAATACGATTTAAGGAAAACTTTTCTCATGCCTGATGAGTTGGCAATGCGTTCTGACGCCAGGAAGAACCGGGAACGGATCCTGGAGGTCGCGGTGGTAGAACTGACTAGAGACCCTGCGATTGCGCTGAGTACGATTGCGAAGAAGGCTGGTGTAGGGCAAGGAACGTTTTATCGCCACTTCCCTAACAGAGAGAAGCTGGTATTCGAGGTCTATCAATTCGAGATGCAGCAGGTAGCAGCACTGGCCGAACAGCTCCTCGCGACGAAAGCACCTAAGCAAGCGCTCCGAGAATGGATGGACTGCCTCGCTGAATATGCAATGACAAAGGCGGGACTCGCGACTGCGATACAACAGGCGGCATGTGCCTACGAGTTCCCTGGAAAGTCGGGATATGCTCCAGTCCAGGCAGCCGCCGAGTTGCTTTTAAGAGCAAATGAAAAGGCCGGAACGATTCGTAGCGGGATTACTCACGACGACTTTTTCCTGGCAACCGCCGGAATATGGCAAATGGATTCCCAAAGCGACTGGCGCTCGCGCCTCGCCAGATTAATGAATCTGGTGATGGATGGTCTGTGCGCTGGTAGCCCTGAAAGCCTTAAGTGCCCACGAGCCCCGCAGGAGTAAATGAAAAACGGGCGCCCTCTGCGGGGCGCCCGTTTATTCAGAATTACGTATTGCAGGCGTAACCAATCAGTGCGATTTCTTTGAAGTCGACGTCCCGGCGTTACTCAGCCCTTTAGCGTTGTGCTCCCCTGGTGTCGAGGTCGAGATCGCAGTCGCTTTCGCTACGCCGCGCGTATCTTTGGAATGGGCGATGCCTGAAGTCGTGGAACCATGGCCGCTATCACTGCCGTAGCGGTTACCGCTTTCGCCACGGTCGCGAACCGCCTTGCCGGCGTGATCGCTGCTCAGCCCATTGCCACGGCCGTTACTGTCGGAGCTGCCGTGATCCGATCCGCTGTGACCACCGCCGTTACCGCCTCCGTTGCCACCACCACCACCACCACCACCACCACCACCACCACCACTACCCTTCGCATAAGCGGAGTTCATGATAGAGAGGTCAGCCGGGAGTAACGGGGCTGCTGCAAACATCATGGCGCAGGACAGGACTGCAACGAGACTTTTATTCTTGAAAAGCATGATAGCTTCCGTAGGGTTAATGGGGCGTGTGTTCAGACGCGTTGGTCCGCCGACAGTTCAAGTCATGCGACAGACGGAGGGAAGCTGCGCACAGTTGCTACGCGAGATGGAAGAAGGAAGAGATGCAAGGCTGTCATGAAGTGCGAGCGCAGCCGCTTCCACCCACACCAAGGGTTCACGCAATAGCCATGTATGTCATCGGCCTTGGCCTGATTGGGTAGTTTCAGCCAATCAATGACTTCCTTGTCGAGGCCCCTTATGTTGCCCATTCGCACCGCTTCCGTTGTGCTGTATTTCCTGCTGTTCAGTACTGTCTGGCCCAGCCATGCCAGGGACTTGGCCGAGGGCCTTACCAAACAGTCAACGTCCCTGGCACTTGAAAATAAAAACCGCCGTTACCCGCAATGGACCGGTATCGGTTCCCTCAAAAACGCCTTGGGCCAGACCTGCAATGCCGTTCTGCTCGACACACGCAATCGCCAGGGCAAGGCCGTCGGCCCGGCTTATGTGCTGACCAGCGGGCATTGTGTGTTCTTCAGTTACGGTACAGCGCGCCTCAGTCAGGCATTCAGCGCCGATGTCACCTTCAATTACTTTCATGACACACCCGAACGGCATGTCACCTACGCCGTCAAGACGGCACACTGGAGCAGCATGGCCGGTACCGATTTGGCGGTGCTCGAACTGGATACGTCCCTGGCCGTGCTGATCGCCAGCGCGGTCATGCCACTCAAGCTGGCCTCTCATCGTCAGACGACGGACCGAGAAGTGATCAACGTGGGGGCACCGAACGGTTTCCTGAAAAAGGGACTGCGCATGAGTGCCTGCGTGGAATCATCCATCAACAGTTTCGCCGAACACCCCGGCGTGTTTCCCAACGCCTTGCGCAACCGCTGCAACGGTCTACGCCCAGGCAGCTCCGGCAGTCCGATGCTGGACCGGCACACTAATGAGATCACCAGCATCATCAGCAAGGTCGCCTCTGCCATTCAGAAGGACATTCTCAACAGCTGCCAAAACAACTCGGCATGCGAAGCCGCCAAATTCAACTACAGCTACCCCACCAACGACTTGTTCTACTGCTTTGTAGACGGTGTCTTCCTAAACGACACCCAGGATTGCCAGCTCAAACCCATCGAAATCACGCTGGACGAGCCGTGGAACCTCAAACCGTATGTGCATTTACAACGTGACGCTGCCGGCCTCGTTACCCGTCCGACCTGGAACCTGAGGTTCTCGATTCAGGAACCTTTTTACCGCTTCAAGGCCGTAAATGACGTCAGCGATTGCACACGCACGCTCGGCTATCAGACCGCAGTCACCTCTGACCAGGCGTACATAAACCAGCCCATCGGCCCAGTACTGGGGGCGCATGTGCTGTGCATTCTAGGGGTGCAAAAGGTCGAGCAACCGCTGACTGAAGCGCTGCTGCGCAATGCGTTCACCCATTCGGTATTCCTGACCAACCCGGCACCGACACCGCAGCTCAAGCACCGCTATCACATCGACTGGGAAAACCAGCACAGCAGTTTTACCCGGCATTTCTACTACAGCATGAAGTCAGTGGGTGAGACGACTTGCGGCGATATTGACGACGAACGCTACACCCTGGCCATGGACGGTATTTTCCTTGATATCGCAGAGCAGCCGGTCACGTTATGCAGCTATGCACGCAGCAGCGTGGGGCAACCGTCAGCCATTCGCACAGACGTGATCGAAGGCGCAACGGTGCGCTCGCAGCGTCACATCAGGTGAGGCAGCAAGCTATCAGCAGGACCAGCGCTTTGACAGCATGCAGGCGCGGGTCTGATCATCTTCTCCGGCGCAGACAGCGTTTATCGAAGCCAAACGGTTCACTGGCCTGCACCAAGTGCGCGTATGTTTGTGGATGGTCCACGTTGATCAGGATTGAGTAGATCGAAGACAGATAAGCTGCAGCCGGTGTATACCCGTATTTTTATAGCCGTTTTCTCTTCCCTTCCCAGAGCAATTATATTGGTTTGCCCTTCCAACTCTAATGTCGGGTTCACGAAGGGATCAACTTGGGCAGGTGCCAAATGGAGCCAGACTTGCAATGACTAGGCAAGATCACAGAGGCGCGACAGACCTCGGACCCACAACAGCTCACGGCGCGGTAGGTTTTTTTCGCAGGCATGAAAAAGCCCAACCGATGAAGATTGGGCTAAGTCATTGAAAAATATGGTCGGGACGGAGTGATTCGAACACTCGACCCCTAGCACCCCATGCTAGTGCGCTACCGGACTGCGCTACGCCCCGACTAGGCGTGTTACTGGGTTTGCTTCGCAACGAAGCGATCAGGAATATACCGCAAGCTTTTGAAATGTGGAAGTATTTTAAAAGCCTGTATCACTTCTTCAGCACCACCAGCACATCTTCGAGTTCGGAGATCATCTGGCGGATCAGTTGCTTGTATTGGGTGGTGTCGTCTTTGGCTTCATCACCGGACATGCGTTGACGCGCGCCGCTGATGGTGAACCCCTGGTCGTACAGCAACGCACGGATCTGTCGGATCATCAGCACATCCTGGCGCTGATAATACCGACGGTTCCCGGTGCGTTTGACGGGGTTGAGTTGAGGAAACTCCTGCTCCCAATAGCGCAGCACGTGCGGTTTTACCGCGCATAGCTCGCTGACTTCACCGATGGTGAAGTAGCGTTTGCCTGGGATGACGGGGAGCTCGTCGTTATGACTTGGTTCCAGCATAAGCCTCAACTCGGGCCTTCAACTTCTGCCCTGGACGAAAGGTGACCACACGGCGAGCCGTGATCGGGATTTCTTCTCCCGTTTTTGGATTGCGGCCAGGCCGCTGGCGTTTGTCCCGCAGGTCGAAATTGCCGAAACCGGACAATTTGACCTGTTCGTTGTCTTCCAGAGCGTGTCTGATCTCTTCAAAAAACAGCTCGACCAATTCCTTGGCCTCGCGTTTGTTCAGACCCAACTCTTCGTACAGACGTTCCGCCATCTCAGCTTTCGTCAAAGCCCCCATACGTCACTTCCTTAACGTGGCGTTTAACCTTTGTTCAAGCGAGGTGAGGATATTTTGTGTCGTGGTATTCACCTCATCGTCATTAAGAGTGCGCGATGGATGCTGCCAGGTCAAGCCAACTGCAAGGCTTTTTCTATGCGGATCAATACCTTTACCCTGATAGACGTCAAATAGCCTGAGGTCTGTCAGCCATTCCCCTGCATTTTCACGGATTACATCCAGAACGGCAGTGGCGGCAACTTCACGGTCGGCAATCAGGGCCAGATCACGCCGCACTTCAGGGAAACGCGACAACTCGCTGAATTTCGGCATTTTGCCCGACGCGACTTCCGCCAACACCAACTCGAAAACGAAGACTGGACGGTCCAGCCCCAGGGTCTTCGAAAGCTCAGGGTGAATGGCGCCCACAAAACCTACCAAACGACCTTCGCGTTCGATACGCGCAGTCTGGCCTGGATGCAATGCGGGATGACTGCCAGGCACAAAAGTGAAGGCATCCAACGCGCCGGCGAAGCCCAGCACCGCTTCCACGTCAGCCTTGACGTCAAAGAAGTCCACAGCATCGCGGCCTTGTGCCCAACCTTCAGGCAGGCGGCTGCCGCAAACCACACCGGCCAGCATTGGCTCTTGTTTCAAGCCATCGAGTTGGCCGACGAAACGCAGGCCGCTTTCGAACATGCGCACGCGATCTTGCTGACGGTTCAGGTTGTGAGACAGCGCCTTGACCAAGCCTGGCCATAGCGACGAACGCATGGCCGCCATGTCATTGGAGATCGGATTGGCCAGCAACAGCGGCTCAACGCCTGGGTTGAACAGTTCGAATTGCTTTGGATCGATGAAGCTGTAGGTCACTGCTTCCTGATAGCCACGCGCAACCAACAGGCGACGCAATTCAGGCAAGTGGGCGCGCGCTTCGGCCTTGGGCTGCGGCGCCAGACGTGCTTGCGGGTAGCGAACCGGCAGGCGGTTGTAGCCGTACAAGCGAGCCAGCTCTTCGATCAGGTCGACTTCCAGGCTGATATCGAAGCGATGGCTTGGCACTTCAACGTGCCACTGCCCTTCCCCGCCAGCAGAGATGGCAAGCCCCAGGGCCGACAGCAGTTGCTCGATCTCAGCAGGCTCAATCACCAGGCCGAGCATCTGCTCAACGCTTTTGGCACGCAGGGTAATCGGTGCCACGGACGGCAGGTACTGTTCGTTGACGGTTTCGGTGATCGGGCCAGCTTCGCCACCCGTGATTTCCAGCAGCAGGCCGGTGGCGCGCTCCATGGCTTCACGGGCCAGCTTCCAGTCCACGCCACGCTCATAGCGGTGCGACGCATCGGTGTGCAGGCCATAGGAACGGGCCTTGCCCGCGATGGCGACCTGGTCGAAGAATGCGCTTTCAAGGAACACGTCACGGGTAGTCGCGGACACACCGCTGTGCTCGCCGCCCATCACGCCGGCAACGGCCAGGGCGCGCGAATGATCAGCGATCACCAGGGTATCGGCGCGCAGGGCCACTTCCTGGCCATCGAGCAGCACCAGCTTTTCACCTTCTTCGGCCATGCGTACGCGGATGCCGCCGTTGATCTCGGCAAGGTCGAACGCGTGCAGCGGTTGGCCCAGTTCCAGCATGACGTAGTTGGTAATGTCGACGGCGGCATCGATGCTGCGCACGTCGGCACGTCGCAGACGCTCAACCATCCACAGCGGGGTTGGCTTGGACAGATCGACGTTACGGATTACACGCCCCAGGTAACGCGGGCACGCATTGGGTGCGAGCACTTCGATCGAACGCACTTCGTCGTGCACCGCCGGCACAGAGGCAACCACCGGACGGGTGACCGGGGCGTTGTACAGCGCGCCCACCTCACGCGCCAGGCCGGCCAGGGACAGGCAATCGCCGCGGTTCGGCGTCAGGTCGACCTCAATGCTGGCATCTTCCAGTTCCAGATAAACGCGGATGTCCTGGCCCACCGGTGCGTCGCCCGGCAGTTCCATCAAGCCATCATTGCCCTCGCCCACCTGCAGTTCTGCCTGGGAGCACAGCATGCCGTTGGATTCAACGCCACGCAGCTTGGCCTTCTTGATCTTGAAATCGCCTGGCAGTTCAGCACCAATCATCGCGAACGGGATCTTCAGACCCGGACGCACATTCGGCGCTCCGCACACGACCTGGAAGGTTTCGGCGCCATTACTGACTTGGCATACACGCAACTTGTCGGCATCGGGGTGCTGCTCGGTGCTCAGCACCGAGCCCACGACCACGCCGCTGAAAACACCGGCGGCCGGCGTAACGCTATCGACCTCAAGACCGGCCATCGACAGACGCGCAACCAGCGCGTCGCGATCCACCTGCGGGCTTACCCAGCCACGCAGCCATTGTTCACTGAATTTCATCCTGCTCTCCTAAAGATTCGTTACGACTAGCGAAATTGCGCGAGGAACCGCAAGTCGTTGTCGAAGAACAGACGCAAGTCGTTCACGCCGTAACGCAGCATGGCCAGACGCTCAACGCCCATGCCGAAGGCAAAACCCGAGAACTCTTCCGGATCGATACCGGACATGCGCAACACGTTGGGGTGGACCATGCCGCAGCCCATCACTTCCAGCCAGCCGGTCTGCTTGCAGACACGGCAGCCTTTACCGCTGCACATCACGCATTCCATATCGACTTCAGCGGACGGCTCGGTGAACGGGAAGAACGAAGGGCGGAAACGCACCGCCAGCTCTTTTTCGAAGAACACCCGCAGGAATTCTTCGATCGTGCCCTTTAGGTCGGCGAAGTTGATATCGCGATCGACCAGCAGGCCTTCGACCTGGTGGAACATCGGCGAGTGGGTGATATCGGAGTCGCTGCGGTACACACGGCCTGGGCAGACGATGCGGATCGGCGGTTTGTTCGCTTCCATGGTGCGGACCTGTACCGGCGAGGTATGGGTGCGCAGCAACATGTTCGCGTTGAAATAGAAGGTGTCGTGCATCGACCGGGCCGGGTGATGGCCTGGGATGTTGAGCGCCTCGAAGTTGTGGTAGTCGTCTTCGACCTCAGGGCCTTCGGCGATGCCGTAGCCAATATGGGTGAAGAACTGTTCGATACGTTCCAGAGTCCGGGTGATCGGATGCAGACCGCCCGAAGCCTGACCACGGCCAGGCAAGGTGACATCAATGGACTCGGCGGCGAGCCTGGCCGCAAGATCGGCCTCCTCGAGCGACGCCTTGCGCGCATTGAGAACCTCGGTGACGCGCTCCTTGGCAACGTTGATCAGCGCGCCGACCTGCGGACGCTCTTCAGCCGGCAAATTCCCCAGGGTCTTCATCACCTGAGTCAATTCACCTTTTTTGCCAAGGTAGTGAACCCGGATTTGCTCCAGGGCATTGATATCTTCAGCGCTTTGCACAGCCTCAAGAGCTTGGGCAACGAGCGCGTCCAGGTTTTCCATGTACAGACTCCAGATACAAAATAGGGGAAGAGCTTGAAGGCTCTTCCCCTATTTATGACGTTTACCACCTTGGGCTACAGGAGTAGCCAGGGTGACTGTCGGGGGTACTTAAGCCAAGGTGGCTTTAGCTTTCTCGACAATCGCAGCAAACACCGCTTTTTCGTTCACGGCCAGTTCAGCCAGAACCTTACGGTCGATTTCGATGGACGCTTTTTTCAGGCCAGCGATGAAACGGCTGTAGGACAGACCGTTAACACGTGCACCAGCATTGATACGAGCGATCCACAGAGCGCGGAACTGACGTTTTTTCTGACGACGGTCACGGTAGGCGTATTGGCCAGCCTTGATTACCGCTTGCTTGGCAACACGGAATACGCGTGAACGCGCGCCGTAGTAGCCTTTAGCAAGTTTCAGAATTTTTTTGTGACGCTTACGGGCAATGACGCCACGCTTTACACGAGCCATGAGTTACTTCCTCTATTCTTGATCCAAAAATTAACGAAGGCGCAGCATGCGCTCGACTTTTGCCACGTCAGACGGATGCAGCAAGCTGCTACCGCGCAGTTGACGCTTACGCTTGGTCGACATTTTGGTCAGGATGTGGCTCTTGAAAGCGTGCTTGTGCTTGATACCGTTAGCAGTTTTCAGAAACCGCTTAGCAGCACCACTTTTAGTCTTCATCTTTGGCATGTTCGGATACTCCGCATTCAGTTGATAAACATAATCAGAAGGCCTGCCGTGCCCTGTTGATTACTTCTTCTTTTTCGGGGCGATGACCATGATCAGTTGGCGTCCTTCCATCTTAGGATGCTGTTCGACCGAACCGTACTCAAGCAGGTCAGCTTCAACCCGCTTGAGGAGTTCCATCCCCAGCTCCTGGTGGGCCATCTCACGGCCGCGGAATCGCAAGGATACCTTGGCCCTGTCCCCATCACTCAGGAAACGTACCAGGTTGCGCAGTTTTACCTGGTAATCCCCTTCCTCCGTCCCTGGACGAAACTTGATTTCTTTTACTTGAATCTGCTTCTGGTTTTTCTTCGCCGCAGCAATCTGCTTCTTCTTCTCGAAGATCGACTTGCCGTAGTCCATCACCCGGCAAACAGGCGGGACTGCGTCGGCGGAGATTTCCACCAGGTCCAATTTGGACTCTTCAGCGATACGAAGCGCTTCATCAATCGAGACGATGCCAATCTGCTCGCCGTCAGCGCCAATTAACCGAACCTCGCGTGCCGAGATATTCTCGTTGATCGGGGCTTTCGGTGCAGCTCGTTTATCTTGTCTCATTTCACGCTTAATAATAATTACTCCGAATCTGGGCGACCACGCCGGGAAACCGCTTGCGCGAGGAACTCAGCGAACTGGGCGACGGGCATCGAGCCCAGGTCAGCACCTTCACGAGTACGCACAGCGACAGTCTGCATCTCGACTTCCCGATCTCCGATAACCAAAAGATAGGGAACCTTGAGCAAAGTATGCTCGCGGATTTTAAAGCCGATCTTTTCATTTCTCAAGTCGGACTTGGCACGAAATCCGCTTTCGTTGAGAGTTTTTTCAACTTCAGCGGCAAAATCTGCCTGTTTATCAGTGATATTCATGATCACTGCCTGGGTCGGAGCCAGCCACGCAGGGAACGCGCCCTCGTAGTGCTCGATCAGGATACCGACGAACCGTTCGAACGAGCCGAGGATCGCCCGGTGCAGCATAACCGGGTGTTTGCGGCTGTTGTCTTCGGAAACGTATTCGGCTCCCAGACGGATCGGCAGGTTAAAATCGAGCTGCAGGGTACCACACTGCCAGACGCGACCAAGGCAATCTTTCAGCGAGAACTCGATCTTGGGCCCGTAAAAGGCGCCCTCCCCCGGCTGCAGATCGTACGCAAGGCCCGCACTGTCGAGCGCTGCGGCCAGTGCCGCTTCGGCGCGATCCCACAGCTCGTCGGAACCGACACGTTTTTCCGGACGAGTGGACAGCTTCATCTCGACTTCGGTAAAGCCGAAATCGCGATAAACGTCCATGGTCAGCTTGATGAACGCGGCGGATTCGGCCTGCATCTGCTCTTCGGTGCAGAAGATGTGGGCGTCGTCCTGAGTGAAGCCGCGCACACGCATGATGCCGTGCAGCGCACCCGATGGCTCGTTACGGTGGCAGGCACCGAACTCGGCCAGGCGCATCGGCAATTCGCGGTAGCTCTTCAGGCCTTGGTTGAACACCTGCACGTGGCACGGGCAGTTCATCGGCTTGATGGCGTAGTCGCGGTTTTCCGACTGGGTGGTGAACATGTTGTCGGCGTAGTTGGCCCAATGCCCGGATTTCTCCCACAAGCTGCGGTCAACGACTTGTGGCGTCTTGATTTCCAGGTAACCGTTTTCGCGCTGAACCTTGCGCATGTACTGCTCAAGCACCTGGTACAGGGTCCAGCCGTTCGGATGCCAGAACACCATGCCCGGCGCTTCTTCCTGGAGGTGAAACAGGTTCAGGCGCTTGCCGATCTTGCGGTGGTCGCGTTTTTCGGCTTCTTCGATGCGCTGGATGTAGGCCGCCAGTTGCTTCTTGTCAGCCCAGGCAGTGCCGTAGATCCGCTGCAGTTGTTCGTTCTTCGCGTCGCCACGCCAGTAGGCGCCGGACAGCTTGGTCAGCTTGAACGACTTGAGAAAGCGCGTGTTCGGCACGTGCGGACCGCGGCACATATCGACGTATTCTTCGTGGTAATACAGACCCATGGCCTGCTCGTCCGGCATGTCTTCCACCAGACGCAGCTTGTAGTCCTCGCCACGGGCGGTGAACACGTCGATCACTTCGGCGCGCGGGGTGACTTTCTTGATGACGTCGTAATCTTTTTCGATCAGCGCGTGCATGCGCTGCTCGATGGCCGCCAGGTCGTCCGGCGTAAAAGGACGCTCGTAGGCGATGTCGTAATAGAAGCCTTCATCAATGACCGGGCCGATCACCATCTTCGCGGTGGGGTACAACTGCTTGACCGCATGGCCAATCAGGTGCGCGCAAGAGTGGCGAATGATCTCCAGCCCCTCTTGATCCTTGGGCGTGATGATTTGCAGGCTGGCATCGGCGGTGATCAGGTCACTGGCATCGACCAGTTTGCCGTCTACCTTGCCGGCCACGGTGGCCTTGGCCAGGCCGGCACCAATGGATGCGGCGACCTCGGCTACCGAAACCGCATGATCGAATGAACGTTGACTGCCGTCGGGAAGAGTAATAGTTGGCATGGCGCCTCCTCTCCTAGTGGTGACCCCTACCAAAGGTCACGTGGGTTGGGATGAGCCAGTACAAGATCCAATACCAGGCCGTTCAAATGATGAACGCCTGCCTTACAGCGGCAGGAGCCTTTCGGCCAACCGATAATCGAACCAGAGTGACTGGAGTGAGCTGAAAAGAACATGGCAAGGCGGCAAATGGCGCACCCGTAAGAGCCAGGGCAACGATGCTAGCACAGATGAACGGTCATCGCGCCGACGCCCGCTGATGCAAAGACAAAATAGCGGCAAAAGTGAACTTGGGCTGTACGCAAGCCCTCAAACCCACTGAGAATCGCCGTTCGTCCTCGACCCAAAGGAGCATCCTCATGATGCGTTTTACCTCTACCCTCGCTCTAGCCGCTTCCCTGACCCTGCTTTCCCTAGGCGCACAAGCTGCGGCCCCGTCGAACTGGCCTGCCGGTGCCCGCGACAGTTTCGTCAGCGATTGCAGCGCGGCCGCCAGCCAGAACGTGGACGCCAAGACCGCCAAAGCCCACTGCGAATGCGGCGCCGACAAGATCAACGCCGAATTGAGCACCGCCGAAATCAAGGAGCTGATGACCAACCAGAACGCCAGCCCGGAGCTCAAAAACAAAGCCGTGGCGGCTATTTCTTCCTGCAAAGTCGTGAAGAAAAAGTAAGAACGACCCGCGATCAGACGGATTTTCAGCCGTAAAAACAGCCTGAAAACTGCCATTTCGCACAAATTACGCAGCTTTTACGGCTTTTTTTACCAGCTGATATTTCGTGCTAAAGCCCCGTAAATCGGGGCTTTCAGCCAACACAGCGCCTAAACGCAACGCTATTGATTAGCAAACAGTGCCTTGGGGGGGCTCCCAAGTCGAACATTTCGACTATGATAGCCCGGTGTGCCCAGTTGGCCTGAGCAGCACAGCACTACTGAAAATATATGTTTCTTGGAGATACACCATGTCTAATCGCCAAACCGGCACCGTTAAATGGTTCAACGATGAAAAAGGCTTCGGCTTCATCACTCCTCAAGGTGGCGGTGACGACCTGTTCGTACACTTCAAAGCTATCGAAAGCGACGGTTTCAAAAGCCTGAAAGAAGGCCAAACCGTTTCCTTCGTGGCTGAGAAAGGCCAAAAGGGTATGCAAGCTGCACAGGTTCGCCCAGAGTAATTTCTGCGCCGATCTAAAAAACCCCGTCCATGTGACGGGGTTTTTTATGGGCGCTGCAAAAGCCTTGAAGCGATCAGCCGCAATTGACGCGCGTAATCACCAGATTGTCGTCGGTATTGAGATTGAGGCGATCGGAACGGTATTCCAACGTGATCATGTCGTTGGGCTTGAGGATCCGCGCGTTCTGCGCACCGGCACGAGTGCGGGCCTGTTCCAGCAACTGCGGCGAAGCCTTCTGGCCGACGGTGAATTCGGCGGCCTTTGCCTCACAGCGACTATGGCCGGCGTCGGTCACGGCGGCGTCTTTGCCTGGCTCAGAGGCACCCGGAGTGCTGCAACCCGCCAGGGCGAGTGCTGCCAACAAAGTACCGAATGATGCGAGCTTCCAAGGCATGAAGCCTCCTAATGATAAAAATGGACAGAGATCGTGCGACAGCGGCCTGATAGATTGGTTTCAAGACGTAAACCGTCGATGGGCAAGTCTGCCTGAGTCTCGACAGGCATTCGCCCAGTCAATCGTGACCAGATATGAACGTAATCAATAGATATCAATGTAGTCAAAGGCAGGCTTTGGCCAATTCTGCTTCAGCGCGTTGAAAATCTGCCTGACCCAGACCTCGTCGCTGGCGGCCACATTACCGACATAGCCGGAGCCCTTGGCCCAGGTCTCCAGACGGAACAGCAGGCCGCCGATATCAGTGCCGCCCACTATCCCGGAAGAAATATAGGCGATACCCGCCTTGGTGACACGCAATTGAGCATGTTGATCGTCGCTGGCGCTGGCGAGCAATTGACGCACGTTATCCAGGGTCAGGTTCTCGGGTTTTTTCAAATCGATCTGCACGCGGTGTTCCCCGGCCATTCAACAATGGGCCAGTGTCGCACAGCGCGGGCCTCACTTCGAAACACTTCATGCCTAAGTAGCAGAGCCAAACACTGCGCAAAAATGCTTAACTGCGCCCATTAGAGCCGCATTCCAGCGCATTGCCCCGCATTTCTACCCGTGAGACTTTCATGACCACCGTAACGCTCCAAGCCGATATCAAAGCCAAGTGGCCCCTAGGACAAAGTTCCTACAGCCCCGGCAGCCCGGAAGAATTAGCGATCATCGGTATCGACCTGCTGGTCAAGGAACTGGGCACTCAAGCCGCGCAGGCTTTTATAGGCCAGGTATTCGAGAAATACCCGGCCGATCACCGGGGCGCACACAACCCCGAGCGCGGATAAGACCAGTCGACGAGCGCCGACCGGTAGGGGATTTACTTAAGGCGCGCCAGGCGCTCGGTCAGCAGATCGAAAAAGCCTTGGGCGTCGCCGCTCTCAACCCAGAATGCGTTCTTCGGCTGTTTCAGACCATCGTACCAATCAACGATGGTTTGGCCGAAGGTCGGGCCTTCGCGGCTGTCCACCACGACATTGACCTCACGCCCGCTGAACAGCGATGGCTTGAGCAGGTAGGCAACGACAGTGGCGTCGTGCACAGGCCCACCCGGGATACCGTAGTGCTCCATGTCCCCCTTGACGTATTCGTTGAGAATATCGCCAACGATCTTGCTCGCGTTATTCTTGATATCGGCGATCTGCTTAAGCCGCGCCTCACTGGTCAAGACCTTGTGGGTCACATCCAGTGGCAGGTAGGTCAGCTTGACGCCGCTCTTGAGCACAATCTCGGCCGCGATCGGGTCGGCGAACAGATTGAACTCGGCCACCGGCGTGATATTGCCGCCGTTGAAATGCGCGCCGCCCATCACCACCACTTCCTTGATGCCCTGGGTGATTTCCGGGTCCTGAGTCAATGCCAGCGCAAGGTTGGTCTGCGGACCGAGCATGGCAATCGTGATGCTGTGAGGTTTGGCTGCGCGAAGGGTCTTGATCAGGTAATCAACCGCATTACCCTCGGCCAAGCCCTTTTTGGGTTCGTGCACGGCCACACCGGAAATGCCTTCCTTGCCGTGGATATTCTCGGCATAGATCGGTTTGCGCAGCAGTGGCGCCGGGGCACCGGCGTACACCGGGATGTCCTCGCGCCCCGCCCACTCGCGGGCCAGGCGCGCGTTGCGCGAAGTCTTGTCCAACCGCACATTGCCGGCCACGGTGGTCAGCGCACGGATGTTCAATTCGTCCGCAGAGGCCATGGCGAAGAGCAAGGCCACTACATCGTCGGCGCCTGGGTCGGTGTCGATGATCAGATCGATTTTTTCCGCCGCTTGGGCGCTGGCTGCTGTGAGCGCGGACAAAAGCAGGACACTCCGAAACAGATTTCTCAGGATGGGAAGACCACGTTGCATAAAACACTCCTTGTCGTTGGGGAACTCTAGAACGTTACGCCGGACACCAGCGCGATGTTGCAATAAGGCTGGCATTCGCCTGTGCGCACAACAGCCCGCGCCTTGCCGCTGAGCTGCTTGAATACGTCATGACTCACCAGACACCGCTCACCGAGGGCAGCCTGTTCCGTCAGGGTAGTCAACTCAGCCAATGCGGGCGGCTGCTTGAGCAGGATTTCTTCGGCCAGCACGTGGCTTTCAACCTGCATTTCACTCAGCACAACACGCAGCGTGCTGATGAAGTCAGGAATGCCCTGGGTCAATGCCAGGTCAATCAATTCGACACCCGGCGGCACCGGCAGGCCAGCATCGCCGATCACCAGGATATCGCCGTGCCCCAGGGAGGCGATGACGCGCGACAGGGCAATATTGAGCAGCGGAGTCTTTTTCATGAGGGCACAAAACCTTGTACGTCGAGCAGCGTAGGAATGGAGGGTTGCGCACCGGCGCGAGTGACCGACAGCGCCGCCGCGACCTGGCCGAAACGGATGGCCTCGGCTTCGCTCTTGCCATTGGCCAGCGCCGCGCAGAAGCCGCCGACAAACGTATCGCCGGCGGCAGTGGTATCCACGGCCTGGACCTTGGGCGCAACCAGCTGTTCAAAACCCTGGCCATCAGCAAACAACGCGCCTTGGGCCCCCAGGGTGATGATGACTTTGCCGGCACCCGCCTTGATCAACTCGGTTGCCGCACGCTTGGCGCTGTCGAGGGAGTCGACGGTCACGCCACTGAGCGCGGTGGCTTCACTTTCGTTGGGAATCAGGTAATCGATCAAGGCGTACCACTCGGCGGGCAGCGGACCACTGGCCGGCGCCGGGTTGAGGATGACCGTCTTGCCCAGTTCGCGACCGCGCTTGAGGGCATACCCCACGGTGTCCATCGGCACCTCCAGCTGGCAGACAATTACCTGCGCCGCCTGCAACACCGCGTCAAACGCCTGCAGCGAGGCTGGCGTCAGTTCACCGTTACTGCCGGCGACGATGACAATCGCGTTCTGGCTGCTGTCATCCACCACGATCAAGGCGACGCCGCTGGAGCCGTCCACGGTGCTGACCGCCTGGCAATCGATGCCTTCCACCCGCAACGCATCCCGCAGTTGAGCACCGTAAGCATCAGTGCCGACGCAACCGATCATTGCCACTTCGGCCCCCAGGCGAGCAGATGCGACAGCCTGGTTGGCGCCCTTGCCGCCCGGCACTGTCGAGAATGTCTGGCCGATCAGGGTTTCACCGGCACGCGGCAACCGGCTGGCGCGGGTGACCAGGTCCATGTTCAAGCTGCCTATAACCACTACTTTTGCTGGCATACATCAATACTCATCAATTCGGTTCAGCGGTATTGGGCGAACGCACCGGCGACGGGCGCCGTCGACTCACGCAATACGATGCTCGGCGTCACGATCCGTTGATCGATCGGCAGTTGGGGTGTTGCGATTCGTCGCAGGAGAAGCTCGGCCGCCGTCTCGCCCAGTTGCAGGATCGATTGCCCGACCGTAGTCAGCGCCGGGTACACATAACGGCCCATTTGAATGTCATCGAAACCGATCACCGACAGTTCGCCGGGCACGCGGATATTACGCTCCGCAGCCGCACGCAACACGCCGAAACCAATCATGTCGTTGCTGGCAAAAATCGCGCTGGGCGGGTTCTGCGCCAACAGTTGCACAGCAGCGGCGTAACCGCCGGTGCTGGTGAAATCACTTGCCTGGATGCGATGGGCCGCCACGTCGATACCCGCCTCGCGCAACGCACGCTGATACCCCGCCAGACGCATCTGCGCCACGCGGGTATGCGCCGGGCCGCCAATGCAGGCGATGTCACGATGCCCCAGCTCGAGCAAGTGCCGGGTCGCCAGGTAGGCGCCCTCCTCGTGATCGATACGGACCAGGTCGACATCAATCCCATCCAATGCCCGGTCGACAATCACCATGGGCGTGCGCACCGCGCTCAAACCTGCCGCCAACCCACTGTCGTCGCCGCCCACCGAGGTCACGATCAGGCCGTCGATGCGTTTTTCGAGCAACACGCGCAAATAGCTGCGCTGCTTTTCTGCGTTGTCGTCGGAGTTGCAGAGGATCACGCAGTAGCCGTTACGCTCACAGTAATCCTCGATGCCGCGCGCCAACTCCGCGAAATACGGGTTGAGGCTGTTGGGCACCAGCAAACCGATGGTCGCCGTGGTCTTGGCCTTGAGCGAGCGCGCCACCGCACTGGGCACGTAGTCGAGCTGCTTGATCGCCGCTTCGACCTTGATGCGTACCGGCTCGCTCACAGGGCGCGTCTTGTTCACCACATGGGATACCGTGGTGTAGGAAATACCTGCAAGCGCTGCCACATCCTTGATCGTTGCCATGGCTCAGCCCCGCCGACTGGCGCGCTGGCTGCGGTAGGTATCGAGGACCACGGCAATCACGATCACCGCACCGGTGATGATGCGTTTGGTCGGCTCCGTGGCACCGATTTGCGCCAGGCCCGCGGCCAATACCGAAATAATCAACACACCGAAGAACGTACTGATCACCGAGCCACGCCCGCCCATCAAACTGGTGCCGCCGATCACCACCGCGGCGATCACTTGCAACTCCAGGCCGGAGCCGGCGTTCGGGTCCGCCGCTTCGAGTCGCGAGATCTGGAACAACGCCGCCACACCCGCGAGCAGGCCCATGAGGCTGAATACCAGGATCTTATAAGGCTTGGGATTGATACCGGCCAGGCGCACGGCTTCCTCATTGGTGCCGATGCCGATCAGGTAGCGACCGAATACCGTACGCGTCAGCACCAACTGCGCAGCGATGATCACCAGTAACGCGATGATAAAGGATGGCGAAATACCGAACGCAATCGGGTTGGACAGCCAGGCGAACGAATCACCGATATAGGCCGTGCGCGAACCGGTCATCTGGTACGCCACGCCACGGGCCATTTCCAGCACGCCCAGGGACACTATAAACGAAGGGATGCGCCAGGCCACAGTGATCGAACCGGTCAGGGTACCGGCCAATGCCGCACAGCCCATGCCGAGCACGGCGGCAGGCAACACGCTCCAGCCCCAGCTCAGGATCGCCACACTGACCGCCGATGCCGCCAACGCCAGCACCGAGCCCACCGACAGGTCGATGCCGCCGATGATCAGGATGAAGGTCATGCCGACCGCCAGCACCATCAAGTCCGGAATCTGGTTGGCCAGGGTGCTGAATGTATCGTAGGACAGGAAGTGGTCGCTGAGCACCGAGAACAGCGCGATCATCGCCAGCAACGCGCCCGCCAGGCCCAGATAGGTGCCCAGGCCGTAGAAGTTGCCGCCAGTTTTACCGGGGGAAGTTGTGGTTTTCATGGGGTATTCCTAGGCGCGGCATCGTTGAGCAGCGCATCACGTTTCTGATAGCCGGCAAACGCGGCGGCGAGCAATTCGTCCTGGGTCCAGCTGTCGCGCTCGAAGGTGTCGATCAAGCGACCGGCAGACAGCACACCGATGCGATCGCAGATCAGCATGAGCTCGCGCAGGTCGCTGGACACCACCACCAACGCTTTGCCCTGGCGGGTCAGTTCACCGAGCAAGGCATAAATGTCGAACTTGGCACCGACGTCGATACCACGCGTCGGCTCATCGAACAGCATCACCTGGCAGTCGCGCTCCAGCCAGCGGCCGATCACGACTTTCTGCTGGTTACCGCCCGACAGCTCGGACACCAACTGCGCCGGGCTGGAACTGCGGATGCGCATGGCGTCGACCTGGCGCTTGGCCAGCGCGGTTTCGTCGCGGCGGTTGACGATGCCGCCAGCGGAAATGTCCGGCATGTTGCCCAGCGCGATATTCGCGCTGATGGATTGGGTCAGCAGTAAACCTTCGCCTTTGCGGTCTTCGGTGATCAGGGCGATGCCATGGCCCACCGCGTCGACCGGCGAGCGGATGCTCACCACCTGCGCCGGCGAGCCCAGGGCGACAGTGCCGCTGTCGGCCTGGTCGGCGCCGAAGATCAGGCGCAGCAATTCGGTACGGCCGGCGCCAATCAGTCCGGAAATGCCATAGATCTCGCCGGCACGCACTTCAAAGGAAACGTCGCAAACCTTGTCCGAGCGGGTCAGGCCTTTGACCGTCAAGGCCGGGCCACCGATGGTTCGGGGGCCAGGTCGATGTGTTCGCCCAATTCGCGGCCGACCATCAAGGTCACCAGTTGCTCGCTGTTGTAATTGGCCATCGGCTCGACACAGACCAGCTTGCCGTCACGCAGTACCGCAATGCGTTGCGCAACACGCGCCAATTCTTCGAGCCGGTGTGAAATGTAAATGATCGCCACGCCGCGGGCCTGCAGGCGGGTGATTTGCTCGAACAACATCTCGACTTCACGGGCCGTGAGCATGGCCGTGGGTTCGTCGAGGATCAGCACATGGCAGTCGCCGATCAGGTTGCGGGCGATCTCGACCATTTGCTGGTGACCAATGCCCAGGCTGCCGACCAGGGTATCCGGGTCGATGGCATCCAGGCCGACCTGGGCCATGGCCTCAATGGCGGCCTTGCGCAGTTGCTTGCGACTGATCCAGCCAGCGCGACTGGGCAGGTTATGCAGGAACAGGTTTTCAGCCACGGTCAATGTCGGCAGCAGGTTGAGTTCCTGCATGACCATGCGCACGCCGAGCTCTTCAGCCTGGGTGCGGCTGGCGGGACGGTAATCCTGACCATTGAATTGCATGTGCCCGGTGGTCGGCACGACCAGCCCGCCGATGATCTTCGACAAGGTACTTTTGCCTGCGCCGTTTTCACCGGTCAGCGCCAGCACCTCCCCACGGTTGAGTGTGAGGGTGATGTCGGACAGAACCGGTTGGGCATAGGTCTTACCGATACCGCTGACCGAGAGGACAGCGTTCGGGGCGGAAGATGACATAGGAAAATCTCCAGGCGTCCGCCCAGGGCGAGCGGACGCTGTTGGGTACCGCGAGAATTACTGCTTGATGACGAGTTCGACCGGGGTTTCGATCACGCCGTCGGTGGCATCGACTTTCTCACCCTTGACCAGCTTGAGCGCGTTCTGGATACCGAACACGGCTTGTTGCGCAGCGGCCTGGTCGGCGGTGGCCAGTACGCGACCATCCTTCAGCATTGGCTTGATGGCTTCGATATTGTCGTAGCCCACGACCAGCACTTTGCCAGCCTTGCCGGCTGCACGAACGGCGGAGACGGCGCCCAGGGCCATGTTGTCGTTACCGGCCAACAGCGCCTTGAGATCCGGGTATTCGCTGAGCATGGCCGACGCGACTTTCTGGCCCTGGTCGATTTCCCAGTTACCGGATTGGGTGGACACGATCTTCATGCCGGCAGCGTCCATCGCATCCTTGAAGCCTGCGGTGCGCTGTTGGGCGTTGGTGGTGGTAGGTACGCCTTCGATGATGCCGACCTTGTCGCCCGCCGCCAGTTGCTTGGCCAGATAGTCACCCACCAGCTTGGCGCCTTTGCGGTTGTCCGGGCCCACAAACGGGATATCGAGTTTTTTGCTTTTGAGCACGTCCGGATCCAGGCGGTTGTCGATGTTGACCACCTTGATACCGGCGTCGGCGGCTTTCTTCAGCACGGTGACCAGTGCCTTGGAATCGGCGGGTGCGATCACGATGGCATTGACCTTGGACAGGATCATCTGGTTGACGATGTCGATTTGTGCGCTGGTGTCGGTTTCGTTCTTGATGCCGTTGGTGATCATGTCGAAGTCAGCGGCGTGAGATTTCTGGTAGTCCTTGGCGCCCTCTTGCATGGTCACGAAAAATTCGTTGGCAAGGGACTTCATCACCAGGCCGACCTTGGGTTTGGCGGCGGCGTCATCAGCGAATGCAGAGGACAGGGGTAGAGCGGCGGATGCGGCAGCAAGCACAGCGACAGCAAGAAGACGTCCTGCAAATGGCAGCTTCATGGGTGTACTCCGATCTTATGATTATTGTGAGCAACGCCTGCACCGAAGAACGCTTCGGCGGCCCGCCCACCCGGGGGGCTGATACGAGCGTTCACGCCGACTCGGGGAGCCCTGCGTGAAACATCTCGCAAACGTTTGCGTTGATCGAACTATGCGAACCTTGTCGAGTTTTGTCAACGGGAGAAAACAACCTTTCACGCACGGCACCCTTCTCTCGCCCCACCTGGCCGCCATCCTCTCTCCTACCCCGCGATGCGATTGTCCGCAACGACAGACCTCGACGTTTAACCCAGGACTTTTCCATCAGACTTTTCGGGCAACCGAACACAATCCCACCGGTTGTTCGGAAAGCCGGACAAGCGCTGGGGACGATACATACAATACCCAGCATAAAATCTTATAAATCAATAGCTTAATTTAAACTTACAAACCTCTTCGGCCTGGTACGGATTCTGCTCCTAACCCTGCGCTCGTGGCGCTCAGAATCGCCCGGGTGTTCTAGATGAACCGGCTACAGCACTCATCAAAAACCAGAGAGAAGAATAATGAAATCTGCACTGAAGAACTTTGTTCCGGGCGCGTTAGCCCTACTGCTGCTGTTCCCCGTTGCCGCCCAGGCAAAGGACGTTGAATCCAAGGCCAAATTGTCCAATGTGGTGATCCTCGCCACCGGCGGCACCATTGCCGGCGCCGGCGCCAGCGCGGCCAACAGCGCCACCTACCAGGCGGCCAAGGTCGGTATCGAACAATTGATCGCCGGTGTTCCTGAGCTTAGTCAGATCGCCAACGTGCGTGGCGAGCAAGTGATGCAAATTGCGTCCGAAAGCATCAACAACGAAAACCTGCTGCAACTGGGTCGCCGCGTCGCCGAGCTGGCTGACAATAAGGACGTGGATGGCATCGTGATCACCCACGGTACCGACACCCTGGAAGAGACCGCCTACTTCCTCAATCTGGTGGAAAAAACCGACAAGCCTATCGTTGTCGTCGGCTCGATGCGCCCAGGCACCGCCATGTCGGCCGACGGCATGCTCAACCTGTACAACGCCGTCGCCGTGGCAGGAAGCAAGGATGCGCGCGGCAAGGGCGTCCTGGTAACCATGAACGATGAGATCCAGTCGGGTCGCGACGTCAGCAAGATGATCAATATCAAGACCGAAGCGTTCAAGAGCCCATGGGGCCCATTGGGCATGGTGGTTGAAGGCAAATCCTACTGGTTCCGCCTGCCAGCCAAGCGTCACACCATGGATTCGGAATTCGACATCAAGACCATCAAGAGCCTGCCGGACGTTGAAATCGCCTACGGCTACGGCAACGTGAGCGACACCGCCTACAAGGCCCTGGCCCAGGCTGGCGCCAAAGCCATCATCCACGCCGGTACCGGTAACGGTTCGGTGTCGTCCAAGGTGGTCCCTGCCCTGGTCGAACTGCGCAAGCAGGGTGTGCAAATCATCCGCTCGTCCCACGTGAATGCCGGCGGCATGGTGCTGCGTAACGCTGAACAGCCTGACGACAAGTACGACTGGGTCGCCGCCCTGGACTTGAACCCGCAGAAAGCACGGATTCTGGCGATGGTCGCCCTGACCAAGACCCAGGACAGCAAAGAGCTGCAACGGATGTTCTGGGAATATTGATGCCTGACTGACCCCGGTTGGGGTGAGGGAACGAACGCCCTCACCCCATTGCGCTCGCTTCGATAACACTCCCGCCTTACACCAAAACTCCCGATTAGCTGTCAGACGAACTTCTTGAAATTTAAGTAGTTGCGAAATCACTTACAGTTAAATACTGTATGTGCGTACAGCTTATCAAGGAATACTCCGTGACAAAGTCCTCTTCCGCAGCGCCAACCTCGCCCGATGCCTACGAACGCTTGGCCATTCGCGTGCAAAAAATCATCAATTCCACCAACGCTCAAAAAGCCAAAGCCGCCCTGATCTTCCGATTGCCGGACGAGCCCGAGGATGAGTGGCAGCGCTTGCTGGAGGAAATCGCGGAGAACGACAACGTCACCCTTGCCTATCGGGACGATGGCGGTGTGCAGATTTTCTGGGTTGTGCCGAAGGAAGATTGACTCAATGAATGCGCGTTTTATTGCATTGTGTTGCCTGTTTTTTGCCTTCAGCGCCTACGCCCAGGCGCCTCGAACGTTCACCGAAGCCAAGAAAATCGCCTGGAAACTCTACGCGCCACAATCCACGGAGTTCTATTGCGGCTGCAAATACACCGGCAACCGCGTGGACCTCAAGGCCTGTGGCTACATTCCCCGTAAAAACGCCAACCGCGCGGCACGTATCGAATGGGAACACATCGTGCCGGCCTGGCAGATCGGCCATCAGCGTCAGTGCTGGCAGAACGGCGGGCGCAAGAACTGCACACGCCATGACGACGTGTTCAAGCGCGCCGAAGCCGACTTGCACAACCTGGTGCCGAGCATCGGCGAGGTCAATGGCGACCGCAACAATTTCAGTTTTGGCTGGCTGCCAGTGCAAACCGGTCAGTACGGCTCATGCCTGACCCAAGTGGACTTCAAGGCCAAGAAGGTGATGCCGCGCCCTTCGATTCGCGGAATGATCGCGCGTACGTATTTCTACATGAGCAAGCAGTACGGGTTGCGCCTGTCGAAACAGGACCGCCAGCTGTACGAAGCCTGGAACAAGACCTACCCGGTGCAACCCTGGGAGCGCCAGCGCAACCAGACCGTGGCCTGTGTGATGGGGCGCGGCAATGAGTTTGTCGGCCCGGTAAACCTCAAAGCCTGCGGTTGAACAGGGGCGGCACTGCCGCCCAAAGGGCCTGTTACTGCGAGGACTTGTGCTCGATGATTTCAGACACGGTGTCGTTCTTCTTGGCACGGGCCATTTTTTCGTTGAGCAGCGTCTGCTTGGCCTCGGCCTCGGCCCTGGTTGCGAATGGGCCCAACAACACTTCGTCCTTGCCGTCGACCTTCACGATGTAAAAATTGAAACCATGCTCCAGCAGCCAGGCGGTCAGGTCGGTGATCGCCTGAAGCTTATGGTCTGGCGGCCCTACCCGCAGGTCCCACTCCCGAGCGGCAATCGCGCCGGTTTGGGGCTGGCTTTCGGTCGTGGCAGGCTTGGTCTTCGGAGCGTCGACAGGTTTGCCTTCACCACAACCGGCCAATGCCAACACCGCCATTGCCATCGCTACTTTACGCACTGCCCTGCTCCTTAAAGGATTAAAGAGGCGACTTTATCATTCGCTGTCTATTCTGGCCGTCATAAACCTTGGCTTAAACAATGCGAATGATGTATCCCAGACCTGTATGATGCCGCCATGGGAATTAATGTCGCCTCTATGCGTCCTAAAAGAGGCAGTCACAGGGAAGCGCTTAGCAGTAAGCTACACACATCCGACACCTGCCCTGTCCAAACATGTGTCCTTAAAAGTAATCAAGGAGAAGTCCATGCTGATACTCACCCGAAAAGTCGGTGAAAGCATAAACATCGGTGATGACATCACGATCACCATCCTGGGCGTCAGCGGCCAGCAAGTTCGAATCGGCATCAACGCCCCCAAGGATGTTGCCGTGCATCGTGAGGAGATTTACCAGCGCATCCAGGCGGGCCTGACGGCGCCGGACAAAAACCAGACGCCTTGAAGCGCCCTCAGTAGCCAGCCTTTTCGTTCATTGTAACGGCTGGCGAAAACCTCTTCGAACGCTGCGTCCCTGCGCTACGTGACCTGGTTTCATCCGCAAGATCCTCCCGCCGCAAGATAAAACTGCCTCATGCCTGGAACTTGTTGCGGTACTCGCAGACGAATCCACTGACGGACATCCCGCCATCTCCGTGTGCGTTCAGGAGCACGTCGATGAGGCCAATCACCGCACAACCCTTTTTTCAACGTTCATGGATGATCACTCTACTGATCGGGCTCGCCGTTCTGAGCCTGGACTATGCGCTGTGGCACGTATTGAAAGACGCAGGCGTGACCCGCTCGCATGCCTGGCTGGACTTGGCATTGCTGCTGTGCGGCTATCTGTTCCTGTTCTGCCTCAGACCCATCCACAAGCTGGTGCATCGCAGGTTGTGCCGCAGCCATGCGCGGCAATCCCTGAGAGACGGTTGAAGACTCGTTGTCAGATCGCCGGTATTTACAGCTGTGCAGCAGGACCTATTCTTGAGTGTGTTTGCACAGTCAGTAGAGGTACTGAAGCCGATGGATACCCTCAGTAAAAGCCAGATCGAAGCTGAATTGGCGGCACGCCTGCCCAGCTACAAGGTGACCTGCACATTGCACACCGACGGCACCCTCTCGGCAGTGCTCAGCGGCCCGAAAACCGATCACTTCGCCGTGACCGGTATCGTGCGCGCGCACTATCGAGGCGCCGAAGCGATCTCGCGGCTTGCCAACGAGATCCTCAAGGAGATGGTGCTGTCACGCCAGAGCATGCGCAGTGATCGAATGCAGGCACCGCCTGGTCCTGCTACCTGCGAAATAGGCCGGGCCCGGTAACGGGTTCGGCTTTTTTGTATCAGCCTGTCACCTGCTGCAAACGCAACAAACCCTGGGCATCACGCATGGCCTGCACGCCCTCATAACCGTCAATAGACGGATGCTCGGTGAGCAGGGGCTTGAGATGCGTCGACGTCACGACCATCACATCCGCCCCCGCCGCCTCCCCGGCCCGAATGCCCACCGTAGCGTCTTCAAACACCAGACAATCCTGCACCGGCACCCCCAGACGCGCGGCCCCCAACACATAACAGGCGGGGTCCGGCTTGCCGATGGTCACGTCTTCAGCGGTGACCAGCGCCGCCGGCGCCTCGATCCCCGCCGCTTCAAGCCGACGCAGCGCCAGCTCCCTGGGCGCAGAGGTGACCAGCGCCCACTGGTCAGCGGGCAGGCGCTTCAAGAACTCGATGGCCCCGGGAATCGCAACAATGCCTTGCACATCATGGATTTCAGCCTCGGTAATCCACTGTGCCTCAACCTTTGGATCGACGCCGGGCAAGGCTTGGCGCGTGATGGTATCGATCGCGCGGGCACCATGAATGGTCGTCAGGAACGCCGCCACATCCAGCCCGTGGCGTTCAGCCCAGATGCTCCACACCCGCTCGGCGGCGGCGATGGAGTTGAGCAGGGTCCCGTCCATATCGAACAGGAAAGCGCGGTAAGGGCGGGCAAAGACAGCTGATCCTCGGATGGACACTGCGGGACTTCCTCGTGGGCTGAAACGAATAATCGGCCCGATGCAATCTACGGATCACCTTATGACTTGTAAACGCTGCGCGGGCGTCGCGCAGCCAATGATTACAAACTTGTCATCATCCCGTTGGTGAGCTGTTCGGGTCGCCTGGTTACCGTGAATGCACTGCCGCAACTGGCAGCCAACCCTTCAAGAGAGCGACCTTTATGAAACTGTTTATCCTCGGCTTTGCCGCCCTGCTGGCTACCGGCTCAGCGTTTGCGGCTGACAACACTACAGTCATCCACGACAAAACCGGCTTTTTCGTACACTTGGATGTGGCCAAGATCCTGTCGAGCACCGACACCAACGGCCAATGCGGTATCGTCCCGGCGCGGCTCGACTACCTCGACCACCAGGGCCACGAGCACGTCCTGGACTACCAAGTGCAAGGCACCGGCTGCGCCAGTGACAATTGATCGGGCTACACTGGCGCCACGTACTGAATCAGGATATTTCCCATGAACATCCTCGTTGTCGAAGACGAACCCAAGGCCGGCAATTACCTGCTCAATGGCCTGCAGGAACTGGGTTATTCCGTAAGCCTGGCCCGTGACGGTGTGGACGGCCTGCACCAGGCGCTGGAAACGCCGTTCGACGTGATCGTGCTGGATGTGATGATGCCGAAGATGGACGGCTGGGAAGTACTGCGCCGTCTGCGCAAGGAAACCGACACACCGGTGCTTTTCCTGACGGCTCGCGATGACATCGCCGACCGCATCAAGGGCCTGGAACTGGGGGCTGATGATTACCTGATCAAGCCCTTCTCCTTCGCCGAACTGGTGGCGCGCCTACGCACCCTGACCCGTCGCGGCCCGATCCGCGAAGAAGAGCAACTGCACATCGCCGACCTGCAAATCGATGTGCTCAAGCGCCGCGTCACCCGCGCCGGCACCCGCATCACCCTGACCAACAAGGAGTTCGCCCTGTTGCACCTGTTCGCCACCCACCAGGACCAGGTGCTCTCGCGCTCGCTGATCGCCTCACGGGTATGGGACATGAATTTCGACAGCGACACCAACGTGGTGGACGTGGCCGTCCGACGCCTGCGCCTGAAAGTCGACGACCCGTTCCAGCTCAAGCTGATACACAGCGTGCGGGGCATCGGCTACCGCTTCGATACCCAGCCATGAACCCGCGCCGCCATTATTCGCTGACCCTGCGCCTGGCGCTGATTTTCGCGCTGCTCGCCTTTGCCCTGCTGGCGACCCTGGGGGTGGCACTGTACCGCGAGCTGGAACGTGAGCTGATCCGCCGCGACGACGCGCAGCTGGTCTCCCGCGTGGACCAACTGCGCAACCTGCTCAACGACAGCAACACGCTGGACTTGATCAAGACCAAGCCGGAACTGTTCCAGAACATGCTGGGCAATCGCGAATCGGTGCTGAGCATCGCCGCACCCGGCCAGAAACCGCTGCTGTTGGTGAACCCCGCCAACATCGATCTGCCCACGATCACGCCGGTGCCCAAGGATCATGTGTTGGCGCTGAGCGACGTGCGGCATTTACCCGGTATAAATGGCGTGCCCTTCTCCACCCTGGCGGCCTCCATCGACTCCGGCGACCTGGGCAGCCTGCAAGTCACCAGCGGGCGCCTGATGACCGAACGCACCGCCATGCTCGCCAGCTACCGGTTGAGCGTTTATGTCCTGGCAAGTATCGCCGCGATTATTCTCGCGCTGGCGGGCTATCTGCTGGTCTACCGCGGTCTGCTGCCATTAAGACGCCTGGCCCGGCATGCCGAGGGCATCGGTGTCGGCAACCTCACCGAGCGCCTCGACAGCCACGGCGCGCCGAAAGAGCTGCTGCCGATGATCGACTCGTTCAACACCATGCTGGAGCGCTTGGCCAAGGGTTTTGTGCAACTGGGCCAGGTGTCGACCGACATGGCCCACGAACTGCGCACGCCGATCAATAACCTGCTGGGCGAAACCCAGGTCGCCCTGCAACAGGACCGCAGCATCGAAGGGTATCAGCACCTGCTGGCCTCCAATGTGGAAGAGCTCGAGCGCCTGGCGCGGATGCTCGACAACATGCTGTTTCTGGCACGCACCGACCCGGCTGCGGCCCTGCGCCAACGCCAGGCGCTCAGCGCGGCCGACGAAGTGGAACGTATCGCGGATTACTTTGAAGGGTTGGCAAGCGATGTGGGCATGAGCATTCGTGCCACGGGCGAAGGCGTGATCTGGGCCGAACCGATGCTGCTGCGCCGGGCCCTGGCTAATCTGTGCGCCAATGCCATCAAGTATGGCGCACCTGGTTGCGAGTTGGTGATACAGGCCACCCCAAGCGCCGAGGGCATTTACCTGCGGGTCAGCAACAGCGGTGAAACCATTGCCGCCGAGCACCTGGCGCGGCTGTTCGAGCGGTTTTATCGGGTGGATGAGTCACGGGAGCGTTCGGCCCAATCCAACGGCTTGGGCCTGTCCATCGTGGCGACCATCATGCAGTTGCATAACGGCCGGTACAGCGTCACCAGTGAACACGGAGTGACCTGTTTTGAGCTGTTTTTCCCGGCGCGCGAAGGGTGAGGAGCCGCCGATTCAATCGAAGGCGCCGTTGAGTACTTCGTAAATGATGCCAGACGCGATGGCTACCAATATCAAGTCCGTGCCCGCCTGCTGCCACTCATACCCATCGTAATGAGGCAAGTGTCCCACTAAACGCCCATCCAGTTTTTTCGCGATGCCCGGCGGCAGAGGCTTGCCGCGTGCCAGGTTCTTCTGGATACCCGGCGGCAAAGACGGGCCCGGGCTCCAGTAGTCGCGATAACCACCCAGCACATTCAGCACGCTGCCACGGTCGACACTGGGGCCGTGGCTGCTCGAACCGCCTTTGCCTTTGGACTTGTCATGTCCCTGCCCGCCCTGGCCATTGCCCTTGTTGTTGCCTTGTCCCTTGCCATTGCCTGGATCAGCCAGCGCCATGCCGCTCCCGGCAAACAGCACAAGCGACAGCACGACAGACACGAATTTCAAAGACTTGATCATGGCGATTATCCAAGGCGAGAGCGTAGTTGAACTCTAGTCCAAGTTGATGCACCACGCGCGGAATCAACTCACCTGACCGCCCACTTCCAGCACATCCACTGATGTACTCCACGCCGCACAGACTGCGATACGCAGGCCCTCCACCAGGCTTGGCAGCGCCATCAACGCCTCGCTGGGCACATGGATAAAACCACTGCGCGCCGACGTGCCGGCCAGCACATGCTGCATACGGTAGAACACCTGATTACAGACAAAGGTGCCTGCCGTCTGCGACACCGACGCCGCAATCCCCGCCTCACGCACGGCCTTGACCATGGCCTTGATCGGCAGCGTCGAAAAATACGCCGCCGGGCCACCAACCACCACCGCCGTGTCGACAGGCTGCTCGCCCAGATTATCGGGGATGCGCGCGTCGTTGATATTGATCGCCACCCGCTCCATGGAAATCTCGCTGCGCCCCGGCGCCAGGCCCGTGGCGATCACCATCACCGGGCGCCATTCATCGATCAGTCGCACCAGGCACTCGCCTGCCGTGGCGAACGCGCAGGGCAGCTCACGCGCCACGATCATCACGTCTTCATCAATCATGCAGCCGTCCAGCAGGCGCGCAGCCTCCCAGGACGGGTTCACCGGGTCCTGGTCAAAGGGCTCGAACCCCGTCAGCAATACGGTTCGCATCCTGGCCTCACATCAACAGATAGAGCAGCACGATATTGACCACCAGCATCATCAACGCCGTCGGCAACTGCGCCTTGATCACTGCGTTCTTGTCCGGCAATTCCAGCAACGCCGCCGGCACGATATTGAAGTTGGCCGCCATGGGCGTCATCAGCGTACCGCAGTAACCGGAGAACATGCCGATGGCCGCCATCACCGCCGGGTTACCGCCATAAATACCCACCAGCACCGGCACGCCGACCCCGCCGGTCATCACCGGGAACGCGGCAAAACCGTTGCCCATGATGACCGTGAACAGCGCCATGCCCAACACATAGACCATCACCGCCACCAATTTATAGTCCAGGTTGACATAGGTGGTGGTGACGTGCGCGACGGCCGTGCCGACCCCGGCTTCATTGAACAACAAACCGAGCATCGCCAGCATCTGCGGCAGCACCATGGCCCAGCCCAGGGCTTCGGTGAGGCGACGCGACTCGCGCAAGGCCTGCACCGGCGTGTCGCGGGTCAGCCAGCAAGCCAGGCCGAGGGCGATCAGGCAGCCGATACCCAGGGAAACGAAGGTGGTGTTTTTCGGATCCAGCAGCGGCACGCCGCCGATCTCGGTGTGCTTGAGCAAGACCGAACCGATCACCGTGGTCAACGGGATGGCCAACGCCGGAATAAATAGCTTGTGCCCCAAGCGTCCGGCACTGGCGCGGGACGCTTTGTCATGCAGTTCGGCATGGGTGCCACGGCCTACCCCGCCGAAGCCCGCGATCAACGCCATCACCACCACGCCCACGCCGATGGCCACCGACGGCAGACGCTCGCCCAGCAAAAACGGCAGCGCGAACAGCAGCCAGAACACTGCACTGGACCAACGCTTGGGGTGAGTACGGTCCATCAGGATCATGCCGGCGGTAATCAACAGCAGCACCCCGGCCAGCCAGTACAGGTATTGAATAGAGATGATCATTGTGCCGCTCCCATCGGGGTAACGGACGGCGTCAGTTCGCGGGTCAGCCTTCGGTCAAAACGATGCAAGCGAATCGCATGGATGATAAACGCGCAGATCGCCGTGGGAATTCCCCACACCGCGATGTGCAGCGGTTCCACATCGATGCCCGAGCCCAGCAGGAAGGTGTGCATCAGCGCAATCGCACCAAAGGCCACGAAGATATCTTCACCAAAGAACAGCCCGACATTGTCCGTCGCCGCGCACATCGCCAAGACTTTATGGCGCACTTTGTCCGGCAGTTTGCCGTAGCGTTTTTCCGCCGCACCTTCGGCCATCGGCGCCAGCAGCGGACGTACCATCTGCGGATGCCCACCCAGGCTGGTCAACCCCATGGCCGCGGTGGATTCACGCACAAACAGGTAGATGATCAACAAGCGCCCCACCGTCGCCCGCTCAAACCGCGCGATCCAGTTCTGCGCATGCAGGCGCAAGCCATGGCGTTCCAGCAAGCCGATAACGGCCAGGGGCAACAACAGGATCAATTGCAGGGCACGGGTCTGAAGGAAACCCTCACCCATGCTGGCGAGAATCTTTTCCAGCGGGAAGTGCGCCGCAAGCCCGGTGGCGATTGCGGCAGCGGTGACCACCAACAACGGATTGAAGCGCAAGACAAAGCCAACCACGATCACAAGTACGCCGATCAACGGCCATAAGTTCACAACAGTTTGCATGACGGGAAGGTCCTATAAGTGCGCGCTGCGGCGCCGTTACAGCAGGATGTGAACAAAGGTTCACAGCAAGAAGTAGCGTGCAGTCGGCTCGGTTTTTATTGTTGACCCGGAAGGTCGAGCGTCAGTGGCGGCAACTTTGCTGCCTGGGGGCGGGGAGTGTCCAACAAGAAAAATTGTAGCTGCGGACCAATAAATTTTGTGGGGGATGCGGGCCAGGGCGCAGGCAGGCCGGAAGTGTATGGGGGCGCTTGATTGACTCGGCGCTCAGGTTATTGGAACGTTACCGATGGTCAATCAACGCATCAGAGCGTCACGGCGAAGACCGTCGATTATCGATAGCCGTCCGGACTGGTTTTTCTAAGATTCTCACAAATATCACGCAGGACATCTGCCAGTGGGGGCTGCAACAAAAAGGATTTCATTTCCGAGACGTCGTCTTTGTATGAAGGGTCCGCGTTGACCCGGCGGTACTCGGACCTGCTCTCTTCGCTGAACGTGGGATCAGTCACCATCCTCTCGAGCGTTAAGCCACGCTCGGGATTTCTCTCGTTGCATATCTGGAGTGCGGCTATGGCGGTGACCGCGACTTTTTCTTCGCTTTTGGGTTGAGCGGCGGTAGCTGCCTCGAGGGTGGTGACGGCTGAAAGCAGTATCCACAACCCCGCGTTTTTCCTTGAAAACACTTGTTTACTCCTGATTTCGGCAGGTGAATCGCTTTCTCACCTTATCGAGCGCGTAAGCGGTTGCCAAGGGATCGAGAATCTGGAAGTGAGCGCCGAGTAGGGTTTTGCGAAAGCTTTGCAAATCGCAGACAACAAAAAAGGGCCCACCTTTCGGTGAGCCCTTCTAGACCGCCCAGCAGAGCGGATTTTGTTTGGTAGGCGCGATTGGACTCGAACCAACGACCCCCACCATGTCAAGGTGGTGCTCTAACCAACTGAGCTACGTGCCTGCTGTGAGGCGGCATTCTACGGAATTGCGGAGGGGTGTCAACATCTTTTTTGCAGCTAACCCTATGAATATGCGAATTTTTTATTTTCGCCCGGCACACCCGTGTTTTTTCGGTGGCTGGCGGGCAATTTTCAACTCAGGTAGGATCAGCGCACTCGTAAAAAATATAAAACAGAGGTTCCAGGATGGCGAACACCCTCTACCCCCAGTCTTATTACGCCGCGTCCGCCAACGCGGTTCCGCCTCGTCCGGCCCTGCAAGGTGACGTTGAAACCGATGTGTGCGTGATTGGAGCCGGCTATACCGGGCTGTCCAGCGCGCTGTTTCTGCTGGAGAACGGGTTTCGCGTGACGGTTCTGGAAGCGGCCAAAGTGGGTTTTGGTGCGTCGGGCCGCAATGGCGGGCAGATCGTCAATAGCTACAGCCGCGATATCGATGTGATCGAGCGCAGCGTCGGCCCGCAGCAGGCGCAGTTGCTGGGACAAATGGCTTTCGAAGGCGGCAGGATCATTCGTGAGCGCGTCGCCAAGTACCAGATCCAATGCGACCTGAAGGACGGCGGCGTGTTCGCCGCACTCAACAGCAAGCACATGGGCCACCTGGAATCGCAGAAGCGCCTGTGGGAGCGCTACGGCCACACCCAACTGGAACTGCTGGACGAACGCCGCATCCGCGAAGTGGTAGCCTGTGATAACTATGTCGGCGGCCTGCTGGACATGAGTGGCGGGCATATCCACCCACTCAACCTGGCGCTGGGCGAAGCGGCGGCTGTGGAATCGCTGGGTGGCACGATCTACGAACAATCGGCGGCGGTGCGCATTGAGCGCGGCGCCAACCCGGTGGTGCATACCGCCGAAGGCAAGGTCAGGGCCAAGTTCATCATCGTCGCCGGCAATGCCTACCTGGGCAACCTGGTACCGGAGTTGGCGGCCAAATCGATGCCCTGCGGCACCCAAGTGATCACCACCGCACCGTTGGGTGATGAACTGGCCAGGACATTGCTGCCTCAGGACTACTGTGTCGAGGACTGTAACTACCTGCTCGACTACTATCGTCTCACCAGCGACAAGCGCCTGATTTTCGGCGGCGGCGTGGTGTATGGCGCGCGCGATCCGGCGAATATCGAGGCGATCATCCGGCCGAAAATGCTCAAGGCCTTCCCGCAACTCAAGGATGTGAAGATCGACTACGCCTGGACCGGCAATTTCCTGCTGACCCTGTCGCGCTTGCCACAGGTGGGCCGACTGGGGGACAACATCTACTACTCACAGGGCTGCAGCGGGCATGGCGTGACGTACACGCACCTGGCTGGCAAGGTACTGGCGGAGGCGTTGCGAGGCCAGGCAGAGCGTTTTGATGCGTTTGCCGACCTGCCGCACTACCCGTTTCCGGGCGGGCAACTGTTGCGCACGCCGTTCGCAGCCTTGGGCGCGTGGTATTACGGGTTGCGGGATAAGCTGGGATTCTGAGGATGTGAAAAGGTTTGCCTGCGATGCTATCGCAGGCAAGCCAGCTCCCACATTGACCGCGCCTGACTTAACATCAAATCGCAGACACAAAAAACCCCGGTCTTTCGACCAGGGCCTTTGCTATCGGATCAAAGTAGCCAGTGGCTTGCTTTGTGCTTCAAGGCGTTCAGTGGGCCTTGAGGCAGATATGGCGCAGCGGACGGGACTCGAACCCGCGACCCCCGGCGTGACAGGCCGGTATTCTAACCGACTGAACTACCGCTGCGTATCGCTTGACCAGTTGCGCGTAAAGCCTCAACCGTCTTTAAACATCTGACTGATCAGCTTTGGCTGTTCAATCTCAAGCCCGACGAATCAGACCTGGAAAATATGGCGCAGCGGACGGGACTCGAACCCGCGACCCCCGGCGTGACAGGCCGGTATTCTAACCGACTGAACTACCGCTGCGCGTCGGTGCAACCTTTAACGTTGCGTTTTGCCCTGGAGCAAAACTCTCAAGAAGTGGTGGGTGATGACGGGATCGAACCGCCGACCCTCTGCTTGTAAGGCAGATGCTCTCCCAGCTGAGCTAATCACCCTTTGCTTCGTGAGGCCGCGAAATTTACGCAGGTAGCGGACCTAAGTCAATAGCCTGCTTGAAGTTTTTCTAAAAAAACCAAAATGGCGTCAAGACCGCCCTACTCGCTGTAAATCATCTTCTTGCTCATGCCGCCGTCCACCACGAACTCCTGCCCGGTGACAAACCCGGCCTGGCGCGACAGCAACCACGCGACCATCGCCGCCACATCCTCGACCGTGCCGACCCGGCCCGCGGGATGCTGGGCATGATCGGCATCGGTGAGCGGCTCGGCACGTCGTACGGCCGGGTCACGCGCGTCAATCCAGCCCGGGCTGACGGCATTCACACGGACCTCCGGCCCGAGACTGATCGCCAGTGCATGGGTCAGGGCCAACAGGCCGCCCTTGCTCGCCGCATAGGCCTCGCTGTCCGGCTCCGATTGACGGGCGCGGGTCGATGCCAGATTGACGATGGCCCCACCGTGAGCACGCAGATACGGCGCACAGTGCTTGGCCAACAGCATGGGCCCGCTGAGGTTCACCGCCAACACGCGATTCCAATACGCCAGGTCGAGGCTTTCCAGAGTGATGTTGTGCGGGTCGGCCACGGCCGCATTGCACACCAGCCCATCCAGGCGACCGAACTGCCCGAGCACTTCAGCGACGCCCTGGGCGACTTGTTTCTCGTCCGCCACGTCCATGCTGATAAACCACGCGTTGTCGCCCAGTACCCTGGACACCTTGGCACCGCGCTCGCGATCCAGGTCGGTCAACACCACCTGCCAACCTTCACTGATCAACCACGCCGCGATGCCGAGGCCAATGCCCCGTGCCGCGCCCGTCACCAGTGCGACGCGCCCGTTAGTCGCCGCGGCAGCTTCCAGGGACCACTCGATCACAAGGCCGCCAACCCGCGGGCCAGGTCGGCCTGCAAATCAGCCACGTCTTCCAGGCCCACCGCGACGCGGATCAGGCTGTCGCGAATACCCGCCGCCTCACGTTCCTGCGGCGCCAGGCGGCCGTGGGAGGTGGTGCTTGGGTGGGTAATCGTGGTTTTGCTGTCGCCCAGGTTGGCGGTGATGGAGATCAGGCGTGTGGCATCGATAAAGCGCCAGGCGCCCTCCTTGCCCCCCTTCACTTCAAAGCTCACCACCGCACCGAAGCCACGCTGCTGGCGCTGGGCCAGTTCGTGTTGCGGATGGCTCTTGAGCCCGGCGTAGTGGACCTTCTCGATACCGTCCTGCTGCTCCAGCCACTCGGCCAGGACCTGGGCATTGGCGCAATGGGCCTTCATGCGCAGGCCGAGGGTTTCCAGGCCCTTGAGGAAGATCCAGGCGTTGAAGGGGCTCAGGGTCGGGCCTGCGGTGCGCAAGAAGCCCACCACTTCCTTCATCTGCTCGCTGCGCCCCGCTACCACACCGCCCATGCAACGGCCCTGGCCGTCGATGAACTTGGTAGCCGAGTGCACCACAATGTCCGCGCCCAGCTTCAGCGGCTGCTGCAAGGCCGGCGTGCAGAAGCAGTTATCCACCACCAGCATGGCGCCCTTGGCGTGAGCCACTTCGGACAAGGCAGCGATGTCCACCAGTTCGGCCAACGGGTTGGACGGCGATTCGACGAACAGCAGGCGGGTATTGGCCTTGATCGCCGCATCCCAGCCGGACAGGTCCGCCAGAGGCACGTAATCCACCTCGATACCGAAGCGCTTGAAATACTTCTCGAACAGGCTGATGGTCGAACCAAACACACTGCGCGACACCAGCACGTGGTCGCCGGCACTGCACAGGCTCATCACCACCGCCAGGATCGCCGCCATGCCGGTCGCCGTGGCCACCGCCTGCTCGGCGCCTTCCAGGGCCGCGATACGCTCTTCGAACGCACGCACGGTCGGGTTGGTGTAACGCGAGTAAACGTTACCCGGCACTTCACCGGCAAAGCGCGCAGCGGCATCGGCCGCGGTGCGGAACACATAGCTGGAGGTGAAGAACATCGGGTCGCCGTGCTCACCTTCCGGGGTACGGTGCTGGCCGGCGCGCACAGCCAGGGTATCGAAAGCTACGCCATCGAGGTCGCTGTCCAACCGACCGGCATCCCATTCCTGACTCATGCTGCCACTCCTTACTTGAATGCTTTGTTTAACATACAAAACCGGCCCCTCAGGGCCGGTATTTACTCAGTTGTTGTACAGATCGATGATCGCGCTGACCGCCTGGGTCTTGATCTTCGAGGAGTCGTTCCGCGCCTGCTCGATCTTGTTCAGGTAGGCCTCGTCGACGTCACCGGTCACATATTTGCCGTCGAACACCGCGCAGTCGAACTGCTCGATCTTGATCTTGCCACCACCGACCGCTTCGATCAGGTCCGGCAGATCCTGATAGATCAGCCAATCGGCACCGATCAGGTCGGCCACGTCCTGGGTGGTGCGGTTGTGTGCGATCAACTCGTGGGCGCTCGGCATGTCGATACCGTACACGTTCGGGTAACGCACGGCAGGCGCCGCGGAACAGAAGTATACGTTCTTGGCGCCAGCTTCACGGGCCATCTGGATGATCTGCTTGCACGTGGTGCCGCGTACGATGGAGTCATCCACCAGCATCACGTTCTTGCCGCGAAATTCCAGTTCGATGGCGTTGAGCTTCTGGCGCACCGACTTCTTGCGCGCTGCCTGGCCGGGCATGATGAAGGTACGACCGATGTAACGGTTCTTGACGAAACCTTCGCGGAACTTGACGCCCAGATGGTTCGCCAGCTCCAGCGCGGCGGTGCGGCTGGTGTCCGGAATCGGGATCACCACGTCGATATCGTGCTCGGGACGCTCACGCAGAATCTTGTCGGCCAGCTTCTCACCCATGCGCAGGCGTGCCTTGTATACCGACACACCGTCGATGATCGAATCCGGACGCGCCAGGTAGACGTGCTCGAAGATGCACGGGGTGAGTGTCGGCGCCACGGCGCACTGACGGGTGTGCAATTTGCCATCTTCGGTGATGTACACCGCTTCGCCCGGCGCGAGGTCGCGGATCAGGGTAAAGCCCAGCACGTCCAGGGACACGCTTTCGGAAGCGATCATGTACTCGACACCTTCGTCGGTGTGACGCTGGCCGAACACGATCGGGCGGATGCCATGCGGGTCGCGGAAACCGACGATGCCGTAACCGGTGATCATCGCCACCACCGCATAACCACCGACACAACGGTTGTGCACGTCGATCACGGCGGCGAACACGTCTTCTTCGGTCGGCTGCAGCTTGCCACGCTGGGCCAGCTCATGAGCGAACACGTTGAGCAGCACTTCCGAGTCGGAGCTGGTGTTGACGTGGCGCAGGTCAGATTCGTAAATCTCCTTGGCCAGTTGTTCAACGTTGGTCAGGTTGCCGTTATGCGCCAGGGTGATGCCGTAAGGCGAGTTGACGTAGAACGGTTGAGCTTCGGCCGAGGTCGAGCTACCGGCAGTCGGGTAACGCACATGGCCAATGCCCATGTGCCCGACCAGGCGCTGCATATGACGCTGATGAAACACGTCACGCACCAGGCCATTGTCCTTGCGCAGGAATAACCGGCCGTCGTGGCTGGTCACAATACCGGCAGCGTCCTGGCCGCGGTGCTGGAGGACGGTTAGCGCGTCATACAGCGCCTGATTGACGTTCGACTTACCGACGATACCGACGATGCCACACATGCGACGCAACCCCTACTTAATGAATCTTGACTGAACACAGCTTACTGAGGCGTTTTGGCCGGCAAGAGGTGTTCCTTGAACGGAAGATCAGCGGGTACGCTGATTCCGCTGGCCAGCCACTGACTGCTCCACCCCAGAATGAGGTTCTTGGACCAATCTGCAACCAATAGAAATTTTGGCACGAGTACCGACTCCTGCCACCACGAATCCTGCTGTACCGGCCCCAGGCTCAACAGCCCGACCGCCACGACCACCAGCAACGCGCCACGCGCGGCGCCGAAGGCCATGCCGAGAAATCGATCGGTCCCGGAGAGACCGGTGACACGTATCAACTCGCCAATCAGATAATTGGCCATTGCTCCCACCAGCAGCGTGGCGATGAACATGATGGCGCAGCCCGCAATCACGCGAGCCGAAGGTGTCTCGATGTATCCGCTCAGGTAGACCGACAGCGAGCCACCGAACATCCAGGCGACGACTCCTGCAATGATCCAGGTCAGCAACGACAGTGCTTCTTTTACGAAGCCGCGGCTTAGACTGATCAACGCGGAGATGGCGACGATGGCGACGATCGCCCAATCAACCCAGGTAAATGGCACGTTTGAGCCTACGGACAGATAAGGCGGCGCATTTTAGCAGAGCGCCGGGCTGTCGGTAAGCTGTGATTGCGGCTGCTTAGCAAATCAGTAGTTTGTGGCGAGCCAATCGCATTTCAACCCCACCACAAATCAATGTGGGCTCAGCCGCGCTCAGGCTGGAACCGGGTCACGAACCCTTTCAGGTTCTGCTGACGATCCAGCAAATCCCGCAGACGGTCGGCCTCGGCGCGCTCGATCAGCGGCCCGATAAACACGCGGTTCTTGCCGTCGGCACTGCGGATGTAAGCGTTATACCCCTGGGCGCGCAGCTTCTTCTGCAACGCGTCGGCCCCTTCGCGATTGCCCAGGCTGGCCACCTGGATCGACCAACTGATCGGCAAGCCATTCGGGTCGATGCGGCTCTGCCCGACATCCGGCTTGCCCGGCGCGGCGGGTTGCGGCGCGACCGGCTTGGGCACAGGTGCCGGCGCGGCAGGCTTGGCGGCAACGGCTGGCACGGGCTTGACCACCGGCACGCTTGGCTGAACCGGCATCGACGGTGCCTGTTGCGCAGCCAGTTCCTCATCGCTCGGTACCGGCTCTTCCTGCGGCAACGCCTGAGGCTCCGGCACTACGACCGGTTCAATCTGCACTTGCGGCACGGCGGGAGCCTGAGGCGCAGCCGGCGCTTCAACAACGACCTGGCGCTCTTCGTCCTGGCGAGAAAACAGCATGGGCAAAAAAATCACCGCCAGCGCCACCAGAACCAGGGCTCCGACCATCCGCTGCTTGTACGCGCTATCCAGTAATGCCATGTGCAGCTTCCTCCGTGGAGCGCCGGGCCAACCACTCAAGCGCCTCGGCAACACAATAAAATGACCCGAACAACAGGATTTCGTCCTCGGCCGTCGCGACCGCGCATTGCGCCTCAAGGGCGGCAATCACGCTTGCATACGACGTCACGGGTGCCCCAAGGTTCTGCAACACCGCCTCCAGTTCTACCGCCGGACGACTGCGCGGAGTATCCAGCGGTGCCACCGCCCACGTCTGGACACTGCCGAGCAACGGCGCAACCACGCCTTCCAGGTCCTTGTCCGCCAGCAACCCGAACACCGCCAGGCGACGACCGGCCGGCGGCGTGCGTGACAGACGCCGCGCCAGGTAGTGCGCCGCATGGGGATTGTGCCCCACATCCAGCAACAGGTTCAGGCGCTTGCCTTCCCACTCGAATACACGACGGTCCAAGCGCCCCACGACACGGGTCGCCAGCAAGGTCGCGGCAATCTGCTCGGCATTCCATGGCAGATCCAGCAACAGATAGGCCTGCAGCGCGAGCGCGGCGTTTTCCATCGGCAGGTTCAGCAGCGGCAAATCGCGCAGCTCAACTGTCTGCCCACGCGCATCACGCCCGCGCCACTGCCAGTGCTGTTCGCCAATCTCAAGCGTGAATTCGCGCCCGCGCAGGAAGAACGGGCAATCCAGCGCGCGCACCTTGTCCAGCAAGGGTTGCGGCGGGTCCAGGTCACCGCACAGCGCAGGCTTGCGCTGGCGGAAAATCCCGGCTTTTTCGTAGGCAACGGACTCACGGGTATTGCCCAGGTAGTCGGCGTGGTCCACGCCAATACTGGTGACCAACGCCAGGTCGGCATCCACCACGTTGACCGTGTCCAGACGCCCGCCCAGGCCGACCTCCAGCACCACCACGTCCAGCTGCGCACGTTCGAACAGCCAGAACGCCGCCAGGGTGCCCATCTCGAAGTAGGTCAGGGAAATGTCGCCACGCCCCGCATCCAGTGCGGCGAAGGCTTCGCAGAGCTGCTCGTCGGTGGCTTCGATGCCATTGAGCTGCACCCGCTCGTTGTAGCGCAGCAGGTGCGGCGAGCTGTACACGCCCACATTCAGCCCCTGGGCCTGCAGCAGCGCGGCGACAAAGGCGCAGGTAGAGCCTTTGCCGTTGGTGCCGGTCACCGTGATCACACGCGGCGCCGGCCGGCCCAACCCGAGGCGGGCCGCTACCTGTTGCGAGCGCTCCAGCCCCATGTCGATGGCGGACGGATGCAACTGCTCAAGGTAGGCGAGCCATTCGCTCAGGGTACGCTGGGTCATAGGTTCGCAGGCACCGGCGGCACAACGATCGGCTCGATTTTAGGCGCGACGTACACAGGCGTCGGCAGGCCCATCATTTGCGCCAGCAGGTTGCCCAGGCGTGGACGCAGCTCGCCACGCGGTATGATCAGGTCGATGGCACCGTGCTCCAGCAGGAACTCGCTGCGCTGGAAGCCTTCGGGCAGTTTTTCACGCACGGTCTGCTCAATCACGCGCGGGCCGGCAAAGCCGATCAGGGCCTTTGGCTCGCCAACGATCACGTCACCCAGCATCGCCAGGCTGGCGGAAACGCCGCCATAGACCGGGTCGGTCAGCACGGAAATGAACGGGATACCTTCTTCGCGCAGACGCGCCAGCACCGCGGAGGTCTTGGCCATTTGCATCAGGGAGATCAGAGCTTCCTGCATACGCGCACCACCGGAGGCGGCGAAGCAGATCATCGGGCAACGGTTTTCCAACGCGTAATTGGCGGCGCGCACAAAGCGCTCGCCGACGATGGCTCCCATGGAACCGCCCATGAAGGAGAACTCGAACGCCGACACCACCACCGGCATACCCAGCAGCTTGCCACTGACCGAGATCAGCGCATCCTTCTCACCGGTCTGCTTTTGCGCAGCGCTCAGGCGGTCCTTGTACTTCTTGCCGTCGCGGAACTTGAGGCGGTCAACCGGTTCCAGGTCAGCGCCCAGCTCGTTACGGCCGTCGGCATCGAGGAAGATATCGATACGCGCACGGGCGCCAATACGCATGTGATGGTTGCACTTGGGGCAAACGTCCAGGGTCTTTTCCAGCTCCGGACGGTACAGCACCGCGTCGCAGGATGGGCATTTGTGCCACAGACCTTCAGGAACCGAGCTTTTTTTCACCTCGGAACGCATGATCGAAGGGATCAGTTTGTCTACTAACCAGTTGCTCATGCTTTCTTTCTCCAGTACCGGTGGCTTGAACACAGCCCCGCGTATGCCCTTGAGCTAAATTCATATGTGGCGATGATGCGAGCTGGACGGGGTCAGACGTTCGACCTGCCATTTCCAGCCTGCATCCTCAGCCTTCCAGACAACCTGCCAGCGCAGGGTTGCCACTTCGTTTCCAGCACCCCCACAGGCGGCACCGGGCTGTTTTACACAGTGGTAGTTATGGACGGCGGCAGACTGCCAGCCGTCACATCCCGCCACGGCTGTTGCGCACGGCCTGCATGAACGCGCGAATCTTGCTGTGATCCTTGATGCCCTTGCCCTGCTCCACCCCGCCGCTGACATCCACGGCATAGGGACGAACCTGTTCGATGGCCGCCGCGACATTCGCCGGGTTGAGGCCGCCGGCCAGGATGATCGGCGCATTCAGCCCCTCGGGGATCAGCGACCAGTCAAATGCTTCACCGGTACCGCCGGGTACGCCTTCGACGTAGGTGTCGAGCAGAATCCCACGTGCCCCGACATAGGCGGCACAGGCGGCAGCGATGTCATCCCCGGCCTTGACGCGCAGCGCCTTGATGTACGGGCGCTGGTAACTTTCACAGTCATCCGGGGTTTCGTCGCCGTGGAACTGCAGCATGTCCAGCGCTACGGCATCCAGGGTTTCGTTGAGTTCGCAACGGCTGGCGTTGACGAACAAGCCCACCGTGGTGACGAACGGCGGCAATGCCTTGATGATCGCCCGCGCCTGCAGTACGTTCACCGCGCGCGGACTCTTGGCATAAAACACCAGGCCAATGGCGTCCGCCCCCGCCTCGACTGCCGCCAGCGCGTCTTCTATGCGGGTAATCCCGCAAATCTTGCTGCGAACGGCTGACATGTCGTAGAACCCTCAGGGTTTGGCCGAGAAAGTCCCGGATGGTAACAAAAGCTATTCCGGGCGTCAGCCGCCAAGTTCGCTGAAACCGGTAAGGAAGTGTGGCCCGATAAAACGGTCCGGCAGTTCGAACTCGTCGCGGTACTCCACATCCACCAGATACAGCCCGAACGGATGCGCGGTGACGCCACCGGTGCGACGGATGCGGCTTTCCAGCACTTCCCTGGCCCAGTCCACCGGGCGCTCGCCGGTGCCGATGGTCATCAGCACCCCGGCAATGTTGCGCACCATATGGTGCAGGAACGCGCCGGCACGGATGTCCAGCACGATCATCTTGCCGTGTCGGGTCACGCGCAGGTGATGGACTTCCTTGATCGGTGATTTGGCCTGGCACTGGCCGGCACGGAAGGCACTGAAATCATGCACACCCACCAGGTGCTGCGCGGCCTCGGCCATGCGCTCGGCGTCCAGCGGGCGGTGGTTCCAGGTGATTTCTTCGTTAAGGTGCGCCGGGCGGATCTGATCGTTGTAGATCACATAGCGGTAGCGCCGGGCGATCGCCTTGAAGCGCGCATGAAAATGCGCCGGCATGACCTTGGCCCAACTGACGCTGACGTCATGGGGCAAGTTGATATTCGCGCCCATGACCCACGCCTTCATCGTGCGTTCGGCCTGGGTATCAAAGTGCACCACCTGGCCACATGCGTGGACGCCGGCGTCGGTACGCCCGGCGCACATCAGCGAAACCGGCGAATCAGCGACCTTGGACAGGGCCTTTTCCAGGGTTTCCTGCACCGTGGGCACGCCCGATGCCTGGCGCTGCCAGCCGCGATAGCGCGAGCCTTTGTATTCCACGCCCAGGGCGATGCGGTAAAAGCCGGCGGCCGCCATTTCGGCGGCCGGGTTATCTATATTTGCCAAGAATTGAGAGCCTGATGAGTTGCGCAAAGGCGGCCATTATAAGGCGGCAGGTGCGTTGCGCGCGCTTTTGTTATGGATTGCAGCCCAATATGGGAGCAAGCCCCTCCCACATTTGGCATGCTCCAGCCGTCAGATTCTGCCGAGCATTTCCTTGGCTTCGCCGCGCTGTACCTCATCGCCCTCGATCAGCACTTCGGCCAGGATGTCTTTCGCGCCATCCGCATCACCCATATCGATATAGGCCTGGGCCAGGTCCAGCTTGGTGGCCACTTCATTGGTACCGGAGAGGAAGTCGAACTCCGGCTCATCATCGCCCAACGCCGCGTCTTCAGCGGTGAAGGATGGCTCAAGGGCGGGATTTTCCAGGGTCTGGGACAGGCGATCCAACTCGGCGTTGACGTCATCCAGCTCCGACGCGAAGGCATCGGGCTTGGCGGCAGCTTCCGGCTCGTCAGCCAGGGACAGATCGAAATCTTCCGGCAAGTCGAAGTCGTCCAGGGCCGCAGGCGTGAGGGTCGGCGGCTCGACGGCCGGCACGTCCTTCATCTGTTCTTCCAGCCCGGAAAGGAAGTCGTCATCCGATAGTGCCGAGGCAGGCGCATCCAATTGCAGGTCAAGATCGAAGTCCGACAGGTCCTCCTCCGGGCTCGCCTTGGCGTCTGTCTGTTCCTGCAACAACGCGGCAAAGGTCTGTTCATCGTCCAGGCTGGCTGGCGAAGCCGCTTCCAGTTCATCCAGGCTCAAATCAAAATCGGTGTCGAGCTCAGGGGCCGGTGCAGCCGGCTTGTCTTCCAACAGTTCCTTGACGTATTGAGCGTCCAGGGCGGCGGCGGCCACTGCCGCACTGACACCTGCCGCCAATACGGCCATGGCCGGGAAGCGACTCTTGAGCTGTTCGACCTGCGCATGGTTTTCACCATTGGCTACCAGTTGACGCTCCTGGGTGACAAAGCCGTCCTTGTCGTTTTGCAGACCGTAGACTTCCATCAGTTTCAAACGCAGGTCGCTGCGCTTGGGCTCATGCTTGATCGCCTGTTCCAGCACATCGGCGGCCTGGTTCAGGTGACCACGGTCGATATGGGACTGGGCTTGCGCCAGCGCGTCATTGGCGTTGACCGGGGCCACGGCGACGGCCAGCGGCGCCAGTACCGACGCAACGGTCGGTACAACCGCGGCGGGCGCGACCACCGGCGCAGGGACGGGAGCGGCTGCCAGCTTGACGTTCGGCGGCGGTACTTCGAGGCCTTCGAAGCTGTCCGATGGCAGGTCCTGGTCGATGCTCGAGCTGAACACCGGCTCTTCGGCCAGCGCACGCGCCATGCGCAGGTGTTTCTCCTCCTCGCGGCGCGCGTTGCGATGCGCGCCCACAGGAGCAGGAGCAGCAATACCAGCAGGCCCGCCGCACCGCCAATGACCCCCAGCACAACCGGGTTGGTGAGCAGTTCGTTGAACTTGCCTTCGGTGGTGTCCGTGGCCGCAACCGGCTTGGCCGGTTCCGGTGCTGGCGCAGCCGGAGCCGGCGTGGCTGTCGGTTCAGCGGGGGCTGCCG
>NZ_JAFHKI010000073.1 GCF_016937615.1 Pseudomonas lactucae | reverse complement strand
GGGCGGTGCGACGACGCCCCTCCCACATGTGTATCTCAGTGCTTGAAAGGTCGCTTACTTGTCCTTGAACTCCGGCGCCCGCTTGGCCACGAACGCCGCCATGCCTTCCTTCTGATCTTGTGTCGCAAACGCCGCATGGAACACCCGGCGTTCAAAACGCACGCCTTCGGACAGGCTTACTTCAAACGCGCGGTTCACGCTTTCCTTGACCATCATGCTGATCGGCACCGATTTACCGGCAATCAGCGTGGCGACCTTCAGCGCTTCGTCCAGCAACTCGTCGGCCGGCATGATGCGCGCCACAATCCCGCAGCGCTCCGCTTCCACCGCATCGATAAAGCGCCCGGTCAGGCACATTTCCATGGCCTTGGCCTTGCCCACCGCGCGGGTCAGGCGCTGGGTGCCGCCCATGCCCGGCAGAACGCCGAGGTTGATTTCCGGCTGGCCGAATTTGGCGCCGTCACCGGCCAGGATAAAATCGCACATCAGCGCCAGCTCACAGCCGCCGCCCAGGGCAAAGCCGTTGACGGCAGCAATGATCGGCTTGCGGCGGTTGGCCACGCGGTCACTGTCGCTGAACAGGTCGTCAAGGTAGATCTGCGGGTAGGTCAGCTCGGCCATTTCCTTGATATCGGCACCGGCGGCAAACGCTTTTTTCGAGCCGGTCAGCACGATGCAACCGATTTGCGGGTCAGCTTCCAGGCCGTCCAGCGCCTGGTTCAACTCGCTCACCAACTGCGCGTTCAGGGCGTTGAGGGCTTGCGGACGATTAAGGGTAATCAGCCCGACACGGCCCTGGACTTCGAGCAAAATCGTTTCGTAACTCATCTATCGGCTCCTTAAAGATTGCGTGAAATGACCATGCGTTGGATATCGCTGGTGCCTTCGTAAATCTGGCAGACCCGCACATCGCGGTAGATCCGCTCCAGCGGGAAGTCGCTCAGGTAACCGTAACCACCGAGGGTTTGCAAGGCGGCCGAACAGACTTTCTCGGCCATTTCCGAGGCAAACAGCTTGGCCATGGACGCTTCCACCAGCGCCGGCTTGCCGCTGTCGCGCAGGGCCGCGGCGTAATGCACCATCTGCCGGGCCACGGCAATTTGCGTGGCCATGTCGGCCAGGCGAAACGCCACGGCCTGGTGTTCGATCAGCGTCTTGCCGAAACTTTCGCGCTCACGGGCGTAATCCCGTGCCGCCTCGAAGGCCGCGCGCGCCATGCCCACCGCCTGCGAGGCGATGCCGATGCGGCCCCCTTCGAGGTTGGCCAGGGCAATCCTGTAGCCTTCGCCCTCCTCGCCCAACCGGTTGGCCACCGGCACTTTCACGTCTTCAAACAGGATCTGGCAGGTATCCGACGCATGCTGGCCGAGTTTGTCCTCGACCCGCGCCACGCTGTAGCCCGGTGAATCGGTAGGCACGATAAACGCGCTGATCCCGCGCTTGCCGGCGGTCGGGTCGGTGACCGCGAACACAATCACCACGCCTGCGTTTTGCCCCGAGGTGATGAACTGTTTGCAACCGTTGAGCACATAGTGGTCGCCGTCAAGGCGCGCACGGGTTTTCAGGCTGCTGGCGTCGGAGCCGGCCTGGGGTTCGGTCAGCGCGAAGGCGCCGAGCATCGCGCCGCTGGCCAGGGGCGTGAGGAATTGCGCTTTCTGTTGTGCGTTGCCGAACGTGAGGATCGGCACACACCCCACCGAGTTGTGCACGCTCATGATGGTCGAGCAGGCGCCGTCACCGGCGGCGATTTCTTCCAGGGCCATGGCGTAGGCCAGGTAACCGGTGTCGCAACCGCCCCACTGTTCCGGCACCAACATGCCGAAAAAGCCCAGCTCGGCCATCTCGCCGATGGCTTCCCTGGGAAAGCGGTGCTCGCGGTCCCACTCGGCGGCAAAGGGTTTCAGACGTTCCTGGGCAAATTGCCGGGCCGCGTCACTGATTTGCAGCTGTTCGTCATTGGGCAGCATGGTAGTTCCTATTGAAGCTCCAAGTGTCGAGCTGCAAGCTGCAAGTAAAGGCCCATTCGCTTTAACTTGAAGCTTGCGGCTTGCAACTTGGGGCTACTTAATCAATACAGGCATTCAACGGCCATGGCCGTGGCTTCACCACCGCCGATGCAGATAGCGGCAACACCACGCTTGAGGCCTTGCTGGCGCAGGGCCGAGAGCAGGGTCACGAGGATGCGCGCGCCGGAGGCACCGATCGGATGGCCCAGGGCGCAGGCACCGCCGTGCACATTGACCTTGGCATGGGGGATGTCCAACTTGCTCATGGTCACCAGGCTGACCACGGCGAAGGCTTCGTTGATCTCGAACAGGTCGACGTCAGCCAGGTCCCAGCCGGTCTTGCTCATCAGCTTGCGAATCGCGCCCACCGGCGCCACCGGGAACAGCCCCGGCTCATCGGCAAACGCCGCATGGCCGTGGATGACAGCCAACGGCTTGAGCCCACGCTTGCGCGCCTCGGATTCGCGCATCAGCAGCAAGGCCGCCGCACCGTCTGAAATCGAACTGGAGTTGGCCGCCGTCACCGTGCCGCCTTCGCGGAACGCCGGTTTCAGGCTGGCGATCTTGTCCAGCTTGGCCTTGGGCGGCTGCTCGTCATGCAGGATGGTCTTCTGCTCCTTGCCCACGGTGACCTGTACCGGAACGATCTCGGCGGCAAAACTGCCGTGGGTGATCGCTTCCTGGGCGCGGGTCAGGGAGGCGATGGCAAAGGCATCCTGGGCCTCACGTGTAAAACCGTTATGCAGGGCGCAGTCTTCGGCGAAGGTGCCCATCAGGCGGCCCTTGTCGTAGGCGTCTTCCAGGCCATCGAGGAACATGTGGTCGAGTACACGGCCGTGGCCCATGCGGTAGCCGCTGCGCGCGCGGTCCAGCAGGTAGGGCGCGTTGGACATGCTTTCCATGCCGCCGGCGACCACCACCTCGACGCTGCCGGCCAACAGCGAATCATGGGCCAGAATGGCCGCCTCCATGCCCGAACCGCACATCTTGTTGAGCGTGGTGCAGCGCGTGGACTTGTTCAACCCGGCGCCCAATGCCGCTTGGCGGGCGGGCGCCTGGCCGAGACCGGCGGGCAGCACGCAGCCGAACAGCACTTCATCCACCGCATCCGGGGCGATACCGGCACGCTCCACCGCCGCACGAATCGCGGCTGAACCCAACTGCGGGGCAGTCAGGCCCTTGAGGTCGCCCTGGAAGCCGCCCATGGGCGTGCGCACGGCACTGACGATAACGATAGGATCGTTCATGACTACTCCTCCTTACTTGGCCGCCATGCGCAAGGCACCGTCGAGACGGATCACCTCACCGTTGAGCATGCTGTTTTCAATAATGTGCCGCACCAGCGCGGCGTATTCGGCCGGTTTGCCCAGGCGTGGCGGGAATGGCACGCCTGCGGCCAGGGAGTCGCGCACCTCTGGCGTCATGCCGGCCATCATCGGGGTTTCGAAGATGCCGGGAGCGATGGTCATCACGCGTATGCCAAAGCGCGCCAACTCGCGGGCGGCGGGCAGTGTAAGGCTGGCGATCGCGCCTTTGGACGCCGCATACGCCGCCTGGCCGATCTGGCCGTCGAACGCTGCCACCGAGGCGGTGTTGATGATCACACCACGTTCGCCATCGGCATTGGCTTCGGTTTCAGCGATGGCCGCCGCCGCCAGGCGCAACAGGTTGAAACTGCCGATCAGGTTGACGTTGATCACCTGGGCAAAACTCTCCAGCCCATGGGGGCCGTTCTTGCCGAGGATTTTCTCGCCGCGCACCACACCCGCGCAGTTGACCAGCCCGTGCAAGCCACCAAAAGCTTGCACGGTGGCTTGCACGGCGGCTTCGGCAGCGGCCTGCTGGCTGATATCGGCCACGGCGCTGCGGGCGTTATCCCCCAGTTGCTTGGCCTGGGCCACCACCGCGTCGGCGTTCAGATCCACCAACATCACCTTGGCGCCCGCGGCGATCAGCATCTGGGCAGTGGCCGCGCCGAGGCCCGAAGCGCCGCCGCTGACCAGAAAGACCTTGTTTTCAATCTGCATCATTGTTTCCTTGTTCGATGGACCCGGTAACGAGCATATGGGCGAAATGGTCGCTTCAGCGTTGCGCAACGACAATGGTCAAAGCCTTCAACATGGCTGACCGTTTTGGCCAATACCCATTGATCTTAGACCGTACCGATCCTGCGGCCGGTTCAAGCGACTGAGCGCATGCGTGTTTGACACCCGCCTTGGTCTGACCGAAGCTGACGACTTTGCCTACGCTGCCCGAGCTTTTGGACACCCGCATGTCAAAGTCACGCCGTTATGCCCTTGTCGGCCTGTGCGCCTTGTTGTCGATTGTGCTGATCACCTGGTACGTCACCCGCTCCACCCCGGTGGCTGTACCACCCGCCATAGCCCATGGTTACGCCAAGGCCCTGAAGCAGGCGCGTAACGGCGAGCCTGGCGCCGCACGTGTGCTGTATCAACAACTGAGCCGCCCGGACTTGTCCGATGAACGCCGGGCCGCCCTGCATGCCGAACTGCCTAACTACCCCAGCCCGCAAGCCTTGAAACTGGCCGACAAGGACCTGTCCAACACATCCCCCCTGGTACGTGAAGCCGCGATCCACAGCATCGTTGGCTTGGTGCCCACCGGCCAGCGCACGCTGTTGCTCGGCCCGGTGCTGGATGATCCCGAGCAACCTGTGCGGTTTGCGGCGGCCAACGCCTTGCTCGGCCTGTCGCCGGACACCCTGGGCCTTTACTTCGGGCCGTTGCAGCAGGTGTTGGATGAATTTGTGAAAACACTCAAGGCCGAGCCCGAAACCGCCGAAAGCTGGATTCAACTGGCACGCCTCTACATCCACAGCGCCCTGCTGCCCGAGGCGCAACACGCGCTGGAACAAGCCATGCGCCTGCAACCGGACAACCTGCGCGCGGTGGTCGCGCAGATCGAGCTGCTGGATAAACAAGGCAAGAGCGACGAGTCGCGGCAACTGCTGGCGCGGCAACTGGCGGCGCACCCGGAATCGGCTTATCTGCAACACGCCCTGGGCCTGTGGTTGCTGCACCACGGCGAGCGGCCTTATGCCCTGCTGGGCCTGTCCAAGGCGGTGGAGCTGGAACCGGATAATCAGGATTACCGTTACGACCTGGCCACCACCCTGCATGATCAGCAGGAACTGGAGGCAGCCCAGCGTCAGCTGGAAGAAATCGTGCAGCGCCACCCGGCCAATCGCAAGGCGCGCGTGCTGCTGATCAACTACTGGAAAGAAGGCGGCCAATTGCAAAATGTGCAGGTGCTGCTGGCGCAGCTGGAACAACAGAACCCGGACGATCCGGCCCTGCAACAGGGGCTGTGAGGCGCGCTGCAACTTATTGGAAAAAAACCTGACGGTTCACAAATTGAAGCTTTTCGTTGAACGGCTGCAAAGTGCCATGGTCAAGTGAACATGGCATGTCGTCAGCGACATGCACCTCTATTTGTCTGTGACTCGAGGGCACTACTTGTCTACATCCACAGAGCAATTCAGCGAAAAAGCGGCCATCGGTATCGAAGGCCTGGATGACATCCTCCGCGGAGGCCTGTCGCGCAGCCACCTGTTCCTGCTGGAGGGTGAACCCGGTACGGGCAAGACCACCGTGGCACTGCACTTCTTGCAGGCCGGCGCAAAAAACGGCGAACGTTGCCTGTACATCACCCTGTCCGAGACCGAGCGGGAGCTGCGCCAAGGCGCCGAGTCCCATGGCTGGAATCTGGACGACAACATCCACATCTTCGAACTGACACCGCCGGAAAGCCTGCTCAATGCCGAGCATCAGCAGAGCCTGTTGTACTCCTCCGACCTGGAACTGGGTGAAGCGACCCGGCAGATCTTCGAGGTGGTCGAGCGGGTCAAACCCACCCGCGTCGTCATCGACAGCCTTTCGGAAATTCGCCTGCTGGCGCAAAGCTCTCTGCGTTATCGCCGGCAGATTCTGGCGATCAAGCACTATTTCGTACGTTACGACGCCACGGTGTTGCTGCTGGACGACCTGACCACCGAGTCGCTCGACAAAACCGTGCACAGCGTGGCCCACGGGGTGATTCGCCTGGAAGAGTTGACCCCCAACTACGGCGCTGAACGCCGCCGGGTACGCATCGTGAAGTACCGCGGCCAGCAATACCGTGGGGGTTTTCATGACTTCACCATCATGCAGGACGGCATCCATGTGTTCCCACGCCTGGTCGCGGCCGAACATCGCGGTGGTTATAGACGCCAAACCCTGAGCAGCGGCATCGCCGAGATGGATGCCTTGATGGGCGGTGGCGTCGAGACCGGCTCCAGCAGCCTGATCCTCGGCCCGGCCGGTACCGGCAAATCGCTGATCTCGATGATCTTTGCCGCCGCCGCCGTGGCACGCGGCGAGAAGGCCGCGCTGTTCATCTTCGACGAGGAGTTGGGCTTGCTGTTCGAACGCATGCGCAACATGGGCATCGACCTCGCGGCCCTGCAGGCCACCGGCAACCTGCTGATCGAACAGGTGGACGCCGCCGAGCTGTCCCCTGGCGAGTTTTCCCACCGCGTAAGGCGTTGTGTCGACGAGGGCGGGATCAAGACCGTGATCATCGACAGCATCAACGGTTACCAGGCGGCCATGCCGGAGGAAAACGCGCTGATCCTGCATATGCACGAATTGCTGCTGTACCTCAACCGTCGTGGCGCGGCGACGTTCATGACTGTCGCGCAGCACGGGCTGGTCGGCGACATGCAGACCCCGGTCGACATTACCTACCTGGCCGATACGGTGATTCTGCTGCGCTACTTCGAGGCGCTGGGCAAAGTCCGTCGGGCCATTTCGATCATCAAGAAACGCACCGGCTCCCATGAGTCGACGATTCGCGAATACCGCATCAGCGGCAATGGCTTGACCGTGGGCGAGCCACTGGACAATTTCCAGGGCGTATTGCGCGGCATTCCTATCTACATGGGCGCCGGTTCGCCCCTGCTCAAGGATGAGGGATAGTGCCGCACCTGACTGCCTTCTCCGAGCGCGCGATCATCCTGGCCCCGCTGGGACGTGACGGCGCACTGGCGCTGATGATGCTCAAAGAGGCCGGCTACAGCGGCATGGTCGCTAGCAGCCTGCCGATGCTGTGCGAGGCGCTCGAACAGGGCGCGGGCCTTTTGATCATCGCGGCCGAAGCCTTGCGCGGGGTCGATCTGGAACCGCTGCTGGAGTACTTGCATCAGCAACCGGCCTGGTCGGACATGCCGATCGTGCTGATGACCCATCACGGCGGCAACGAACAGAACGGCGCGTCGCACCTGAGCGGTTTGTTGGGCAACGTCACTTTCCTGGAGCGCCCCTTCCATCCCGTCACCCTGATCAGCCTGGTCAGTGCGGCCTTGCGCGGCCGGCGTCGCCAGTACGAGGCCCGTGACCGCCTGATCGACTTGAGCGAAAGCGAACTGCGTCTGCAACGCACCCTGGAAACCCTGGAGCAGCAGGTCGAGGAGCGCACGGCGCAACTGCGCAGCAATGAAGAAGCGCTGCGCCAGTCGCAGAAAATGGAAGCCGTGGGCCAATTGACCGGCGGAATTGCCCACGACTTCAACAACATGCTCACCGGCATCATCGGCAGCCTCGAATTGCTGCGAAGGCGTGTGGCACGCGGCAAGCTGGACGACCTGGACAGCCTGATCGACCTGGGCGTCACCTCTGCCAACCGCGCAGCCGGGCTCACCCACCGCCTGCTCGCCTTTTCGCGTCGACAATCGCTGGACTCCAAACCGGTCAATATCAATGAACTGGTGATGTCCATGGGCGCCTTGCTGCAACGCAGCATCAACGAGAGCATCACCCTGCAGATGCGCTTCGACGATGACCTGTGGACCGCCGAAGCCGACCCCAACCAACTGGAAAGCGCCCTGCTCAACCTGGTACTCAATGCCCGGGACGCAATGCCCAACGGCGGCAAACTGGTGGTGGAAACCGCCAACCGCCACTTGGACTCGGTGTTTACCGCCGCCTATGGCACCCTCGCGCCGGGCGATTACGTGGAGCTGAGCATCAGCGACAACGGCTGCGGCATCCCCGAGAGCGTGATCAACCGTGTGTTCGACCCGTTTTTCACCACCAAGCCGATCGGCCAGGGCACGGGCCTTGGGTTGTCGATGATCTACGGGTTCGCCCGCCAGTCCCACGGCCACGTCACCCTGCACAGTGAAGTCGGCAAAGGCACCACCGTCAGCCTGTTCCTGCCACGGTATATCGGCGAAATGGCCAAGGTCGAGCCCACCAACGCGGCGTTGCTGCCATTTGCCAACGCCGGCGAAACCGTGTTGATCGTCGAAGACGACCCCGCCGTGCGTGTGCTCGTCTGCGCGGTGCTCAAGGAACTGGGCTACGCCTATGTCGAAGCCGGCGACGCCAACGCCGCCGTGCCGATCATCGAATCCGAACAACGTATCGACCTGATGATCAGTGACGTCGGCCTGCCCGGTATGAACGGCCGGCAATTGGCGGAAATCGGCCGGCAGATTCGTCCCGGGCTGAAAGTGTTGTTCATTACCGGTTATGCCGAACATGCGGCCGTGCGTGGCGGGTTCCTGGAGCCGGGGATGCAGTTGATCACCAAGCCGTTTACGTTTGATCTGTTGACGGCGAAAGTCAGGGAGATGATCCACACGCGCACTGCGGTTTAACGAGTGAGTGGCTCAGGGGACATCCTATCGGTCATGCCATTTATTGGCCCGAATTGTCAGACGGTTCCTTTTAAAGCGAAGGAACGACGCTAAAAACACAGCTGATTGTGACCTGCCTTCAGGCCAACAACCGCTGGATATGCTCTTGCAACGTATCCAGATCAAACGGCTTGCCCAGGATCGGCGCGTTGCGCGTAATCGGGCTGTTGCAGTCGAGGATTTCCTGCGGGTAGCCGCTGATGAAGATAACTTTGAGTTCCGGTCGTACCTTCAAGGCCGGTTCGGCGATTTGTACGCCGGAAATCCCACCGGGCAGACGGTAGTCCGTCACCATCAGGTCCAAATGCGGCTTGGTGGCCAGAATCTCAAAGGCCTCCTTGCCGTTAACCGCCTTCAACACCCGATACCCCAGGCCTGCCAGGTATTCACCCAACACAAACATAATGGATTCGTCGTCCTCGACGATCAGTACGACATCTTGTGCATCTTCACTCATGGGAAGCCTTTGTTATCCGGTCAATTGCTGCATGTACGACCATGGGGTCACACAGAGGTTGCGTCGAGGTGACGATTGAACTCATGCCGACGGTTCAAGCGGCAGGCATACCCGAAACAGGGCGCCCTCGCCTATCCGGCTTTCGACCTCAATGGTGCCGCCGTGGGCTGCAACGATCTGCTCGGAAATAAACAGCCCGAGGCCCAGGCCCGCTGCCACCTGGCTGGCGGAGACGCGCTCGAACTGCTGGAAAATGCGTTTCTGGTTTTCTTCACTGATACCGATCCCGCGGTCACGCACTTCGACCCGCGCTTCGCCGTGCTCGGCGTACACCCGCACGTCCACCGGGCTTTTGGCCCCATAGCGCAGGGCGTTGGTCAGCAGATTGGTGACCACCTGCTCGATGCGGAACTCGTCCCAATTGCCCTCCACCGGGCCGTCGACGGCCAGGTGCATGGACGACTCGGCGGCCGCTACCTGCGGCGCGAAGTTCTCGACCAGGCGGCCGACCAGCAGCGCCAGGTCGAAACGCGCAGGGCGGATCGACAGCTTGCCGGTACGGATGCGTGACACATCCAGCATGTCTTCAATCAACCGGATCAGGCTCTGGATCTGGCGTTCATCGCGGTCGACCATGGCGCGCATCTTGTCCAGGGTAAACGCATCGGCGTTGTCCCGAGCCAGATGCATCTTGCGCAGCTGGGTTTCCAGGATCAGCCCATTGAGGGGCGTACGCACCTCATGGGCGACGATCGACATGAAGTCGTCACGCATGCGCACGGCCTGTTCCAGCTCGGCCTGAGTGGCCTGCAGGCGCGTCAGCAGCAACTCCTGCTCACGGCGGCTGCGCTCCAGGGCCTCGACTTGCTGCTTCATGGCCTTGCTCTGGCGGTACAGGTCGACGAACACGTTGACCTTGCTCTTGACCGCGTGGATATCCAGCGGTTTGTGCAAAAAGTCCACGGCGCCGCTTTCGTAGCCCTTGAACGCATAATTGAGTTCACGCCCGGCGGCGCTGACGAACACAATCGGGATGTTCTTGGTTTTTTCGGTGCCGCGCATCAGCTCGGCCAGCTCGAAACCGTTCATCCCGGGCATTTGCACGTCGAGGATCGCCATGGCGAATTCGTGCTCCAGCAACAGGGACAAGGCCTCGTCGGCGCTCAGTGCCTTGAATACCTGGCGGTCCTCGCGCTTGATCAGCGCTTCAAGGGCCAGCAGGTTTTCCGGCAGGTCGTCGACGATCAGTAATTTGGCCTGGACAGTACTTAACATGGGGAAGATTCCAGGGAAGCCAGCAATGAGGCAATGCGGCTCAAGGTCAGAATATGGTCAGGGGTGTGCAACGCCAGGGCCGCCAGGGGCATCACGGCAATCCGCGCTTCGCTGGGGTCCTGCACGACGGTGGTACCGCCCGACTGCTTGACATGGGCCATGCCATGCGCGCCGTCCTGGTTGGCACCGGTCAGCAGAATCGCCAGCAAACCCGGGCCATAGGCATCGGCGGCCGAGGCGAACAGATAATCGATGGCTGGCCGGGAGTGGTGCACACGTTCTTCCTGACTCAGGGACAGGCTGCGGTCCTGCTCCACCGACAAGTGATAGCCGGGCCCGGCGAAATACAAGGTGCCGGCTTCGATGGCTTCTTTGTCCTGCGCTTCCTTCACCGGGATAGGCAAGCGCCGGGCAAACACTTGCGCCAACTGGCTGCGGCGTTCGTCCGGCAGGTGCAGCACGGCAATGATCGGCAGGCCGAAACCGGCGGGCAGTTCGCCAAAAATACTCAACAACGCCTCTACACCGCCGGCGGAGGCGCCGACGACGATGGCTTCAATCCCGCGAACCGGGCTGCTGGCTGCGACGTCGTTCATGATTTTCGGTAGATCCGTTCCTGCTTGACCAAGGGGTCGAATTGTTTGCTGTAGGCAGAAAAGTCCAGGGTCTCCTTACTGCCCAACACCAGGAAGCCGCGATGACACAGCGACTCATGAAACAACCCAAACGCCCTGTCCTGCAACTTTTTATTGAAATAGATCAGTACGTTACGGCATGAAATTAATTGTGTTTCGGAAAATACGCTGTCGGTCGCCAGGCTGTGGTCGGCGAAGGTGACGTTTTCGCGCAGCGTCTTGTCGAAGATCGCGTAATCGTAGGCCGCGGTGTAGTAGTCGGCAAATGAACGTTGCCCGCCGGCCTGCTGGTAGTTGGCGGTGTAGGCCCGTACGTTCTCCAGGGAGAAAATCCCCTGCTTGGCTTTGTCCAGGGACGCCGGGTTGATGTCCGTGGCGTAGATGATTGTACGCTCCAGCAACCCCTCTTCACGCAGCAGGATCGCCATGGAGTACACCTCCTCTCCCGTGCTGCAGCCGGCGATCCAGATCTTGATCGACGGGTACGTCTTGAGCAGGGGGACCACCTCTTGGCGGATCGCCAGAAAGTGCGACGGGTCGCGAAACATCTCGCTGACCGGAATCGTCAGAAATTGCAGCAGTTGCATGAACGCCGCCGGATCGTGCAGCACGCGCTCCTGCAGCGCCGAAATGGTCGCGCAATCAAACTGGCGCAAGGCGTGGGCCACGCGGCGCTTGACCGACGCACCGGAATAGTCGCGAAAGTCATAGCTGTACTTGAGGTAAATCGCCTCGATCAGCAGGCGCAGCTCAATATCGCTGCTTTTTTCCAAAAAACTTCGCTCCACTTAAATGCGTTCCATCTTCGGTAGCCATACGCGGATCAATGAGAACAGACGGTCCAGATCGATCGGCTTGGCCAGGTAATCATTGGAACCGGCCGCGAGGCAGCGCTCCTGGTCATCCTTCATGGCCTTGGCGGTCACCGCGATGATCGGCAGTTTTTTCCAGCGCGGGTCCTGGCGGATCAAGGCTGTGGCCTCGTAACCGTCCATCTCCGGCATCATCACGTCCATCAGCACCAGGTCGATATCGTCGATCTCATTGAGCCGCTCGATGGCTTCACGGCCGTTGCGCCCGATCGCCACCACGGCGCCCTTGTGCTCCAGGGCACTGGTCAGCGCAAAGATGTTACGCACATCGTCGTCCACCAGCAGGATCTTGCGCCCCTCGAAGACCTTGTCGCGGCTGCGGGCGGTCTTGAGCATCTTCTGGCGCTCATGGGACAGCGTGGATTCGACTTTGTGCAGAAAGAGTGTGACCTCGTCCAGCAGGCGCTCCGGCGAGCGCGCCCTTGATGATGATCGAGCGCGAATACTTGCGCAGCTCGGTCTCTTCGTCGCGTGTCAGGTTGCGGCCGGTGTAGACGATCACCGGCGGGAACGAACAGATGTCTTCGGTGGCCATGCGCTTGAGCAGCTCGTTGCCGAGCATGTCCGGCAGCTTGAGGTCGATGATCATGCAGTCATAGACGTTGTTGCGCAGCAGGTCGAGGGCTTCCTGGGCGAAGCCGACGGCGGTGATCTCGATGTCATCGTCGCCGATCAGGCGGGCAATGCTGTCGCGTTGCAAGTCATCGTCTTCCACCAGCAGCACGCGCTTGACCTTCTGGGTCAGCTTGGCCTCCAGGCGCGCAAATACGTCCTTGAGCTCTTCACGGGTGGTGGGTTTGACCGCATAGCCGATGGCGCCCATGTGCATCGCGGCTTCGACGCGGTCTTCCACGGAAATCACATGCACGGGAATGTGGCGAGTATTGGCGTGTTCCTTGAGGCGTTGCAGCACGGTCAACCCGGAATGGTCCGGCAGGCGCATGTCGAGCAAGATCGCGTCGGGTATGTATTCTTCGGCCAGGCTGTAGCCCTCGTCCGCACCGTGGGCAACCAGGCACTGGTAGCCCAGCTCATGGGCCAGGTCGAACAGGATGCGCGCGAAGTTGGGCTCGTCTTCCACCACCAGGATGCAACGGGTGGTGAACGGGGCCTTGTCACGGTCGTCGGCAAAGCGCGGGATCTGGCTGACCTCGACGACCGGCAACGGTGAAACCTTTACCGGCGCAGGCGCGGGGGCCGTCACCACCTGGCGCGGCGGCTCGATCGGCGCGGCGTCTTCTTCGCGCTCCACATACTGTTCCGGCAGGACCAGGGTAAAGTTACTGCCCTCGCCCGGCGCGCTGGTCACGCTGATGTACCCGCCGAGCAAGGCGGCCAGGTCACGGGAAATCGACAGGCCCAGCCCGGTGCCACCATACCGCCGGTTGGTGGTGCCGTCGGCCTGGCGGAAGGCTTCGAAGATGCTTTGCTGCTGGTCCGGCGCAATACCGATACCCGAGTCGCGCACGCTGAAGGCGATGCCCTCCCCCGGCGCGCGGGACACCGACAGGCTGACCTCGCCCTGCTCGGTAAACTTGATCGCGTTGGACAGCAGGTTCTTGAGGATCTGCTCCAGGCGCTGGCGATCGGTAAACAGCATCGCGGGTGCGTCGGGCTGCACCTGCACCTGAAAGCCCAGCTTACGGTCGGCCGCCAGGGGCTCGAACATGCCGCGCAAACCATCGACCAGACGGGCCACGCTGGAGTTGTCCGGACGCACTTCCAGTTTGCCGGCTTCGACCTTGGAGATATCCAGGATGTCGTTGATCAGGTTGAGCAGGTCATTGCCGGCCGAATAGATCGACTCGGCGAACTTGACCTGTTCGGCGCTGAGGTTTTCCTGGGGATTTTCGGCGAGTAGCTTGGCCAGGATCAGCGAGCTGTTAAGCGGCGTGCGCAGCTCGTGGGACATGTTGGCGAGGAATTCGGACTTGTACTTGCTGGAGCGCTGTAACTCTTCGGCGCGGTCTTCCAGCTCCTGCTGGGCCTGGTTGAGTTCGCCGTTCTTGCGGTCCATGGCGTCGCGCTGCTCGGCCAGGGTTTGGGTTTGCTCGGCCAATTGCTCGTTGGTCTGCTCAAGCTCCGCCTGCTGGGTTTCCAGGTGGGCCTGGGACTCCTTGAGGATGCGTGACTGCTCTTCGAGCTCTTCGTTGGCGGTCTTGAGCTCTTCCTGCTGCACTTGCAGCTCTTCGTTGAGCTGCTGGGTCTCGGCCAGCACCTCCTGCAGACGCTGGCGATAGCGCGCGGCCTCGATGGAGGTGCCGATATTGCCGGCGATCAGTTCCAGCAGTTCGACGTCACGCTCTTGCAGCGGTCGCAGGAAACCGAGCTCGATCACCCCGTTGACGCGATCGTCATCACTGGTCGGCACCACCAGCACGCTGCGGGGTGTGCCCTCGCCCAGGCCCGAGCTGACCTTGAAATAATCCACCGGCACATCGTCCAGGCGAATCAGACGATCGAGCTGCGCGGCTTGGCCGACGATGCCCTCGTCGCTGTAGATCGCCTGTTCCAGCTGTTCCTGATCGCGGGAGAAACCGTAAGTGGCCACGCGCTTGAGGCCGCCGTGCTCTTCACGCACGTACAGCGCCGCCACCGCCGAGCCCATGTACTGGGCAAAAAACTGCAGGATGTTGCGCCCAAGCATGTTCAGGGTGAGCTGGCCCAGCACCTGTTCGGCCAGTTCGGTCTGGCCGTTGCGCAGCCAGGCTTGCTGTTCCAGGCGCCGCGCTATCTTCTGTTGTGACGCGAGGTTTGCGCTATAACTCTCTGAAAGTGCTACAAGATTTTTTCTGCCGATGTAGGCCAGGAAGCCGCTCAAGCCGAGTACGAACAGCAGGTACAGGGTGACGCTGATGACCGTCGTGCGGGTGACATCCTGGTTGCGCGCAATTCGAAACTGCTGCTCCATCGCGATCGCATCGTCGTATTCCTTACGAATTTCATCGGTCAGCCGCTTGCCCCGCCCGGCCTTGACCGCGCCCCGGTAGTCGCCGCTCTCGCGCTGCATATCAATCATCGACTGGGCGTAGTTGTTCCACTCCAGCTGCAGGGCCTCCAGGCGCTTGAGGCGATCAACCTGCTGCGGGTTATCCGCCACCAGTTCCTGCAAATTGCGCAGGTCGGCAATGATGCGCGGCTTGGCCACTTCATACGGGTCCAGGAAATGCTCATCGCCGGTAATCAGGAAGCCGCGCATGCCGGTTTCCTGGTCCACCGTCAGCTTTGACGTTTCGTTGAGGTTATTGATGACCCGGTCGGTGTGCTCGACCCACTGGATACCCGCCAACAGATAGGTGATCAGGCAGACGAAAAACACGGCGCTGAGCACCCCCACACCCAGGGGCAATGCCACGTTTCGGCTCAGGAGGGTACGAAAGCTTTTTTCATCGACTGTCGACGCGGGAGTCATGGGCATGCCTTGGCCAAGTGCGGAAAAACCGGGAGTTTGCCCCAAACGTGCGCCTGAACGCTATTTTTCTGACGGTGACAGGTGCAAGAGTGCACTTCATTGCATCTGGAACGCACCGTTCAGGTTTTTTTTCCAGGGTGTATCGACTTAGCTTCTTACATTGCCTGTAAGGCTAATCGGAACTTGGGCGCCCGCATTCTCCACCCAAAGGAATGGTTCTATTACGACCCCAACTTCGCAAAAGCGACCTTTACCACGCAGGCACAGATAAGAGACGCGCTGAGCTGAAAAGCACGCTAAAAAGTGGCCGCACCAAAAATCTGCTGGAACACTTTGGTAGCTCGGACATACCCGAGTACCGTTTTTCGGTATTCGACCCTATACATCTCAACGGCATGACCTATACATTGCCCCCGAGCCTGCGGAATGTGGACGAATTGTTCAATGTCCCTTTGTAAGTTCGTGCAGGCGTGACAGTCGGTTTTCCACGGCTGTCGCATCCCCCGAGTCTGCGGGTCGACCGGCAATCGGCCCGGGAACCGTGATATCACGGTGCAACAAGACATCAGCCCCTATTGTCTGCACAATATCCGCCCTGCATCGGGAACTTGCCGAGTTTGACGCGACTCATTAGAGGATGGTCATTCAACTGCGAACGACCTGCTCCTTCATTTTTCGGGAATTTTTACTATGTCTGCGTCACCCTCCACCATTCTTGTAGTCGAAGACGACGCTATCGTGCGCATGCTGATCGTCGATGTCCTCGAAGAGTTGGAGTACACGGTGCTCGAGGCTGCAGACGCCGAGGAGGCGCTGAAAGTGGTGCAGAACGCTCAGTCGATTGATCTGATGATGACCGACGTGGGGCTGCCGGACATGGACGGCAAACAACTGGCAACGAAAGTCCGTGAACTGCGCCCAGCCCTGCCGATCCTGTTTGCCAGTGGCTATGCCGAAAACATCGACGTGCCGGCGGGCATGCAGGTGATTGCCAAGCCGTTTTCCATCGATCAGTTGCGCGACAAGGTCAAGTCGATGCTTCCCAATAACTGATGGGGGCGTGTCCAGTGCCGCCTCCCGAGGCGGCATTTTTGTGTCCGGCACGCAGAGATTTACGTGACCTGCGGCGAATAAAACCGGAAACTCAGCGCTTTGCCACGCCACTCAACCTATTTCTTCAAAAAGCACTCACGAAGGATGCAACAACATGATTGCAAAACCCACGCGCCTGCTGCTGGCGAGTCTCTCGATCCTCATGAGCACCGGCGCCTGGGCCGACTTCACGGCAACTCCGAGCGAAGCCCGGGCCATTGCCAAGCAAGCCTACCTGTACGGCTATCCGGTGGTGGAGATGTACAAAACGCTCTACACCCAGGCCGTCGATAAAGGCGGTGCTCATTTCAAGGCGCCGTTCAACCACATTGGCCATTCGTCCCCGGTGTTGACGCCCAAGGACGTCGGCGTAGCGACGCCGAACCTCGATACGCCCTACTCCTTCGTGTGGATGGACCTGCGCAGCGAGCCGCTGGTGCTGACGCTGCCCAAGATCGAAGACGAGCGTTACTACTCGGTGCAGTTGGTCGACCTGTATACGCAGAACATCGCCTACCTGGGCACCCGCAGCACCGGTAACAATGGCGGGCACTACATGATCGCCGGCCCCGACTGGAAGGGCCAGCAGCCGGTCGACGTGGACCGCGTGGTCTACAGCGAGAGCAACATCGCCTATGCCCTGTACCGCACGCAGTTGTTTGACGAGAAAGACCTGAGCAAGGTCAATAAGATCCAGAACGGCTATAAGGTGCAGCCGCTGAGCAGCTACGTGAAGCAGGCCGCGCCGGCCAAGGCACCCAAGGTCGAATGGCCCAAGCCCATGGCGACCATGACCGAAGGCCCCCAGCTGTTTCGCTACCTGAACTTCATGCTGGCGTTCGCCGCCCCCCAGGACAGTGAAAAAGCGCTGCTGGCAGACTTTGCCAAGATCGGCATCGCCCCTGGCGCTCCGTTCAAGCTCAACCAGTTGACGGCCGAGCAACGCAAAGCGCTGGAGGACGGTATTTCCGATGCGCGAGCCGAATTCGCCGCATTCAAGAAAGACAAGATCGACACCCATCAGGTCGCCCGCAGCGACCTGTACGGCAGCCGCGACCGTCTGCAAAACAATTACCTGTACCGCTACGCCGGCGCCGACTTGGGGATTTTCGGCAATTCGCCCGACGAAGCCGTCTCGTTCACCTACCGTGACGACAGTGAAGGCAAACCGGCCAACGGTGCCCGTCATAGCTACACCGTGCACTTTGACAAGGACCAACTGCCGCCCGCCGATGCGTTCTGGTCATTGACCTTGTACGACGCCAAGACCAAGCAACTGGTGCCCAATCACAAAAAGCGCTACACGATCAATTCGCGCATGCTGGCGGGCTTGAAGCGCGATGCCGATGGCGGCCTGACCCTGGCCCTGCAACACCACGAGCCACCCAAGGCGGAACAGGCCAACTGGCTGCCCGCCCCGCCCGCCCCGTTTTACGCGGTACTGCGCATCTACCTGCCCAAGCCTGAAGCCGGCAACGGGCAGTGGAAACTGCCACCGTTGACACCCCTTAAATAACGCTACACGCCAGGCCGTTGTCAGGGAGCTGCATCGCACATGAATTGCTGGAATATCCTCGGCCTGGCGCCGGATGCCGATAGCCGCACGATCAAGCGCCAGTACGCGGCCTTGTTGAAAAAGACGCGCCCGGACGAAGACCCGGAGGGCTTCCAGCGCCTGCGCGAAGCTTATGAGGCCGCGTTGGAGTGGAGCCAGAACCCGCAGGAGCCCGAGGAGGACGTGCTCGTCGAGGACCTCGGCGAAACCCTGGCGCAGCAATACGACGCGGCAATGGTCAACGGCACCGCGCTGTTTTTGGAAATCCACCTGTTGCAGCGCTGCATCGACGGCGACCTGAGTGCCGAGGACACGCGGTGGGCCTTTGAGACATTCAACTGGCTGACCGCTTGGCAACGGCTCGAATTGCCCAGCGCGCTGATCGACACCCTGGAGCGCCAGCACCGCGCCGAATTACAGCGACCGCTGTATGAGGCCCTTGGGCAGAAAGACGACGCCGCGTTCCTGGCGGCCTATGCCGCACGGCATGAGCATCCCTGGGTGAATAATCATCCCCATGCCGAGTGGTTCAATGAATGGTTGGCCAGGTTGCTTGCCAATCATCATTACTGGTCAAGCAGCGTGTTCGGAGCGGTGTGTGCCGGGCAGCACTGGCACGGCGGCGCGGACCACGGTTGCCCGGCCGGCGATTGGGCGCTCTTGTTGAAACGCCAGCAAGGGCCGGCCTTTCTCGCACGCCAACGTGCATTGGCAGCCGAACCGCCCTACAGCCCGGAACAGCGCGCCGCGCGTTTACTGTTTGCACCAATGAGCCTGGGCCAGCGCCGTGCCTTCGCGCAGCGCTTCGACGAGCAGGACTGGAAGGCCTGCCAACAACTCAGCGCCGATATCTACGCCGATCACGTCAGCGTCGCCGAAGCGATGCCCGGCGGCACGGTGTATTTCTGGCAGGGCTGGGACAGCGCCATGGACACCTGGCCGTGGATCGTCGCGCTGGTGCTCAGTTGTCTGGTGGGCGCGCTGGTGCAGGTTGAACCCCTGGCGGGCATGGTCATTCCAACCCTGGGCCAGGGTGTTCTCTGGTCGATAGGTGCCGTGATCTGCGCCGGCGCAGCCTGGCAGGGCTGGCGGCCGTTGGCTCATCATTATCGTGTGCTGGATGAGCAGCTCAGCCAGCGGTTGCCGCGCTGGATCAGCCCGACCCACTTACCGTTGCTGCCGATACGCGATCTGGTACCGGGGGTCGTTCTGGCGGGTGCGCTGAGTTATGTGTTCGGTCCGTTTGCCAGCTTGACCCTGGTGGTGGCGCTGGCGCTGGCGGGCGGGATCAAGCGGCCGTTTATGAACAGCCATACGCCCTGGACCGCCCGGCATCCACGCTGGGCCGTACTGGGCACCGCGCTGTGCTTGATCAGCGCGGTCGCGCTGTACGCCGCCTTGAAGATACTCGACGACAGCCACCGGGTCACTCGCAACCAGGGCCTGCAACAGTGGACCGAGCGCCTGTGCAGCCGCATGCCACGCAGTGCGACCGAATGCCAGGCGCCCGCCACCCAGGCACAGTGGTACGGCCAGGAGGCCAAGCGATGAATCCGAAATGGCTGTTACCCATCGGCCTGGTGCTGGGCCTTGGGCTGCTCGGTGCCGCCGGCGCGACCAAACCCTTGCAATACGCGCAATTGTGGTTGGACCAACGTGACAGTCCAGCCACCGCAACGGCCAGCGCGCTGGCGCCCATCATTGATTGCGTGAACCGTGTTGATCGGGACACCCGTTTGGCGTACTACCGCCTGCACACCTCATCGCCGCCTGCGCCCGACCACGAAAACTTAGGCGACAGAAACGAGCCGGAACCGCGCATTATCCAAGCGTCGGTGTGTTCGTCCTTGTACACCCTGAAACTGGAGCGCCAGCAACCCGGCAGCCGCTTGATCGGCCTGGCCAGCGTCTATGCCTACAAGCTGCAGAAATTCACCTCGCTGGCGGACATGATCACGCCAACGCCGCCAGCAGGCCTGCCTCAGGGCGCTCAGCAGATGGTGGCCGAGGCCATGAATAAACAACTGCTCGCACAACTGGCCGACAAAGGTGAAGCCTACCTGGCGGTGTCCACCGAACTGCGCGACCAGCTGGAACGTGAAGACCTGAACGTGCGCCCCGCACAGTTGGCGCGTATCGAGGCACGTTTTGGCCGTGACCTTCATTGGCACGTGCTCAATTACATGATCGTGGCGCGTCAGGCCGTGGACAGGATCGAACACGATATGCGCGACGCCAGCCTGACACCGCAGACCGTCGCCGTCCTGACCGAAGCCGTGCAGAAGGCGGCGGACGATGGCAATGCCTACAAACGCCTGCATCCCAGCAGCAATCGGGATGAGGAAGCCTGGAACCTCTGGTATACGATGACTCCGGCGGCGCAGGCTTACCTCGCGGCGTTGACCACCCTTCGACAAGACTGGCTCGAACGCGCCACGCCGCAGCAACTGAGTGAGGATTACTACCTCGTCACCCGTCGCTACGACGCCCTTCTAAGCTACTACAACCGCCCTGCGCGCAATGCGTTCTAGTGTTTCTTGAGCTTCAGATAGGACTGATGCAGGTCGGACGCCCAGCCATCAATCACGCTTTTCATGTCGTCGGCCTTCATCACCTGCGAGTCGTTGGCCAGCGGCTTGCCGGTGCCTTTGCGTACCACCTGCGCAAGGACCTTGCCGTTGGCGCCATCGAGGAACTGCGCCTCGGTGCCCAACGTAGTTTCCTGGTCACGAATACCCGCGCCGGTACTCACCGCAGCCGCGACTAACGCCACTGGAACGAACTCATAAGGCTTGAGGCCTTCGGTCTTGCTGCTGACCGCGGTGATTGCCGCACGGACCACGATCACGCCAGGGCCAGGACCGTTGGCCAAGGGCAATGACTTGGCCAGTTCACGCTGGAGCGCCTGGTTGAAATAGCGGTTGATGCCGTTGAGGGTAGTGTCCGGAATTTTCGCCGTGGCCTGGGGCTTGGGATAGAACTGAGTGGGTTCGATATACACCGCGGTGTAACGGCTCAGGTCCAGTTTCGGATCGACCCAGCGCATCACTGCAGCGCCCGACGGCGACTTGGCTTCCTTCAATTGGCTGTAGTCGGACAGAAATCCTGAATATTCATCCGGTGGCGTGATCTTGCTGGCGCAGCCCGCCATGCCGATTGAAGCAATGCACAGCGTGCTGATCATTAGCCTTGGCTTCATCATTGAACTCCCTGGCGGTCATCATCGTTAGAATGAGATCTAGGTATAGACAATCCTGGGAATTACACCTTACCTGACGCAGGACTTTTGATAGGCCTGCGCTTGAATAAACGCTTCAGCCGCGTTCGCGGGGGATCAGGCTCTGCAACTGCGACGCCAGGAAGTTCGCATCGAAGCCGAACGTGTCCGGGTCTTTCAGGCCATTGGTTTTTTTCCACTGCCAGTCGTTTTTATCTGCCGGCAACACCAGCGACACGCTGCCGTGCCGAGCCGCCGTCAGCCCCATCACGGCCACGCAAATCAGCCCGCCCGCCCCCATCACATCGGGCACAAATTCCACGGTTTTGCCGGTAATGTGCACGGTCAGTTTCTCGGTCTTGAACGTCGATGTTTCCACCGGCACACTCGGGCCGCTGGCCACGTAGGCTTCACGCTCGACGTCCAGCAAGCCAACGGTTTTTACCGGCGCCAACCACTGCTCGATCTGCGCGAACAACTCATTGAGTTTCTGTGCCCAGCGGGCCGACTGCACGTCGAATTGCTGCTTTTTATGCGCTTCGCTGTCGGCGTAATGGCGAAGCATCTCACCCAGTTGCTGTACATCGTCCATTGCGGCATTCCTTGGTCAGCCAGGTTGCGAGCCTTGATCATGGCAGATGCTGCGCTGCACCGTATGGCTTAAAACTGCACCGGTCATTTGGCCGCCAACTGCGTATGACTAATGCCCGGCCAGTGGGTAAGGTGAAACCACATCCTCTGTAAGGAACGTCACATGCGTACCATCGGCCTTATCGGCGGCATGAGCTGGGAGTCCAGCGCCGAGTATTACCGCATCATCAACCAGTGCGTGCGCGAGCAGCTCGGCCCGCTGCGCTCGGCGCAACTGTTGATGTACAGCGTGGACTTCGGCCCGGTGGAACAGGCCCAACACGCCGGACGCTGGGATGATACGGCGCTGATCCTTGAAGATGCCGCGCGCCGCCTGCAGGCCGGCGGTGCAGAGTGCGTGGTGCTGTGTACCAACACCATGCATAAGTTGGCGCCCCATATCGAAGCGGCAGTGTCGATTCCGTTCCTGCATATCGCCGACGCAGCGGCATTGGCCGCCGTGGAGGTCGGGACGTTGACGGTGGGTTTGCTCGGCACTGCCTTCACCATGGAGCAGGACTTTCTCAAGTCCCGGCTGGCCGGCCACGGCCTGACAGTGTTGGTACCGGACGCGGATGAACGCAAGGAGGTGCATCGCATCATCTATGAGGAGTTGTGCGTCGGCGTCATCAGCGACACTTCACGCCGGACTTACCAACGGGTCATCGAATCCCTGGCCGCGCGCGGCGCTCAGGCGATTATCCTCGGTTGCACGGAAATCGGCCTGTTGATCAAGCCCGAACACAGCGAGTTGCCGCTGCTGGACACCACCGAGCTGCATGCGCAGGCTGCGGTGGCGTTTGCCTTGCGGGACTAAGCGCGCGTGCGCAGGCGCGCCATGCTGACGGTGTCGACAAACACCCCGTCACGCAGGGCGCTATCACGCAGCACACCTTCCACCTCGAACCCGAATTTACGGTACAGGCGTTGCGCCGCTTCGTTGTCGATGTACACCGTCAACTCCACACGGTGCAAGTTCATCCAGTTGTCGGCCACGTCCAGCGCGGCCGTCAACAGGCGCGAGCCTACCCCCTTGCCTTGCCAGGCCGTGGCCACGCCCATGCCGAACGAACCGACATGGGCCTGGCGCACGCGCAGGTACTGTTGCAGGCCGAGTTGACCAATGACCTCGCCGCCATGCACGGCCACCAGTTGCAGGCGCCGCTCATCGTCCATCACCAGTTTCTTGCGCCACGCCTCCACCGATTGGAAAGGCATCTGCAGCACCTGACGGCAGACGGCCGGTTCGTTATAAAGCGCCGCGACGCCTTCAAGATGGGCCTCGGTAAAGCGCTGGATGACGATATGGGGTTCAGGCGTGTACATGGTGCTTCATCCTTTGAATAACACATGGCCGGCCAGTGTAGGGGCCCTCGCCGCTTGATGGCTAGGGCGCGGGAGCGGTCGACCACAAAGACGGCCAATCCCCGTAGGCCACCCCGGTGCAACGCGGCATCCTCTTGAATTCGCTGAGCTGGAACGCCTTGCCGTCAAACACCCACGCACCGCCGCCGCCACAATCGCCGATCCCGCGTTGTTTGTAGAAATAGCTCAAGGTGCCCGTGGCCGGGTCATACCCGACCGAGCCTTGCAGCGCCGCGTCCTCCAGTGGCAAGGGCTCAAGTTGCAGGGTTGTTTCGGCATACGGCGCCTGGCGCTGGCGGCTGACCACGTCGTACTCACAGTTGTACGCCGCACAGTCATAACGCACCACGGTCATTGCCTGCTGCGCCGTCAGGGCGCCGGCGCTGGCCTCAGGCTCGCTCCCCGTGCCGTTAACTTCAGGCGTGATGGGGCGCAACGCAGCCGCTACCAGGCCGGCCTGTTCCTGCGCAGTCAACGCCGGTGCCAGCGGGAATTTATGCAGCGCCGGCGCCTGCAAACGCGCCGGTACGGCACTGGCCGCGCCTTTACCCGGCCGGCCAGGGCGGTGACGTTATCCACCCGCCCCTGCACCGCATCCATCAACAGCAGCGAAGCGCTCAGCCCGCTCAACGACACATGGGCGTCCTTGTCACCCGGCAGCTCCAGACGCTTGCCATCGCGCAAGGCCTGCAACCAACGGCGGACCGCGGCCTCCTCGATCACACCGTAGGACCGCACCTCGGGATCGCCACCCTCATCGTCCAATTCGACGTGCAGGTCCCGAATCAACTCCAGGCCCAGCGCCTGACCGTCCAATCGCAAGGTGGCCAGGTCCAGCGCTTCGCCACGATGGTCCAAGCGCAAGCGCAGGTAGCCCTCGGCCCCGGCCTGATGCCAGATGTGCAATGTGAGGGAACTGTAGTCCTCTTCGTCGACCCCACTGGGCGCGCTGAGGGCATGGCAATTGCGCAGGTTGTCGCAACCGATCACCCATTCCTTGATTTCCCGCAGCAGCGGTACGGTTTCGGGCTTGGCTTGAACGAGGGTGGCAGTGCCGCTCAGCAGCAGGGCCAGGAGTACGGGGCGCAGCATGGGGACTCTCCGTGTCGAAAAGGTGCGGATTGTCCCATGTTCTGACAGGTGCGTCAGCGCTTGGCCGCCACCCGCCACACCCGCGCAATATCCGCCGCCCGCTCACTTAGCAAGCGCGGCGCTTCAGCACAGGCCTGTTCCAGGCTGGTCGGCCCGGAAGGCAACGCGAATGCAGCGTCGACGCCATGGGCGTACATCTGCTCGTAACCATCGCCCAGGGTGCCTGCGATCACGATCACCGGCACGCCATGTTGCCGGGCGATGCGCGCCACACCGAAGGGCGTTTTGCCGCGCAGGGTCTGGGCGTCGAAGCGGCCTTCGCCGGTAATCACAAGGTCGGCGCCGCGCACGGCTTGATCAAGGCCGACCAACTCAGCCACGACCTCCACACCCGCACGGAACTGCGCCCCCAGGAAGGCTTTGGCGGCGAAGCCCAGGCCGCCCGCCGCGCCGCTGCCGGGTTCGTCGCGTACATCGCTGGGCAACACACGAGCGCAGTGGTCGGCGAAGTGGCCGAGGGCAGCGTCAAGTTGGTGGACCTGCTCAGGGGCGGCGCCTTTTTGCGGGCCGAAAATCGCCGATGCGCCCTGGGGACCGCACAGAGGGTTATTCACGTCGGCGGCGATTTCAAAGCGCACCTCGGCCAAGCGTGGATCGAGGTGTTCGAGGCTTAGACGAGCCAGGCGCGACAAGGCCAGACCGCCAGGGGCAAGCGCTCGCTCCTGGGCGTCGAACAATTGCACCCCCAACGCCAGCATCGCCCCGGCCCCGCCGTCGTTGGTGGCGCTGCCGCCAATCGCCAGGATGATGCGGCGGGCACCGGCATCCAGCGCCGCGCGGATCAGTTCGCCGGTGCCAAAGGTGCTGGTGGTGCAGGCATTGCGCTGACCGGGCGGTACCAGTTGCAGACCGCTGGCTTCAGCCATTTCGATGATGGCCGTGTGGCTGTGCGCCAGCCAGCCCCAGCGCGCATCAACCTTGGTCCCCAGCGGTCCGTGCACTGTTTGGCGGCGCAGTTCGCCGTGGCAAGCGGCGAGCACCGAATCGACCGTCCCTTCACCACCGTCCGCCATCGGACACTGGATCAACTGCGCATCCGGCCAGACCTGGGCCAACCCGTGGGCGATGGCCCGGGCGACGCCTTCGGCACTCAGGCTGTCCTTGAACGAGTCGGGGGCGATGATGATTTTCATGGGCTTTCTCCGGTTTTTATGACGCCCATGCTGCCAGCTGGCACCGGAATTGACGCCGGTCCGATGCACAAGTGCGGCTGAGGTTTGTTGTTCATTCCGACAAAGACTGGGGCAGCAACTGCACGCCGAGATACAACGCGAGCATGCCGTCCAGGGTCAGCGGATCGACGCCGCTGAGTTCGGCGATGCGTTCCATGCGGTAGCGCAGGCTGTTGCGGTGAATACCCAAGGCATCGGCGCAGGCCTGGCTTTGGCCGTCGTGCTCGCACCAACGGCGCAGGGTGGCCAGCAGTTGACCGTTGCTGTCCTTGGCCAACACTTTACGCAACGGGCCGAGCAGCTCATCGAGAGCATCGTCGTTGCGATGGCGCCAGAGCATCACCGGCAGGCGGTAACGGTTGAGCGTGAGCAGGCGTGAATGCGGCAGCACGTCGCGACCGTAGGCGAGCAGATCGCCGACACGGCGATAGCAGCGGCGCAGCCCGGCCAGCCCGTCGGCCGGGCCACCGACGGCCACGCGAAGGATGTTCCAGCCCTGGCCTTCGAGTTTTTCCAGCAGCCGGGGATTGTCCACCTGAACGGCCGCAGGTCGGCACCACAACAGCGAAAACTGCGCCGAACTCACGCACCAACTGTCCGGGTAACGCGCGGCCAGCCAGGCGCTCAATGCTTGCGCCGATTGGCCGGCGCCCAGTTCGAACAGGTATGGCGTGCGCGCCAGTTGCGGCTTGAGTCCCATCTGCCGGGCCTCATCGACCAGGCGCGGTGAATCGCCGGTTTCGGCCAGCAATAATGCCAGCAGGTCGTCACAACGCTGGCGTCGCCATTGCTGTTCGGCTTGTTGATGACGATGGCTGACCAGCATTTCGGCGGTCATGCGCACCAGTTCGGCGTACGTGCGCAACTGTTCCGGCTCGCCAGTGAGGCCAAGTACGCCAATCAGGCGCTGGTCGTGCATCAGCGGCAGGTTGATGCCCGGCTGCACCCCCTTGAGATGCCTGGCGGTGTGGCCGTCGATTTCCACCACGCGGCCATTGGCGAGCACCAGTTGCGCGCCTTCATGGCGGGTGTTGATCCGCTCGGCTTCACCGCTGCCCAGGATCAGCCCCTGACTGTCCATGACGTTGACGTTGTAGGGCAAAATCGCCATGGTCCGATCGACGATATCCTGCGCCAGGTCATGATCCAGCTCGAACATGGGGCCACTTCCTCAAAAAAAACTGAAAACAGGGTTGTTCATCGGCACAGCGCAAACCCGGCTTGCCTGTGCGCGAGCACAAAGACAGCCCAGCGTTGCGTGGCCGAGACTCATAGGGCGATCAACGTTACCCGCGCATCGCGAAAAATCATAATAAAGAGAGAGTCCCATGTCCCAGAGCGCCGCTGCCACACTGGCCACCGATGACGATAAAAACGCCATCTACAAGCGCATTACCCTGCGCCTGATCCCGTTCATTTTCATCTGCTATCTGTTCAACTACCTCGACCGGGTCAACGTTGGCTTTGCCAAGTTGCAGATGCTCGATGCACTGAAATTCAGCGAAACCGTGTACGGCCTGGGTGCCGGGATTTTCTTTATCGGCTACGTGCTGTGTGGCGTGCCAAGCAACCTGGCGCTGACCAGGTTCGGTCCACGGCGTTGGATTGCGTTGATGATGATTGTGTGGGGCACCCTGTCCACATGCCTGCTGTTCGCGACCACCCCGACGCATTTCTACGCCTTGCGCCTGCTGACCGGCGCCGCCGAGGCAGGCTTCTTCCCCGGTGTGGTGCTTTATCTGTCGCAGTGGTTCCCGACGTTCCGCCGTGGGCGGATCATGGCGCTGTTCATGTCGGCGATCCCGGTGTCGGGTTTGCTCGGCAGCCCGTTTTCCGGCTGGATCCTCAACCACTTCGCCGCAGGCCAAGGTGGCCTGGCGGGCTGGCAGTGGATGTTCCTGCTGCAAGGCATCCCGACCGTGATCCTCGGCGCCCTCGCCTACTTCCTGCTCAGTGACAGCTTCGCCAACGCCAAGTGGCTCACGCCCCACGAGCGCGCGGTGCTGGAAGCCGACCAGGCTACCGACCTGGCCAACAAACCCAAGACCACCACCGACTCTCTGGTTGAGGTGTTCAAGAACCCGGCCATCTGGGCCTTTGGCCTGATCTACTTCTGTATCCAGAGCGGTGTGTACGCGATCAATTTCTGGTTGCCGTCGATCATCAAGAACCTGGGCTTCAGCGATAACCTGGTGATCGGCTGGCTCAGTGCGATCCCTTACTTGTTGGCGGCGGTGTTCATGTTGCTGGTGGGGCGTTCCGCCGATTTGCGCAAGGAGCGTCGCTGGCACTTGGTGGTGCCGATGTTGATGGGAGCCGTCGGCCTGGTGATTGCGGTGAATTTCGCCACCACCCCGGCCCTGGCAATCCTCGGCCTGACTATCGCTACCATGGGCGCCCTCACCGGCCTGCCGATGTTCTGGCCCGTGCCCACCGCGATGCTCAGCGCAGGCGCGGCGGCCGGTGGCCTGGCGCTGATCAATTCCATGGGCCAGATGGCCGGCTTCCTCAGCCCGTATATCGTCGGCTTCGTCAAGGATGCCACCGGGTCCACGGATCTGGCGCTTTACCTGCTGGCAGCGGTGATTGTGGCCGGTAGTGTGCTGGCGTTGCGGATGACGCGGACCCTCAAGGCCTGACGTGGTGCGTGTGGGAGGGGCGCAGAACCCTCCCACATTTTGGTCCGTGCTTACAGCAGGCCGCCGCCGTCGATATCGATGACCGCGCCAGTCATATACCCATTCTCCATGGCCAGTACATACCCCGCTGCCACTTCCTCTGCCTGCCCGACCCGGCCAACCGGCAATGCACCACCGGCCTTGGCGAACATTGCCAGGCGCTGCTCCTCGGCCAACCCCGCATACGCCGGTGTATCGATCACCCCCGGGCTGATCACGTTGACGCGACGCGGCGCCAGCTCTTTGGCCAATTGCTTGCCCAGCGCCTCGGTCGCGGCATTGATGCCGACCTTGATGAACTGGCCTGGGACGAATTTACGCCCCAGTTGCCCGGAGGTCAGGCTGATGCTGCCGCGCTCATCCAGAAATGGCAGGGCCAGTTGGATCGCGCGCAATGCTCCCCAGAGTTTCACATTGAAATTTTCCTGGGCTTCCTCCAGGTCGGTCTCGCTCAAGTGTTTGGCACGTACCGAAGGGCCAGACGTATACACCAGATGGTCAAAGCGCCCGACCTTTTCGAACAGATGTTGCAGGGATAGCACGTCGGTGACATCCACCGGCTCGCTGCGCACGCCGTTGTCGGTACTGGACGACAAGCGCCGCCCGGCCAGCACCACCTGTGCGCCGCGCACCGCGGCCGCCTTGGCCACCGCCGCGCCAATACCGCTGCTGCCGCCGATCACGATGACGGTTTTACCGCTGAGGGAAGAAGTCATGGGGAAATGTCCTGGATGAGAAAGTGAGCGTTCATCTTCCCAGCTTGGTAATTGGCGAAAAATCCCGGTAAAACGACAAGATCTTTAAAGGATTTTTACAAATGAGCTCGATCCTCGACCTTGAAGTCTTTGTGCGCACCGCCGACACCGGCAGTCTGTCGGCTGCCGCGCGCGGCCTTGGGTTGACGCCGGCGGCGGCGAGCATCGCCCTCAAGCGCCTGGAAACCCGATTGGATATTCGCCTGCTGGCGCGCTCCACCCGCAGCATGCGCCTGACCGAAGAAGGCAAGCGCTACCTCGACAGCGTGCGTGTGGCGCTGGCGGCCCTGTCCGAAGGTGAGCAGGCGCTCAAGCAGCAAGGCCAGGGCTTGACCGGCTTGCTGCAACTGGCCGCGCCCTCGGACTTCGGGCGCAATGTGGTGCTTGGCTGGCTGGATGAATTCAAGCAGGAACACCCGAATATCCGGCTGCAATTGTTGCTTAACGACAGCAATGCCGACCTGTTCCGCGACACCGTCGACATCGCCCTGCGCTTCGGCGTACCCCGGATTCGAGCCTGGTGGCTCTGCCGGTGGTGCCGGGCCACCAGCGCATTGCCTGTGCCAGCCCCGACTACCTCTTTCGCCATGGCACCCCCACCACGCCGGGCGCAGCTGGCACAGCACAATACGCTGCGCTACATGCGCCAGGGTCGCGCCAACAGTACGTGGTTCTTTCGCCAGGGCAGCGACCTGCAAGAGGTCGAAGTGACGGGCGACTACTTGAGCGATGACGGTGAAATCGTACGGCGTTGGGCCCTGGCCGGCCACGGCATTGCGTATAAGGCCCACCTGGATATCGCCCGGGATCTCAAGGCCGGCCGCCTGGTGCAACTGTTGCCTGACTGGCAAGGCGAACCTACCCCGTTCAACCTGATGTGCCCGCACCGCCTGCAAGTATCGGAGCGGGTGAAAATGCTGCACCGATTTCTACAAGTGCGCTGCCAGGCATTGCTCAACCCATGAAGAAATGCCCCAAGGGCTTGTTGCAGAGCCTCTGAGTCTGGTATTGCATCGAGTCACGTTTCCCAGAATTGAGGAGCTTTGCATGATTTACCGCACATTGGGCCAGTCCGGCTTGAAGGTCAGCGCCTTGACCCTGGGCAGCATGATGTTTGGCGAACAGACCAACACCGAGGACTCGCTGCGCATCATCGACAAGGCCTGGGACCAGGGCATCAATTTTATCGATACGGCGGACGTGTATACCGGCGGCCGCTCCGAAGAACTGGTCGGCGAAGCCATTGCCCGCCAGCGCCAGGATTGGGTGGTGGCGTCCAAGGTCGGTTTCGGCCCGCCGGACGGGTTGCCCAACCGCAGCGGCCTGAGCCGCAAGCGGATCTTCAATGCGCTGGAAGCCAGCCTGACCCGTCTCGACACCGACTACCTGGACATCTACTACCTGCACCGCGAAGACCACGCCACGCCACTGGAAGTGACTGTATCGGCGATTGGCGACCTGATTCGCCAGGGCAAGATCCGCTACTGGGGCCTGTCCAACTATCGCGGCTGGCGCATTGCTGAAGTGATTCGCGTGGCCGAGCGCCTGGGCGTGGACAGACCGGTGATCAGCCAGCCGCTGTACAACATCGTCAACCGCCAGGCCGAGGTGGAACAAATCACCGCCGCGGCGGCCTATGGCTTGGGCGTGGTGCCCTATAGCCCGCTGGCCAGGGGCGTGCTGAGCGGCAAATATGCGCCGGATGTCACCCCCGAGCCTGGCAGCCGCGCCGCACGCCAGGACAAACGCATCCTGGAAACCGAATGGCGCGTGGAGTCGCTGCGCATCGCCCAGCAGATCCAGCAATACACCCAGGGCCGCGGCGTAGGCATCGTGGAGTTTGCGATAGCCTGGGTGCTGAACAACGCAGCAGTGAGTTCGGCGATTGTCGGGCCGCGCACCGAAGCGCAGTGGGATGCCTACACCGGTGCGCTGGATGTGAAGATCACGGCAGAGGATGAAGCGTTTATCGATTCGTTGGTCACGCCGGGGCATTCGTCCACGCCGGGGTTCAATGATGTGAGCCACTTTGTTTCGGGCCGCGCGGTGCGCGCGTAAGCAGCCTCTCGGGCGGATCTGGAAGCCTGTGGGGGTCGACAGCTCCCACATTCCAGCTGCGTAAACCGACCATTTTGAGTCATTTTCCGTCTTCCGCCCCAAAACGGCGCACCCTCTGCCGTTAAAAGCACCATAATCCGCTTCTCGATTCTCTTTGTTTATTTCAAATCGGCTTTCGCGAGGACAGCGTGTCTAAAGGTGTTGTGTTATCGGTATCGGCCTCGGTGTTGTTTGCCGTCATGTATTACTTCACGTCGCTTCTCACGCCGTTGAGCGGCCTGGAGATTTTCGGCTGGCGCATGCTGCTGACCGTGCCTTGCATGACGGTGTTCATGATCGTCAGCGGCGAATGGCGGCGAGTGCGCGACTTGCTGCGCGTGCTGGCGGCCAAGCCTCGATGGATTGCCGGTGTGATGCTGTCGTCGACGCTGCTTGGCCTGCAATTGTGGCTGTTCATGTGGGCGCCGCTGAACGGGCGCAGCCTGGATGTGTCGGTGGGTTACTTCCTGCTGCCGCTGACCATGGTGCTGACCGGTCGCCTGGTGTGGGGCGAACAGCTTTCCTACCTGCAAAAAATCGCGGTATTTTTTGCTGGCCTCGGCGTGCTTAACGAGCTGTACCAGGCCGGCGGATTTTCCTGGGCGACGCTGGTGGTGATCATTGGTTACCCGCTGTATTTCATCCTGCGCAAATACCTCAAGACCGACCACTTGGGCGGTCTGTGGCTGGATATGGCGCTGATGCTGCCGGTGGCCTGGTGGTTTGTGCAAAGCGGTGAACAAGGTTTTGCAGTGATGGATGCGCACCCCAAGCTGTATGCGTTGATCCCCTTGCTGGGCCTGATCAGTGCCTCGGCCTTGGTGAGCTATATCATCGCCAGCCGTTTGCTGGCGTTCAGCCTGTTCGGGCTGCTCAGTTACGTCGAACCGGTGTTGCTGCTGGTCGTTGCCCTGCTGCTGGGTGAAGGGGTCAAACCGGGGCAATGGCTGACCTACATTCCGATCTGGATCGCCGTGATGGTGCTGGTGTTCGAAGGGTTCAAGCACTTGCTGCGCCAGCAGCGAGCCTGATGCCCAGACAATAAAAAGCCCGGCCGGGGTTGTCCTCGGCCGGGCTTTTTTTCAGCCTTAGTCGGTGGTCAGCACACCACGACGTACCTGGTCCCGCTCGATGGACTCGAACAACGCCTTGAAGTTGCCCTCGCCAAAGCCATCATCGCCTTTGCGCTGGATGAACTCGAAGAATACCGGGCCCATCAGGGTTTCCGAGAATATCTGCAGCAGCAGGCGCTTGTCGCCTTCGATGGACGAACCGTCCAACAGGATGCCGCGCGCCTGCAGCTGATCCACCGGCTCGCCGTGGTTCGGCAGGCGACCTTCGAGCATTTCGTAGTAGGTGTCCGGCGGCGCGGTCATGAAGCGCATGCCGATCTTCTTCAGCGCATCCCAGGTCTTGATCAGGTCGTCGGTGAGGAAGGCCACGTGCTGGATGCCTTCACCGTTGAACTGCATCAGGAACTCTTCGATCTGCCCTGCGCCCTTGGACGATTCCTCGTTGAGCGGGATACGGATCATGCCGTCCGGCGCGCTCATGGCCTTGGAGGTCAGGCCGGTGTATTCGCCCTTGATATCGAAGTAGCGCGCTTCCCGGAAGTTGAACAGCTTCTCGTAGAAGTTGGCCCAATAAACCATGCGCCCGCGATACACGTTGTGAGTCAGGTGATCGATCACCTTGAGGCCCGCGCCTTGCGGGTTACGATCCACACCGTCGAGGAAGACGAAGTCTATGTCATAGATCGAGCTGCCTTCGCCGAAACGGTCGATCAGGTACAGCGGCGCGCCGCCGATGCCTTTGATCGCCGGCAGGTTCAATTCCATCGGGCCGGTTTCGATATGGATCGGTTGCGCGCCCAGTTCCAGCGCACGGTTGTAGGCTTGCTGCGAGTCCTTGACGCGAAACGCCATGCCGCACACCGATGGGCCATGCTCGGCCGCAAAATAGGAGGCGATGCTGTTGGGCTCGTTGTTGAGGATCAGGTTGATCTCGCCCTGGCGGTACAGGTGCACGTTCTTGGAACGGTGGGTCGCAACCTTGCTGAACCCCATGATCTCGAAGATCGGTTCCAGGGTGCCCGGGGTCGGCGATGCGAACTCGATGAATTCAAAGCCCATCAAGCCCATTGGATTTTCGTATTGGTCGGTCATGGCCGGTCCCTCATCATTCTTGTGGATAGCAATTGATTATTTGCAAGCAAGGATGAGAGGTAAGGGAGGCGCGCAGGACAAGCCTCGCACGCTGCGGGCGAGGAAGTCACCAAAGATGAGGGGGGAGCCGTGTCGCTTCATGGTGTCATCAGTCTCTGACGGCTTAGGCTTGCGTGAGCGCAAGTCCATATTCTTGTATGCGTAAATCGATTCTACACAGCGTAACCATGTTTGTCCGTACTCTTATCAAATCCCCATTGCCCTGGCCCGTGCAAGGGGTTTGTTACAGAGGAAAATCCCCAGCAGAATGATCGCGCCGCCGAGCAACATCGGCGCGGTCAACTGTTCGCCCAGCAGCAAGGCGCCGCAGATCACCGCCGTCAGTGGGTTAAGGGCGATAAACACGCCGGAGCGCGTCGCGCCGATACGACGGATCCCGTCGTAGTAGCCGATATAGGCCAATGCCGAGCCCAGCACCCCGAGGTACAACAGGCTCAGTACTTGCGGCAGGCCGATGCCGGCAAGCGCTTGCAGCGTGACGCTACCGGTGAGCGTCGTAGCGGCCGTCAACATCAGGGTGCCCAGCAACACCGACCAGGTCACGGTCTGCAATGGGCCCAGGCTTGCGTTCAACCCTCGCGAACACAACGAATAAATACCCCACGCCAGCACGCAGCCAACAATCAACAGATCGCCCAGCCAGCTGCCTGGGGTGGCCAGCAATTGCGGGTTGCGACTGATGATCACCGTGGCGGCGCCTGCCAGGCACAACGCGATCCCGAACACCTTGGCGCGGCTCAGGCGTTCCTTGAACAGCCACCAGGAGGCCAGGCCAATCACCGCCGGGTTCAGCGCCACGATCAACGAGGCCCGTGACGCGTTGATGTACTGCAACCCGTAGAAGAAGCACAGGTTGTAGAAAAAAATCCCGAAAAAGCCCAGCACCATCAGTTGCAACAGCTGGGGCACGCTCGGACGTACCAGACGGATACGGGCCACCGTCATGAACAGCAACAGCGCCAGGCTGGCCAGGATAAACCGCAGGCTGGCGGCCAGCAGCGGGCTGATCTGATCGGCCAGGTAGCGCCCGGCGACAAAGGTGCCGCCCCAGATCATGGTGACGGCGGCGAGTTTGCAGTAAGTCAGGCGATCTGAAGTGACAAGCATGGGATTTGCTCAAGGAACAGGAGAATGGGCGTATTCTTCAGCTAATACCTTATCATCGTAAAATGAGTCTTTACTCATGACCCTGACGCAACTGGAAATCTTCTCCCTGGTGGCAGAGCTGCAAGGCTTCACCAGCGCGGCGCACCGATTGGGTGTCAGCCAATCGGCGGTGTCGCATGCCATCAAGGCCCTGGAACAGGAGCTGGGGGTGGAGTTGTTCCGACGCCATCAGAGCCTGGTGGTACCGAGTGACATCGGCCAGCAACTGCTCGGCCGCGCCCGCGCCATGCTGGGCCTGGCCAATACACTGCAACAGGAGGCCGCCGATGCCCGAGGCATGAAACGCGGCACGTTGCGGATCGGCTCGTTTGGGCCAACCGCGTCCATTCGCCTGCTGCCGGGCATACTCGAGCGCTTTCGCGCTGCGCATCCGGGTATTGAAGTGCATGTGGACGAAGGACCGGACCGGCAGGTGCTGGAGTGGCTGGATGAGCGCCGCATCGATGTGGGCTTCGTGGTACTGGAACAGGACCGTTTCGACACCTTCGCCTTGTTCGAAGACCAGATGGTCGCGCTGTTGCCTGCTGATCATCCTTTGGCCGCGCGCGACACCCTGACACTGCAGGACCTGTGTGACGACCCGTTCATTTTGACCCAGGCCGGTTCGTCGGAACTGGTATCGCGATTGTTCGGCGCCGCCCAATTGCGGCCCAAGGTCCGCTACCGCTGCGCCCAATTGCTGAGCACCCTGGACGCGGTCAGCCGTGGAGACGGGGTGAGCATCGTCGCCGAGGCATCGCTGCCGCTGCTGCCCGATACGCGCTATGTGCGGCGGCCGCTGTCACCGCGCGAACCTCGGCAGATAGGCCTGGCGGTACTGGATCGTCGTCAGTCTTCACCGGCGACCCTGGCGTTCATCGAGATTGCACAGCGCCTTGCCGAAACGAGCATATTTGCGCCGGCCCATCTATCATCCAAACATTCCTGACCGGTCTGCCGGTAGAGCTCCCTTCGCCACAGGTCGCTGCCTTCATGCCGCTCACCGTCAAAGGTCCTCGCAAGCCCTTCGCCCGCTACGCGATCAGCGCCCTGTGCGGGGCGCTGCCGATCTTTCTGGGCGTGGCCATCCTGTATTGGCAAGCCGAACGCACACTGCACCAAAGTACCGCCCGCACCGCAGTGGAAGCCGTGCGCCAGTTCGACCTGATGCTCGACAACACCGCCCTCGCCGCACAGGCCCTGCTGCCGCTGGCCGGGCAGCCTTGCGACAATGCTGCTCAATTGGCATTGCGCGAGCAGGTCACGCGGCGCCCCTTCGTGCGCGCAACCACCTTGTCATGGCAGAAAAACATCTATTGCAGCTCATTGTTCGGCAGCGATTACGAGTCGTCGGTCAATCCGCGAGACTACGTCGACGGCACGCTTTGGTTGATGAACGGCAATCCTGTGACACCCGATACCGCCCTGCTGGTGTATCGATTGGTCGACGGCGATAAGGCCGCGTTTGCCTCGATTGACGGCTACCACCTGACCAACGCCCTGCGCCTGATCAGTCGCTACGCGGGCCTGACCCTTCAGGTCGGGCCTCATTGGCTCGGCCCTGACGGTAAAGTACAGGACGTGCCGGCACCCGCGTTTGCCGTGGCCGCTCAGCATTTGGCCTCCACGCATTATTCTTACAGCGTCGACGTCGGCATGCCCGCCGGTGAAGTGTGGCGATTCATGCGCGACCGCTACCCTGCCCTGTTCAGCCTGCTGCTGTTCTTTGGTGTATTGGCGGGCATGTTCGCGCATTGGCTGCAAAAACGCGTTTCTGCGCCGAGCCATGAACTGCAACGCGCACTCGGCGCCCACGAGTTCATCCCGTACTTCCAACCGGTGGTGCGCGGTGACACACGCGAATGGGCCGGCTGCGAAGTGCTGATGCGCTGGCAGCATCCCAAGGAAGGCTTGGTGCGACCGGACCTGTTCATTCCGCTCGCCGAGGATTGCGGCCTGATCGTACCGATGACCCGCGCCCTGTTGCGCCAGACCGCCGCGCAACTGGCGCCGCAGGCGTCGCGCTTGCGCCCGGGGTTTCATATCGGTGTGAATATCACCGCCCGCCACTGCCAGGACCTGGCCCTGGTGGCGGATTGCCAAGCGTTTCTCGCGGCTTTCCCGCCAGGCCGGGTGACGTTGGTGCTGGAACTGACCGAGCGCGAGCTGATCGAGCCCACCGACATCACCCGACGCCTGTTCGATGCCCTGCATCAACTGGGCGTGATGATTGCCATTGATGACTTCGGCACCGGCCACTCCAGCCTGGGTTATTTGCGCCACTTCAATGTCGATTACTTGAAGATCGACCAGAGTTTTGTCGCGATGATCGGTGCCGATGCACTGTCCAGCCATATTCTGGACAGCATCATAGAACTGTCCGGCAAGCTCGACCTGGGTATCGTGGCCGAAGGCGTGGAAACAGTGCAGCAATGTGAATACCTGGCGGCCAAAGGCGTGGACTTCCTGCAGGGATATCTGTTTGGACGGCCATTACCCGCTGACGAGTTCATTAAATCGCTGGTCGACGTTGAATAGCCACGCACTAGCGATATTGAAATAATGTTAGTGAGACGAAAGACGTGATTTACTCTTAGCCAATTAACTACTACAATTTTCCTGCCTGTGCGGCACTCGCAGGAAGGCTTCTTTGTTGAGTCGCCTTAAAGCTCTTGATTCACAGCTTTGTCTGCAGTTGATATCAGCCAAATACACGATTGGAGTAACTATTTTGTCCAGACTTGCCGAATTTCGCGCAGCAGAAAAAGCCCTTCAAGAGCAGCTTGCCCAGCTGGAATCTCTGAAGAACGATGCTGGCCTGAAGAAAGAAATCGAGTTCGAAGAAAAGCTTCAAGCCCTGATGAAGAGCTATGGCAAAGGCCTGCGCGACATCATTTCCATCCTCGATCCAAACCCGGGCAAGGCCAGCGCAGCCGCTGCGACCGCACCCAAGCAGCGCCGTGCACGCGTGGTCAAGGTCTACCACAACCCGCATACCGGCGAGCTGATCGAAACCAAAGGCGGTAACCACCGCGGCCTCAAGGCCTGGAAAGAACAGTACGGCGCCGCCACTGTAGATTCGTGGCTTCGCGGCTGATCGCCGGCACTAACAAAGAGCCCCGCTTACGCGGGGCTTTTTTATTCAAGGGTTCGAAAGCGAACTTAAATAACATTTCATCTGTTCAAAATCGATCAGGCTGACGCACTTAAAGTTTCAGACTGTCGCGCACCGAACTGACTTCCCCCTTGCTCGAATCGTAGGCTTGGGCTTGTCCCGCGTAAGAAAAAACATAGGCCTTTTGGCTATCAACCGCCGCCACTAATGTTTGTGACAATACGTGACGACCGTTCTCGGTAATCACACAGGTAGTTTCCAGCGCCTCAAGACGGCTCAATGTTGCACTGTGCATTTTGGTGCACACGCTTTGATAACCGCCTTGGGCGAAATCTTTCTGGATGGATTTACGCATCTCCAACAACACACCTTGAAGATTAACTTTATGCCCTGCTTCGATCGGCGTACCGGTTAACTCCATGACCATCACCGTGTTGCCGTTATCGTCTTGCTTGACGGCACGCTGGCGGGACACCGGTCGAGGGTTCGTCGAGGGTTCGCCGTCGGGCACACTCTCCACTTGCCAGCCCTCAGGCCATTGAATCTCGGGGCCCTCCGCCTGCACGAACTGGCTGGCCAACAGCAAAAACACAGCACTCAACAGCGGTTTACGAAGTTCGATCATTGCCAGAAATACCAGAAGTCCGAGGCGCAAAGTGTGAGCCCCACCAGCCGCCTGTCGCAAGAGCTGCGTGGCCTTTTTCATTTGGCGCCGCAGGCGGGCCTTGCGTATCATGACTGCGCTGCACGGATGCCAGCCGCAAGCCAAGGGAACGCTCCTCTCACCTGGAGCCGCGTTTGCCCCATTTTTTTCTGGAGGGCCCATGAGCCTGCACGAACTGAACACTTTCCCGGGCGTCACCGCCCAACCTGACACCGCCACCACGAACTTCGTGTTCAACCACACCATGCTGCGGGTCAAGGACATCACTCAGTCTCTGGACTTCTACACCCGCGTCCTGGGTTTCTCGCTGGTTGAAAAACGCGACTTCCCGGAAGCCGAATTCAGCCTCTATTTCCTCGCCCTGGTCGACAAGGCGCAGATCCCGGCCGACGCCGCCGCCCGCACCCAATGGATGAAATCGATCCCGGGCATCCTGGAGCTGACGCACAACCACGGCACCGAAAACGACCCCGACTTTGCCTACCACAACGGCAACACCGACCCACGTGGCTTTGGCCATATCTGCATCTCGGTGCCGGACATCGTTTCCGCGTGCGAACGTTTCGAAGCGCTGGGCTGCGACTTCCAGAAGCGCCTGAACGATGGCCGCATGAAAAGCCTGGCGTTCATCAAGGACCCGGATGGGTACTGGGTTGAGATTATTCAGCCGGCGCCGCTGTAACGAAAAAACCCCATGATCGCTCATGGGGTTTTTCGTATTCAGGCCCTGCTTTACGCTGGCGCAGATGTACGGATCAGGTGATCGAACGCGCTCAGGGAAGCCTTGGCGCCCTCGCCCACTGCAATCACGATCTGCTTGTACGGCACGGTCGTCACGTCACCGGCCGCGAACACGCCGGGCAGTGATGTCTCGCCACGTGCATCGACAATGATCTCGCCACGTGGCGTCAGCTCCACCGTGCCTTTGAGCCAATCGGTATTGGGCAGCAAACCGATCTGCACGAAGATGCCTTCCAGGTCGATGGTCTTGAATTCACCACTGTCGCGATCCTTGTACGCAAGGCCAGTGACTTTCTGACCATCACCTTTGACTTCACTGGTCAGTGCGCTGGTGATCACGTCAACGTTCGGCAGGCTGTGCAGCTTGCGTTGCAACACCGCATCGGCGCGCAGCTTGTTGTCGAACTCAAGCAGGGTCACGTGGCTGACGATGCCGGCGAGGTCGATGGCCGCTTCCACGCCGGAGTTACCGCCGCCGATCACCGCTACGCGCTTGCCTTTGAACAACGGGCCGTCGCAGTGTGGGCAGAAACACACGCCCTTGGCCTTGTACTCCTGCTCACCCGGCACGCCCATTTCACGCCAGCGGGCGCCGGTGGCCAGGATTACGGTCTTGGACTTGAGCGTCGCACCGCTTTCGAAGCGAATCTCGTGCAAGTCGCCAGCACTTTTCGCCGGGATCAAGGCACTCGCACGCTGCAGGTTCATGATGTCCACGTCGTACTGACGCACATGAGCTTCCAGGGCGCTGGCCAACTTCGGCCCTTCGGTTTCCTGTACCGAGATAAAGTTCTCGATAGACATGGTGTCCAGCACCTGGCCGCCAAAACGCTCGGCGGCAACGCCGGTGCGGATGCCTTTACGCGCAGCGTAGATAGCGGCCGAAGAACCGGCTGGGCCGCCGCCGACAACCAGTACATCAAAAGCCTCTTTGGCGCTGATTTTTTCAGCAGCCTTTTCAATGCCGCTGGTGTCGAGCTTGGCGAGGATTTCTTCCAGGCCCATGCGGCCCTGGCCGAAGTTCACGCCGTTGAGGTACACACTCGGAACCGCCATGACCTTGCGCTCATCGACTTCAGCCTGGAACAGCGCGCCGTCGATGGCGACATGGCGGATATTCGGGTTGAGCACGGCCATCAGATTCAGCGCCTGGACCACGTCCGGGCAATTCTGGCACGACAGCGAGAAGTACGTCTCGAAGCTGAACTCGCCTTTGAGGGCGCGGATCTGTTCAATCACTTCGACACTGGCCTTCGACGGGTGGCCACCGACTTGCAGCAGGGCCAGCACCAGCGAAGTGAATTCATGGCCCATGGGGATGCCGGCGAAACGCAGGCTGATATCGGCACCCGGGCGGTTGATAGAGAACGATGGCTTGCGCGCATCATTGCCATCGGTTTTCAGGGTAATCAGCGTGGTGAGGCTGACTACGTCTTGCAAAAGGGCGAGCATTTCCTGGGATTTCGCGCCGTCATCAAGGGAGGCGACGATCTCGATCGGCTGGGTGACCCGTTCCAGGTATGACTTCAACTGAGCTTTAAGATTGGCGTCCAACATACGGGCGATTTCCTGTTAATTCGATTTATTGCAGACAAAAAAACGCCCGAGCGAATCTCGCCCGGGCGTTTCAGGGGCGGGTGCAGCTTACTTAAGTGCGGAATACCGCCCTTGAGACTTCACAGACTTAGATCTTGCCGACCAGGTCCAGGGATGGAGCCAGAGTGGCCTCGCCTTCTTTCCACTTGGCTGGGCAGACTTCGCCTGGGTGGGCAGCCACGTACTGAGCGGCTTTGATTTTGCGCAGCAGCTCGGAAGCGTCACGGCCAACACCACCGTCGTTCAGTTCAACGATCTTGATCTGACCTTCAGGGTTGATCACGAAAGTACCGCGGTCTGCCAGGCCAGCTTCTTCGATCAGTACGTCGAAGTTGCGCGAGATGGTCAGGGTCGGGTCGCCGATCATGGTGTACTGGATTTTGCCGATGGCTGGCGAAGTGTTGTGCCAGGCAGCGTGGGCAAAGTGGGTGTCGGTGGAAACGCTGTAGATTTCGACGCCCAGTTTCTGGAATTCGGCGTAGTTGTCAGCCAGGTCTTCCAGCTCGGTTGGGCAGACGAAGGTGAAGTCGGCTGGGTAGAAGAAGACTACGGACCATTTGCCTTTCAGGTCAGCGTCGGTCACATCTACGAAGTTGCCGTTTTTGTAGGCGGTGGCTTTGAACGGTTTAACTTGGCTGTTGATGATAGGCATCGTTGACTCTCCGTCAGGGGTTAAGAAGTTGATGAAGTGAATCCTACCCACTCTCTTGACTGATGGCTCATTGGCAAAGCTGATGCTGACGATTGGTTTTCCCTATCAGGTGGCTGTATTAATAGAAGAAAACTCAAAGCAGCGGTTGTGTGGCCAGGGTCATGCCGAGAAAAGGTGTCGCTTCAACATAGCGCATGGCGGATTTCATGTCGCTCCAGCCGACGTAACTCATCAACGACTTCAAGTCCCAGCCACTGCGATGGGCCCAGGTGGCAAAACCTCGGCGCAGGGAGTGGCTGGTGTACTGCTCGGCGGCGATGCCCGCGCGCTCAAGCGCCTGGCGCAATAACGGGATCACACTGTTGGGATGCAGGCCCTCCTCGCCCAGGTTGCCCCAGCGATCAATGCCCCGAAACACCGGACCACGCACCAATGCAGACGCACTGAGCCACTCGGTGTAGGCCTGTACCGGGCACAGCCGCAGCAGCGCCGGGGTGTGATAAGTCTTGCCGAGGTTGTCGCGGTCGCTTTTGCTGCGCGGCAGGTACAGCCTGATCCCGGCGCCTGGCGTGGCCTGCACATGCTCGATACTCAACCGACACAGCTCATCGCTGCGAAAGCCGCGCCAGAAGCCCAGCAGGACCAACGCGGTGTCGCGTTTGGCCCGCAGCAGCCGGGGCTGATCCTGCGCCTCGCCGGCATTGCGCGCTTCAACCTCAAGGAATGCCACCACTTGCTCCAAGTGTTTGAGCTGCAACGGCTCGGCTTGCTTTTCCTGCGCCGGGTGCACGGCCCGAATCCCTTTGAGCACTTTGCGCACCACGGGGGTTTTCGTCGGGTCGGGAAAACCCTGACTGGTGTGCCATTGCGCTAACGCCGAGAGCCGCAGTTTCAAGGTGTTGACCGCCAATACACCCGCGTGCGCCACCAGATAGCGCGCGACGCTGTCGCTGGTGGCCGGCAGGAAACCACCCCAACTCACTTCAAAGTGCTCAATGGCAGCGCGGTAGCTACGCCGCGTGTTATCGCGGGTGGCGGCGTTGAGATAACGATCCAGATCGCTCATGGGAGGCCTATTCGTACTGCGGGCGGACGTAGCGGCATCAAAACCGACTATGACACGGGATAATACGCCAATATCCCATCTGTTAATGGATGAATTTAAACGAACTTTTGTTCGTGTTACAGTATGTATCTACATACTACGTACCATAGTATTAAATCGACGGAGACTCCATGGCGCGCGGCGGCATAAACAAAGCAGTGGTTCAGACGGCACGCCTGGCGATCCTCGCCCGCGGCGAAAATCCCAGTATCGATGCCGTACGCATCGAGATGGGCAATACCGGCTCGAAAACCACGATTCACCGTTATCTGAAGGAGCTGGACGACAGCGAGACCCGGCTGACCATCACCGAAGCCCCTATCGACGACGAGCTGGGCGAACTGGTAGCGCGACTGGCCCAACGCCTGAAAGAAAAAGCCCAGGAGCCCATCGACCTGGCGCTGGCGCAATTCGAGCAACAAAAAGCCGCCCTGCTCGCCCAACTGCAGACGCTCGAAGCAGCCCACAGCCAGCTCAAGCAGCAATTCGATATCCAGGCGGCCGCGCTGGCAGACGAAAGCGCCGCCCTGCAAACCGCCTGCACCAGCCTGCAAACCGAGCAAACCCGCAACGCCGGACTCAGTCAGGCGTGCAGCGATTACGAATTAAGGATCAGTGACAAGGACGAACAGATTCGTTCGCTGGAAGACAAGCACCTGCACGCCCGCGAAGCGCTCGAGCACTATCGCAACGCAATCCAGGAGCAGCGCGAGCAGGAACAACGGCGCCACGAAGGCCAGTTGCAGCAGGTACAGGCAGAACTGCGCCAGGCCCAGCAAAGCGCGATGGTGCGTCAGGATGAGATCACCCAGCTGCATCGCGACAATGAACGCTTGCTGATCGAGCACCGGGTAGCGGCCAAAGAGTTGGCGGCGCTGCGGGATCAGGTGCGCAAGGACCAGGCCCAGCAATCCAAGCTGAGCGAACAAATGAGCCAGATCGACAGCGAGCGCACCCTGCTGCAGGAGCGCCTGCGGGTGGCAGCATTGCAAAGCGAGTCATGCCAACAAGCGCTGAGCGAGCTTCAGCAGGTCAACAAGACGCTGGAACTGGACCTTGTCAAAGCCCACGCCAGTATCGAGGCATTGCGCCTGGCGACCGTCGTTGCAAAGGCGCCAGAGGCAACACCCGACACCTGATCAGTGCGCCACAGGCGTGCGCATGGTGACGAACTCTTCCGCCGCCGTCGGATGCACGCCGATGGTCTCATCGAAATGCCGCTTGGTCGCGCCCGCCTTGAGCGCGATTGCCAGGCCCTGGACGATCTCACCGGCGTCCGGGCCAACCATATGGCAGCCCAACACCTTGTCGGTGTCGGCATCGACCACCAGTTTCATCAAGGTCTTTTCCTGGCAGTCCGTGAGCGTCAGTTTCATCGGCCGGAAGCGGCTTTCGAAGACCTGCACGTTATGCCCATTCTTCTTCGCGTCCTCCTCCGTCAGGCCCACCGTACCGATATTCGGCAGGCTGAACACGGCCGTCGGGATCATCGCGTAATCCACCGGGCGATACTGCTCGGGCTTGAACAAACGACGCGCCACGGCCATGCCTTCGGCGAGCGCCACCGGTGTCAGCTGCACGCGACCGATTACATCGCCAATCGCCAGGATGGATGCCTCAGCGGTTTCGTACTGCTCATTGACTTGAATAAACCCACGCTCATCGAGTTTGACCCCGGTGTTTTCCAGGCCGAGGTTATCCAGCATCGGACGGCGGCCGGTGGCATAGAACACACAATCGGTTTCCAACACACGACCATCCTTGAGGGTGGCCTTGAGGCTACCGTCGGCCTGCTTGTCGATGCGCTCGATGTCGGCATTGAATTGCAGGTCCAGGCCGCGTTTGGTCAGCTCTTCCTGCAGGTGCTTGCGCACCGCACCGTCAAAGCCACGCAAGAACAGGTCACCGCGATACAGCAGCGAAGTCTTGGCGCCCAGGCCATGGAAAATACCGGCGAATTCGACCGCGATATAACCGCCGCCGACCACCAGCACGCGCTTAGGCAACTCTTTAAGGAAGAACGCTTCGTTGGAGCCGATGGCGTGTTCGCGCCCTGGAATCTCCGGAATCTGCGGCCAGCCGCCAGTGGCGACCAGAATATGCCTGGCGGTGAAGCGCTCGCCATTGATTTCCACCTGATGCGCATCCACCAGGCGTGCATGCCCTTCATGCAGCGTTACGCCGCTGTTGACCAGCAGGTTGCGGTAGATGCCATTGAGACGATTGATCTCACGATCTTTGTTGGTGATCAGGGTTGCCCAATCAAAATTCGCCTCGCCCAGGGACCAGCCGAAACCACTGGCCTGCTCGAAGTCTTCGGCAAAATGCGCGCCGTACACGAGCAACTTCTTGGGCACACAGCCCACGTTCACGCAGGTACCGCCCAGGTAGCGGCTTTCCGCCACGGCCACCCTGGCACCAAAGCCGGCGGCAAAGCGCGCCGCACGAACACCGCCGGAACCGGCGCCAATTACATACAGGTCAAAATCGTAGGCCATTTCACTCTCCTCGGCAGGCCATCAGCATACCGACTTACATGGGGCTGAAAAACGAAAAAGCCACCCGGAGGTGGCTTTCTCTTACAAGCGTGCGGGCAAGCGTGAATCAGTAAGCCTTGCCGGTCTTGTAGAAGTGCTCGTAGCAGAAGTTGGTGGCTTCGATGTAGCCTTCGGCGCCGCCACAGTCGAAACGCTGGCCCTTGAACTTGTAGGCAATCACGCAACCGTCTTTGGCTTGCTTCAACAGAGCGTCAGTGATCTGGATCTCGCCGCCTTTGCCTGGCTCGGTTTCTTCAATCAGCTTGAAGATGTCCGGAGTCAGGATGTAACGACCGATAATCGCCAGGTTCGACGGAGCATCTTCCGGTGCAGGTTTTTCAACCATGTCACGCACACGGATCAGGCCATCACCAATGTCGTCACCGGCGATAACCCCGTACTTGTTGGTTTCGGTCGGGTTCACTTCCATGACCGCGACGATGGTGCAACGGTATTTCTGATACAGCTTGACCATCTGGGTCAGTACGCCGTCGCCTTCCAGGTTGACGCACAGGTCATCCGCCAGTACCACGGCGAACGGCTCGTCGCCGATCAGCGGGCGACCGGTGAGGATCGCGTGACCAAGGCCTTTCATTTGGGTCTGACGGGTGTAGGAGAACGAGCACTCGTCCAACAGCTTACGGATACCAACCAGGTATTTTTCCTTGTCGGTGCCCTTGATCTGGTTTTCCAGCTCGTAGCTGATGTCGAAGTGGTCTTCCAGCGCGCGCTTACCGCGGCCGGTGACGATGGAGATTTCGTTCAGACCGGCATCCAGTGCCTCTTCCACGCCGTACTGAATCAGTGGCTTGTTCACCACCGGCAGCATTTCTTTGGGCATGGCCTTGGTCGCTGGCAAGAAGCGAGTGCCGTAACCGGCTGCTGGGAACAAGCATTTCTTGATCATATGGGTCCTTACAAAGGGCTGTGCGTACGAAATTCGGCGCAGTCTAATCAGGCCGCAGCCACCTTACAATGGGAGCTGCTGGCGTTGCGATGTCATCATAGAGAAAAAATGTCAGCGTAAGTTCCGCTTATCTTACAAAGAGGTTCTCCACTGGCACGGCAAAATCTGCCGGCCGCTCATCATTTCAACGGGCTGCGGTCTTTTTAGCATGCTTTTCAGGCAGGAACACTGACTTGGAATAACTTACGCGGCCCTGCGACATTTGGCGCTATCATTGCACCCTTGAACCAGACCAGACGAGATTGTTAATAGATGTCAGAACCAAAAGGCGTGAACGGCTACCTGATCACCCAGCGAGCCGACGGCTGGCACCTGATCAACTTCCACGGAGACAGCGTCGCTGGCGTTTTCGAAACAGAAAGCATGGCGATCGCGGTAGCCGAAGTGTTCGTGGATGAAGCGGGCCACGCGTCGAGCAAACGACCGAAGGGCAAGTAAGTCTTCAGTCTCTACGCAAAAAGCCCCGATTGACGGGGCTTTTTTGTGTTTGTCTGTACCTAGATGGCAGTTAGCTATAATCTGCCGAAAATGCGCCACGACCGTGTCAGCACCCCTCCCACCCCCCTCGACGACGAACACACATGAACAAACTTCTGGCACTGACTGCGGTACTGGCACTCGCCGGCTGCACCACCACGTCCGACGTCTACCTGAAAAACGGTGAACAAGGCTTGACCATCGATTGCTCGGGTGAAGCCAACTCCTGGGCGAGCTGCTACGAAAAAGCCGATGCCTCCTGCGCCGGTACCGGTTACCGCATTGTCGGCACCGAGGGCACACCGTCACTCAAGGAGAGCGACAAGACCCTGGGCCAGGACGTAGGCAACTACAAGACCCGCAGTGTGGTCGTGGTCTGCAAGTAACCTCAGGCTACAGGTGGATCTCGGCGAACTTGATCCCCAGCTCCCGAAGGATTTCGGTCAGTTCATCCAGGCTTGCGAAGGACTCCACCTCATCCTGATCGTCCACCAGGAAAAAACTGCGCCCGCCGCTCTTTTTGAAAAATACGATCCACTCGCCCAGGTCGGCAGGGTTCTGGATCACATGGGTCGCCGAGAGTTGCCCCTCGGCATTGTGGGTTCTGACGTGCTCACGCTTCATATCTGATTTTTCCACCCTGGCATCAGCCGGAAATGCAGGCTTCACCGGCGCTCTTCACGTCACCTGGACGGATCGGCACATTGGACATGCTTTCATAGAGCTTGATGCTGCTGCCGCTGGAGCGTTCTTCGATTTCAAAAATCGCCGAAGGATCGGCGGAGAATTTCTGCGGCACGATCACGCGCACCCCTTCTTTATGCGGTTCGATTTGCGGCGGACGGCGGGTCGTAGACAATTTCTGTACCACACATGCGGCGTATTCCTGGGGCTTTTTCCCGGAAATGACGGCCAGCGTCGGCGGGGTCTGCTTGATATCTGCCACCGAAGCACAGCCACCTATCGCCAAGGCCAGAACCAACACACTCCACTTCATACAAAAACCTCCGATAAAGACGCTACGACAGCGGGGATGGTAATTTTCTCCCGCCCACGTAGGATTTATCCCTGATAACTCGGTAAATAACTGTTTTAAATTGTCGACGCCGTTGAAGACGAGCCGATAATAAACGCGCTAGGGCTGATAAACTCTATCTTAACCTACGTATCGTTCTGATTTTTCAGAAAAAGCCCTTCTGGAGACACCCCTCATGAAATTCATCCACCAGCGCGAGCACCTCAACGAGGGAGATATTGTCGTTATCGAATGCTCGCAGACTTGTAACATCCGTCTGATGAGCGATGCGAATTTCCGCAGTTTCAAAAATGGCGGCCGCCACACCTACCACGGCGGCGCATTCGACAAATTCCCCGCTAAAATCACCGCACCGAGCACCGGGTTCTGGAACATCACCCTGGACGTGGTCACGCGTCGGGCGATCAGCGTCACCCGCAAGCCCGCGTTATCCCACAAGATTCGTATTGTTCGTCGTACCAGCACCAAGCTGAGCTGATCAGAACGCACCACAGGAAATAGCCGTGACTCCTACTACCAAATACGTCATCAAGTACAAGCTCAACGGCGAACGCCGCTTTGAGTTCGCACAACTGACGAGCAATAGCGTGGAAGAAGCCAAGCAAGCCTTGGCGAAAATCCATGATGCCAGCGATGAAATCACTGACATCAACGTGAGCAAGGCGCTGTAAGCCATGCCCGGCCCTACTGCCGACCTGTTCGCCGACGACGCCCTGCAACAACCCGCCGGGCGCGAGCAAATTGGCGAACAGTCCTACGTGCTAAAGGGCTACGCCCTGCCCTGGATTGAAAGGCTTCTGCCCGAACTACGCCGCGTACTGGCACAATCCCCGTTTCGGCATATGGTCACCCCGGGCGGGTTTACCATGTCCGCGGCGTTGAGCAGTTGTGGCGAACTGGGCTGGACTACCGATGCCCGCGGCTACCGCTACAGCCCGCTGGACCCGCATAGCCAGCAACCCTGGCCGGCTCTGCCCGACGCGGTGCGAGAACTGGCGGTGCTGGCGGCAGCCGAGGCCGGGTTCAGCGACTTTGCCCCGGATGCCTGCCTGATCAACCGCTATGTACCCGGCGCAAAAATGTCTCTGCACCAAGACAAGAACGAACGTGACTACCGCGCGCCCGTGGTGTCGGTGTCTCTGGGGCTGCCGGCGATATTTCTGTTTGGCGGCCACGAGCGCAGCGAAAAGCCGAAAAAGATCTCGTTGTTTCATGGCGACGTCGTGATCTGGGGCGGGGTTGATCGCCTGCGCTTTCACGGCGTGATGCCCATCAAGGACGGCGTGCACCCCATCATGGGCGCGCAACGCATCAACCTCACCCTGCGCACCGCCGGCTGATTTGAGCGCAAGCTTCGGGGTGTCAGGTAGTCACGGCACGGCTAATCTGCCGAGAGTCCGTCAAGAGTGCCGATTATGACTACCGAACAAGACCCGCGCTGGGCGGCGATCCTGTCCCGCGACCCCAAGGCCGACTCGTTGTTCGTCTATGGCGTGAAAACCACTGGTGTGTATTGCCGCCCCAGCAGCGTGTCGCGCTTGCCGCGCCCGGAAAATGTCGAGTTCTTCGATACACCGGCGCAAGCCGAAGCGGCGGGGTATCGGCCCAGTAAGCGTGCCGTCGGCGATCAGACCCAACGGGCGGCACAGCATGCGCAACGGGTGGCCGACGCCTGCCGCCATATCGAGCAAGCCGACACCCCGCCCAGCCTCGATACCCTTGCCGCACGAGCGGGCCTGAGCCCGTTTCACTTCCATCGCGTGTTCAAGTCCGTCACCGGCCTGACTCCCAAAGCCTACGCCAGTGCCCATCGCTCGCGTAAGTTGCGCGATGGGCTCAAAGGCCAGCACCGGGTGACGGACGCGCTGTATGACGCCGGTTTTAATTCCAACAGTCGCTTTTATGCGTCAGCCGATCAATTGCTCGGCATGAAACCCAGCGATTACAAAGCTGGCGGCAGCCACAACGAAATCCTGTTTGCGGTCGGCCAATGCTCCCTGGGGGCGATTCTGGTGGCGCAGAGCACGCGTGGCGTGTGTGCGATCCTGCTGGGCGATGACCCGGACACGCTGGTGCGGGATCTGCAGGATCAATTCCCCAAGGCCGACCTGATCGGCGCCGACCGTCGTTTCGAACAGTTGATCGCACAAGTGGTGGGGTTTATCGAAGCCCCCGCCCTGGGCCTGGACCTGCCGCTGGATGTGCGCGGCACCGCGTTCCAGGAACGGGTTTGGCAAGCCTTGCGCGAAATTCCGGTAGGCAGCACGGCCAGCTATGCGCGGATCGCCGAGCAGATCGGCGCGCCCCAGTCGTTTCGCGCGGTGGCCCAAGCCTGCGGCGCCAACCGCTTGGCAGTGGCAATCCCTTGTCATCGCGTGGTGCGCAGCAACGGCGACCTGTCGGGTTACCGCTGGGGGGTGGAGCGCAAGCGCCAATTGCTCGACCGCGAACGCGGCGACTGAACCGCACGAAAAGCCAGCGTCGTCCAGTGAATAAAACAGACTGGCCGGGCAACGGATGCCCTGCTAAAACAGCGAAAAGACCGACTGACACTGGAGACGCATCCCATGAGCACCTGGCCAGATACGCGCATTCTCGACCTGTTGGGCATAGAGGTGCCCATTATCCAGGCGCCCATGGCCGTCGGCACCACCCCGGCCATGGTGATCGCCGCCAACCAGGCGGGCGCGCTGGGCTCGATGCCAGCCGCCGCGCTGAGCATTGAACAGTTGCGCGACGCGCTGGCCAGTATCCGCCAGGCCAGCGATCGGCCGATCAACGTCAATTTTTTCTGCCATCAGCCGCCCGCGCCTGACGAAGCGCGGGACCTGCGCTGGAAAGCGCTGCTGGAGCCCTACTACCGTGAATTGGGTGCCGATTTTGAAGCGCCGACGCAGGTGTCCAACCGTGCGCCATTCAACGATGCCGCCTGCCAGGTCGTTGAAGCGTTTCGCCCGCAGGTCGTCAGTTTTCACTTTGGCTTGCCGGAAAAATCCCTGCTGGAGCGGGTAAAAGCCACAGGCGCCAAGGTGTTGTCCTCCGCCACCACCGTGGAAGAGGCGATCTGGCTGGAACGTCATGGCTGCGATGCGATTATCGCCATGGGCATTGAAGCCGGCGGGCATCGTGGCTTGTTTCTCAGTGACGATATCAATACCCAGATCGGCCTGTTCGCGCTATTGCCGCAGATCGTCGACGCCGTGAACGTGCCGGTGATTGCCGCCGGCGCATCGGCGATGCACGCGGCATTGTCGCGGCCCTCGCCCTCGGCGCCTCGGCCGTACAGATCGGCACCGCGTACCTGTTCACCCCCGAAGCGAATGTGACCGCCGCCCATCACTACGCATTGCGCCACGCCCAGGCCAGCGAAACGGCACTGACCAACCTGTTCACCGGCCGTCCCGCGCGCGGCATCGTCAATCGGGTGATGCGCGAATTGGGCGCGATCAACCCGGCGGCGCCTGCCTTTCCCACGGCCGGTGGCGCGTTAATGCCGCTCAAGGCCAAGGATGAAGCTGGCTTCAGCAACCTCTGGTCGGGCCAGGCACTGCGCCTGGGCAAGGACATGACCACCTATGAGCTGACCCGCGAGCTGGCGGCACAAGCCCTGGCCAGACTCAAGTAACCCAGCCACCTGCGGCAACGTTGTGCTGTACCGGCAATGGCCAACCGCTATATATTTGCGTACATAGCGGTTAGCCCTTCTACCCACCTGCCGTACATCCCAAGGAGCTGCTCCATGATGATTCACGCCTCACGCCTGGCCGTGCTGGTCGCCGCGTTCGCGGTCGGCTCGGCCAACGCCGATGAAGTCCAGGTGGCTGTCGCCGCCAACTTCACCGCGCCGATCCAGGCAATTGCCGCCGACTTTCAAAAAGACACCGGCCATACGCTGGTCGCGTCCTACGGTGCTACCGGGCAGTTCTACACGCAGATCAAGAACGGCGCGCCATTCGAGGTGTTCCTCAGCGCCGACGACACCACCCCACAAAAACTCGAAAACGAAGGCGACACCGTCAAAGGCTCGCGCTTCACCTATGCCCTGGGCACGTTGGCGCTGTGGTCGGCCAAAGAAGGCTATGTGGACGCCAAGGGCGACGTGTTGAAGAAAAACGCCTTCCAGCACCTGTCCATCGCCAACCCGAAAGCCGCCCCCTACGGCCTGGCCGCCACTCAAGTGCTGGCCAAAGAGGGCCTGACCGAGCAGGTCAAGGCCAAGCTGGTTGAAGGCCAGAACATCACCCAGGCCTTTCAATTCGTGTCCACCGGTAATGCCGAGCTGGGTTTCGTGGCCTTGTCGCAGATCTATAAAGACGGCAAAGTCTCCCAAGGTTCGGCGTGGATCGTCCCCGCCTCACTGCATGACCCGATCAAACAGGACGCGGTGATCCTCAACAAGGGCAAAGACAGCGCCGCTGCCAAGGCGTTGGTTGAGTACCTGAAAGGCCCCAAAGCCGCTGCCGTCATCAAGTCCTACGGTTACGAGCTCTAAATGCCGCTATCGAGTGCCGATTTTTCCGCCATCTGGTTGACCATCAAACTGGCGTCACTGACCACCCTGATCCTGCTGGTCATCGGCACTCCGATTGCCCTGTGGCTGTCGCGCACCCGCTCGTGGTGGCGTGGTCCCATCGGCGCAATCGTCGCCCTGCCGTTGGTGCTGCCACCCACGGTGATCGGTTTCTATCTGCTGTTGACCATGGGGCCCAACGGTTACGTCGGCCAGTTCACGCAATGGCTGGGCCTGGGCACTCTCACTTTCAGTTTTACCGGGCTGGTGATCGGCTCGGTGATCTACTCCATGCCATTTGTGGTGCAGCCGTTGCAAAACGCTTTCTCCGCGATCGGCACGCGTGCGCTGGAAGTGGCCGCGACCCTGCGCGCCAATCCCTGGGACACCTTCTTCAGCGTGACGCTGCCGCTGGCGCGCCCGGGATTCATCACCGCGGCGATCCTCGGGTTTGCCCATACGGTGGGTGAATTCGGCGTGGTCCTGATGATCGGCGGCAATATCCCGGACAAGACCCGCGTGGTCTCGGTGCAGATCTACGATCACGTCGAAGCGATGGAATATGCCCAGGCTCATTGGTTGGCCGGGTCCATGGTGGTCTTCGCGTTCCTCGTGTTGCTGGCACTGTACTCCAGCCGTAAAACCCGGATGGGCTGGAGCTGATGTCGATGATTGATGTACGCCTGCAACTCAAGTACTCGGACTTTGCCCTGGAGGTGGACCTGCATCTGCCTGGGCGCGGCGTGACGGCGCTGTACGGGCAATCCGGCTCCGGCAAAACCACCTGCCTGCGCTGCATCGCCGGGCTTGAGCGTGCGCACGATGGGTTTGTCCAGGTCAACGATGAAGTCTGGCAGGACAGCCGCAGTGGGTTGTTCGTGCCGCCGCATAAACGCGCGTTGGGCTATGTGTTCCAGGAGGCCAGCCTGTTCGCGCATTTGTCGGTGCGCGCCAACCTGGAATTCGGCCTCAAGCGCATCCCCCGCCAGCAACGTCGCGTGGACACGGCTCAGGCTACCGAATTACTGGGCATCGGCCACCTGCTCGAGCGCAACCCGCTGCACCTCTCCGGCGGCGAACGCCAGCGCATCGGTATCGCCCGCGCCTTGCTCACCAGCCCTCGATTGCTGTTGATGGATGAGCCACTGGCGGCCCTCGACAGCCAGCGCAAGGGCGAGATCCTGCCGTATCTGGAGCGCCTGCACGACGAACTGGATATCCCCGTGCTGTACGTCAGCCATGCCCAGGATGAAGTGGCGCGCCTGGCCGACCATATCGTGCTGCTGAGCGCCGGCAAGGCCCTGGCCAGCGGCCCCATCGGCGAAACCCTGGCGCGGCTCGACCTGCCGCTGGCACGCGGCGACGACGCCGGTGTGGTCATCAACGGCACCGTCAGTGCCTACGACGCGCACTATCAGTTGCTGACGCTGCAACTGCCGGGCAGTGCACTGCCGATGCGCGTGGCTCATGCGCCGCTGGCCGTGGGTAAAGCATTGCGGGTCAAGGTGCAGGCGCGTGACGTGAGCCTGAACCTGCAAGCCGAAGAACACAGCAGTATCCTCAACCGCCTGCCGGTGACGGTGACCGAGGAAATTCCCGCCGACAACAGCGCCCACGTGCTGGTGCGCCTGGACGCCGATGGCACACCGTTGCTGGCGCGTATCACGCGCTTCTCCCGCGATCAGTTGCAACTGCATCCCGGCCAAGTGCTATGGGCGCAAATCAAGGCAGTCGCGGTGCTGGCGTAACTATTTGGCACGACCACACAGGGCTGCGGTCAATCAGACATACCGGCCTGATGTGTTGCCAAGGAAACCGCCCATGCCTGACTCTGCGCTGCCCGCCGACCTACCCCGCGATTTGCATTACGTTGACGACACCCAACCCGGCATCCGCCGCAAGAAAGTGCGCGGCAAATTCCAGTATGTCGATGCCAATGGCGAGCGCATCACCGACGCTGACGAGATCAAGCGTCTCAATGCCCTGGCCGTGCCACCCGCCTACACTGACGTGTGGATCTGCGCCGATCCGCGCGGCCATCTGCAGGCCACCGGACGCGATGCCCGTGGCCGCAAGCAGTACCGTTATCACGCGCGCTGGCGTGAAGTGCGCGACAGCGATAAATACGCGCGCCTGCAAGCGTTCGGCAAGGCGCTTCCCACATTGCGCAAGCAATTGGAAGCGCAACTGGCGGAACCCGGTTTTACCCGCGAGAAAGTCCTGGCCACCGTGGTGATGCTGTTGGATGCCACCTTGATCCGCGTCGGCAATACCCAGTATGCCCGCGACAATAAATCCTACGGATTGACCACCCTGCGCAACCGCCATGTAGGCATCAAGGGCAGTGAAATCAAGTTTCAGTTCCGGGGCAAAAGCGGCGTGGAGCATCAGGTCAGCGTCAAGGATCGGCGCCTGGCCACGGTGGTCAGGCGCTGCATGGAATTACCGGGGCAGAACCTGTTCCAGTACCTGGATGAGGACGGGGAGCGTCACACCGTCAGCTCCCAGGATGTGAATGCCTACCTGCACAGCCTGACCGGCGCCGACTTCACCGCCAAGGATTACCGCACCTGGGCCGGCACCGCCATGGCGCTGGCGGTGCTGCGCGAACTGCAATGGCAGCCAGAGTCCGATGCCAAGCGACACGTGGTAGCGATGGTCAAGGACGTCGCCAGGCAACTGGGCAATACGCCGGCGGTGTGCCGCAAGTGTTATATCCACCCCGCCGTGCTGGAGCATTTCAGCCTGGGCGAGTTGTCGAAACTGCCCAAGCCGCGCATGCGCAAGGGGCTCAAGGCCGAGGAAGTCGCCCTGGCCATGTTCCTTGAACAGCTCGCCAAGGACCGTTAGGTCGTGCAGCTGAAAGCTGTCTGAGATCATTGCGCACGTCAGCAAAGCGTCCTACCGTAGTGGCCGGATAATCTCATTGAGGAGCCCGGCCCCATGCTGCCTTCGTCTCACAAGCCGTTTGCCAACGCCGCGCTTGCTCATCAACAGCGCTGGCGCGGTAGGATCGGCCTGATGCTGGTGGCCAGCCTTTCGGTGCTGGCGGGCATGACCGACGCCATTGGCTTCATGGCCAGCGGTGACTTCGTGTCGTTCATGAGCGGTAACACCACGCGCCTGGCGGTGGCGATCAGTGCCGGTGATCTCGGTTTGACAGGGCGCCTGCTGCTGCTGGTTGCCACCTTCGTTGTCGGCAATGCGTTGGGCGTGGTGGTCAGCCGCTACGGACGGCGACATGCGCTGCCCTTGCTGCTGTGCATTGCCATGCTGTTGTGCGCGGGCGCGTTGTGGCCGTTCGAGGATGCCTTGCCGGCATTGCTGGCGGCGATCACGGCGATGGGCATGCTCAATGCGGCGGTGGAAGAGGTGAATGGTTTACCGGTGGGGCTGACCTACGTCACCGGGGCGCTGTCACGCTTCGGTCGTGGCCTGGGCCGCTGGATGCTGGGGGAGCGCCGCAATGGTTGGCGAGTGCAGTTGATCCCGTGGGGCGGCATGTTTGTCGGCGCGGTGATCGGTGCGCTGCTGGAGCAGCAGATGGGCCTGAAGGCGTTGCTGGTCAGCGGCGTATTGGCGGGGCTGCTGGGGTTATTGACACTGAAGATCCCTCGACGCTGGCACTTGGGGTTTATGCCACGGTAAAGGAAAGGATGCTCGCCCGAGGCACTGGCCTCGACATCCGTGTACTGGTAAAGAGCCATTACCTCGGGCGAGCGACGTGAATAATAAGCGAATGTCCGACGGCTGTCCCGCCGGGCGTTTCCGAATATGACTAAGGCAACGGATTACAGACAAGTCGCCAGTGCAGCCAAACGACGCTTGGCAGGCATGTTGTCGTCGGCGGCGTAGTACTTGACGCTGGAACCGCCGCCCGCGCTTTGCACGTCCACAAAATAGTCGCCGGCCGTTGTGTAAACGGTGAAACCGCCCGCGCCGATCGGCTCCTTGAAGCCGCCGGCGTCAACGCCAAACACGCTTTCATCCTGCCAACCGAACTGGATGCATTCGGCGACCACCAGGGCTGCCTTGTCCGACGCCAGGGTCTTGTAAGGGCTGCCGGTACGCGCTTCTTGCATTTTCGAACCCGCGCAACCGGCCAGTGCTGCCAGTACCAATGCGCCCATGACCACCTTTCGCATGCCATCGTTTCCTTGAAAAAAACGCGACTGTACCACTCGCCGCCACCTCACACGACGCCATACGCCTTAACGCCCAAGCTGGCGTCCGCCATGACCATGGCATTATGATGCCGCCGCTGGCCTCACTGAGGAGGCCACGGGATACTCTCTACAAGGAAGCGTCATGAAAGATTTCGTCATCAGCGTCAATAACTATGTTCTCTACATTGCACTGGCCTTCGTATGGCTCATCGGGCTGGTATCGATGTTCAGCGCAAGTTTTCTGTCGGGCCTGGCGGTGCTGGTCGGTGGCACGCTGACCTGGTGCATCGTGTCCGGCTTCTGGTTTGTGCAGTCGGCTACCTACGAAGAACTGCGCAAGCTCAACGCCAAAAACTGACGCGACACGGCGGTCCCAACGGGGCCGTTTTACCGCCAGCCGCATGAATTTAGTTTCACTGTGAAGGGAAACTCGCGCGCTTATAGTGGTCAGGCTCATTTTTAGAAGTCTTCCTTCCGCCCGCCCTCCCGCGGGCTTTTTTACGCCTGCGCGTCAGACCCACCAGCGAAACAGATAGAACAACGCCATGCTCAGCAGCACGGTCATCAACACATTGCGCGTCCAGTACATCAGGCCTATCGCGCAGATACCGGCCAGTAAATACGGATTGGCCGGGCTCAGGTTGAGCTGGTGATCGGGTAAATAAATGATCGGCCCGCAAATCGCCGTGAGCATGCCCGGCACCGCAAATCCCAGAAACTCCCGCGCGCCACGGTTAAGGCGCACCGGCAGGCGCGGTTCGATAAACAGGTAACGGTTGAAAAACACCACCAGGCCCATGCCCACGATCATCAGGTAAATCATGGTTGCCCTACTCCCAGTCGTTTGCAGGCAAACCCCGCGCTCATGCCCAGCACGCCGGACACCACCACCGCCGACTCCCAGTGCAAATAACTCAGCCACACCGAACACAGCAAGGCCACCGCCACGCAAACCACCGTCGGCGCATCGCGCACCACTGGCGTGATCAAGGCGATAAAGGTCGCGGCAATCGAAAACTCCAGGCCCAGTTGATCAAGGCCCGGAATACTTTTACCCAGCACAATGCCGGCGAGGGTGAACAGGTTCCAGATGATATAAAACGTCAGGCCTACGCCCAACGCATACCAGCGGTTGAAGGTCTGACGGTCATAGTGGCTGACCAGCGCGAAGAACTCGTCGGTGAGCAGAAACCCCAGGCTCATGCGCCAGCGCGCCGTGAGCGGCGAAAGCACCGGGCGCAGGTGCATGCCGTAGAGCAGATGCTGGGAGGTCAGCAGCAAGGTGGTCAGCACGATGGAAATCAGGCTGGCGCCGCCCTTGACCATGCCGATGGCAACCAACTGCGCCGCACCTGCAAACACAATGGCGGACAAGCCTTGGGCCTGCAGCGGGGTAAATTGCGCATCGATGGCCATGGAGCCGGCAAGCAGCCCCCAGGGCGCACAGGCCAGGGATAACGGAATGACGGCAATGGCGCCGCGAGCGAAGGCGTAATGAGGCAAGGCAGCAGACATGGAAACGGCTCATCGACAGACAGTCGACAAGCATGCCAGGGCGAAAAAAGGTTGTCTTGAACGATCTTGCTCAGGCGAGCTTTACCGACACCTGCCCCACCGAATCACGCGCTTCTCGCAGTTCGTGGGCGTCCTGGTTGAGCCGGTGGATGGTATTGAGCAGGCGTTGACGCAGCACTTCATCAGAGAGTTTTTCCACGGCACGCATCAAGTCGAACGCTGCGGTTTCGTTATTTTCCGCGACGCAATCCAGGGTCTTGCGCAGGTTACGAGTGGCTCGGGTCACGCGGGTCTTCCTTCGTCGGCAATGGGCAGGCACTTTAGGACATGCATGTTTCATTTTAATTTCAAACACTTGTGTGTCGATTCGCGGATTATTGATCCCTATCAATCGAAACAGCATTTAACCGAAACCGATGAACATTCTCGCCGCTCACCCTGTTCAAGCGCCTGGCAGATGCCTCCCGCACCGAATCACACCGTAGATCCTGTACGAAGACGAACTTTGCCTAGGCAAATTGATCCATGCTCTGGGCGACGGCCAGCCGAAGATTTCCCGCCATCCGGCGCAACTGCGCAATGGAGCTGCTACTGCATCAACCCGGCACTGCCTGAGTGGGTACACACATGCCGGACACTACCCTGCAAGCCAACCAGCCATGGTTGCAACACGACGCACTGCGTCTGGATGCAATGGGCAACCGACCACAACGGGCCAGCACCTGCTGAGCCATCGGAGCGTTTATACATGCTTGTCGCAATCGCGATTTTTATCGTCACCATCATCCTGGTCATCTGGCAGCCCAAGGGGCTGGGCGTCGGCTGGAGTGCCACCCTCGGCGCGATCCTGGCCTTGGCCTGCGGCGTGATCAGCCTGGCGGATATCCCGGCGGTGTGGCACATCATCTGGAACGCCACCGGCACCTTTGTCGCGCTGATCATCATCAGTCTGCTGCTGGACGAAGCCGGTTTCTTTGCCTGGACCGCCCTGCATGTGGCGCGTTGGGGCCGCGGGCGGGGGCGTCGGCTGTTCGCCTACATGGTGCTGCTCGGGGCACTGGTGTCGGCGCTGTTCGCCAATGATGGCGCGGCGTTGATCCTGACCCCCATCGTCATGTCGATGCTGCTGGCGCTGCGCTTTTCTCCAGCGGCGACCCTGGCGTTCGTGATGGGCGCAGGCTTTATCGCCGACACGGCGAGCCTGCCGCTGGTGGTGTCGAACCTTGTGAACATCGTCTCGGCGGACTACTTCAAGATCGGCTTCAACGAATACGCCGCCGTGATGGTGCCGGTCAACTTCGTGAGTGTTGCCGCCACCCTGGCGGTGCTGCTGTGGTTCTTCCGTCGCGATATCCCGCAGGCCTACGACCCCGCCGACCTGGCTGACCCCGCCAGCGCCATCCACGACCGCGCCACGTTCCGTGCCGGCTGGTGGGTGCTGGGCATCCTGTTGGTCGGCTGCTTTGCCCTGGAGCCGCTGGGCATTCCCATCAGTGCGATTTCCGCGGTGTGCGCCGTCCTGCTGCTGGTGATCGCCGCCAAGGGCCACAAGATTTCCACGCGCAAAGTGCTGAAGGAAGCGCCGTGGCAGATCGTGGTGTTTTCCTTGGGGATGTACCTGGTGGTCTATGGCCTGCGTAACGCCGGCCTCACCACCTACCTCGCGACCTGGCTGGACACCTTTGCCACTTACGGCGTCTGGGGCGCGGCCATGGGCACCGGTGTGCTGACCGCGTTGCTGTCCTCGGCGATGAACAACCTGCCGACCGTATTGATCGGCGCGCTGTCCATCGAGTCCAGCCATGCCGTGGGCGTGGTCAAAGACGCGATGATCTACGCCAATGTGATCGGCAGTGACCTCGGCCCCAAGATCACCCCCATCGGCAGCCTCGCCACATTGCTGTGGCTGCATATCCTGGCGCGCAAGGGCATCACTATCACCTGGGGTTACTACTTCAAGGTCGGCATTGTGCTGACCCTGCCGGTGCTGCTGATCACCCTGGCCGCCCTCGCCCTGCGCCTGAGTATTTAAGATGATGGGTACCGCCGACAGCTGCCGCTGACGTATGCTTTGCGACTTTCTCGAAAGGAAGCGGGCATGTTGGCGATCTTTTTTTACGCACTGGTGTTTGGTTTTGTGTTTTGCCTCTCCCCCGGCGCCGTGCTGGCGGAGACCTTGCGTCGCGGCTTGCTCCAGGGGTTCACGCCCGCGCTGTTGGTACAGATCGGCTCACTGGTGGGCGATGCCGTCTGGGCGGTGATCGGCCTGACCGGCATCGCCCTGCTGATCCAGCATGATGCCGTGCGCGTGCCGTTGACGGTGGTCTGCGCGTTGTACCTGGCCTGGCTCGGCGTACGCAGCCTGATTGACGCCTGGCACCTGCCCGAGGCGGACGACGCACCGGCCAGTTCCGGGAAAAACGCACTGGCGGTGGGTGCTGCGATTTCCCTGGCCAACCCGAAGAACATCGTTTACTGGGGCGCGTTGGGCAGCGCGTTGTCCGGTATCGTCGGCGCTACGCCCAGCCATGGGCAGACGCTGATGTTTTTTGCCGGGTTTATGCTGGCCTCGGTGCTGTCGTGTTTTCTGATCGCCGCGCTGGTGAACCTGTTGCGCAAGAACGCATCACCGTTGTGGCAGCGCATCAGTTATGGCACCTGTGGCGTGGTATTGATTTATCTGGCCGTTCTCGCGGCACGCGGTATATGAAGTTCTAAAGACTGCAACTTATCTGAATGAACTCTGAACACTGCTCACTTTAATTAAAAGTGCGTTGACATTTATTAACCGCCTAAGTAGATTGCCCCTGCCCGCTACTGGGGCCTTTTTTAAACCTCACAAAAGAAGCCAATGGACACAGTATCCAGTTGCTGTCCGAATCCCGCATTTGCGGACGTCGGACGCCAAACCCAGAATATGACAGGACTCTCCTCCCCGGTCCGGTAAGCTGCGCTGGAGCTTGATGCTCCCCCGTAACTGCCTCGCCGGATGCGTGTCCGGTCCCGAGGTGTGTTATGACCTTTCAAACCCTTGTCTTCCCTGATGTACGGACACTGGCCTCGGCCCTGCGCGCCAAGCTGTGCCGTGCGCCCGCGGGTTTTGCGCCCGCCCGCTCGGCCTTTGTCACCCCCTCCCCTCAAGTACGTCGGGCTCAACCGCTGGCGCACTGGCGTGCCTGCCCAGCCACCGGCCAATGGGTGCGGCAATGGGAACACGCCGACCCTCAAGACCCACAGAGACGCCAGGTTTTCAGCCTGGCGCAGGCCGGCCTGATACTCGGGTTTTACCTGGACAATCGCGCCGCCTGATCCGCTGAAAACAGCAACTAATCCATGAATACACTGGCGTTCTTCATGAACACTTCCAGAGGTATTACGCTGCGCGCCTGTTAACTAAGGCGGCAGCAAAAGTTACTCGAAACTTTATTTAAACCGATCGCGAAGTCTGCGACTCGGCATGCTTTCGCTCGCCTGTATCCAGGCAAGTAACGGGTATGTTTTGTCGAGCATTGGCGACAGGAGTACACACCATGAGCGCCGAAAAAAACCCGCCATTGAGCAAAACCAGCACCGACACCAAGCTGTCGATGCGTGCCGCCCGCGAGGCCCACAACGGCCTGCAGGCCACCCTGGCCAATGTCCGCGCCACCCGAGAGGGCCTGACCGAACTGGACGCCGCTGCCCGCCTGCAACGCGAAGGCCACAACGCAGTCGCCCACGACAAGCCGCCGCACGCCATCGTGCAGTTCCTGCACGCACTGCATAACCCGTTCATCTACGTGCTGTTGACCCTGGGCGCGATCAGCTTCTTCACCGACTGCTGGTTGCCGATGCGGCAAGGCGAAGAGGCCGATCCGACCAAGGTCATCATTATTATGACCATGGTGCTGCTCAGCAGCTTGCTGCGTTTCTGGCAGGAGCATCGCTCGGCCAAGTCCGCCGAGACCCTCAAGGCCATGGTGCGCACCACCGCAACGGTACTGCGCCGTGAGCAGGTTGGCAGCCAGCCGACCCTGCGCGAAGTGCCGATGCGCGACCTGGTGGCCGGCGATATCGTGCAACTGTCGGCCGGCGACATGATCCCGGCGGATATCCGCCTGATCGAGTCCCGCGACCTCTTCATCAGCCAGGCCGTGCTCACCGGCGAGGCCTTGCCGGTAGAGAAGTACGACACTCTCGGTGATGTCACACAAAAATCCGCCGGCCCGGTGAGCGCGGACCAAGGCAACCTGCTGGACCTGCCGAACATCTGCTTCATGGGCACCAACGTGGTCAGCGGCCGGGCTACCGCCGTGGTGGTGGCGACCGGACCGCGCACGTACTTCGGCTCCCTGGCCAAGGCGATCGTCGGTTCGCGCACGCAAACCGCCTTTGATCGCGGGGTCAACAGCGTCAGCTGGCTGTTGATCCGCTTCATGCTGGTGATGGTCCCGATCGTGTTCTTCCTCAACGGCTTCTCCAAGGGTGATTGGGGCGATGCCTTCCTGTTTGCCCTGGCGGTGGCCGTGGGCCTCACCCCGGAGATGCTGCCGATGATCGTCAGCGCCAACCTGGCCAAGGGCGCCACAGCCATGGCCAAACGCAAAGTGGTGGTCAAGCGCCTCAATGCGATCCAGAACTTCGGCTCGATGGACGTGCTGTGCACCGACAAGACCGGCACTCTGACCCAGGACAAGATCATCCTGGAACATCACGTCAATGCCTTCGGCCAGCGCGACGATGCGGTGTTAAGCCTGGCCTGGCTGAACAGCCACCACCAAAGCGGCATGAAAAATCTGATGGACCAGGCCGTGGTGCAGTTCTTTGAACAGAACCCCAAGTTCCAAGCGCCGTTTGCCTATAGCAAGGTGGATGAATTGCCGTTCGATTTTGTCCGCCGTCGCCTGTCGATCGTGGTCAAGAACGCCGACGACGACCATCTGCTGGTGTGCAAGGGTGCCGTGGAAGAGATGCTGAGCATTGCCACCCACGTGATGGAGAACGGCGCCGCCGTGGCGTTGGATGAGCGTCGCCGCGAGGCATTGCTGGCGATTGCCAACGACTACAACGAAGACGGCTTCCGTGTGCTGGTGGTGGCCACCCGCAACATTCCCAAGGCGTTGGCACGCCAGCAGTACACCACCGCCGATGAACGCAACCTGGTGATCCACGGTTTCCTGACCTTCCTTGATCCACCGAAGGAAACCGCCGGCCCGGCCATTGCCGCCCTGCAGGAAATCGGTGTGGCGGTCAAAGTGCTCACCGGTGACAACGCAGTGGTCACCCGCAAGATCTGTCGCCAGGTCGGCCTTGAACCCGGCCAGCCGTTGCTGGGCGTGGAAATCGAATTGATGGACGACGCCACCCTGGCGCGCCACGTGGAAGAACGCACGGTGTTCGCCAAACTGACACCGCTGCAGAAATCACGCGTGCTCAAAGCCCTGCAAGCCAATGGGCACACGGTGGGCTTCCTCGGCGACGGCATCAACGATGCGCCGGCGCTGCGCGATGCCGACGTGGGCATCTCGGTGGACAGCGGCACCGACATCGCCAAGGAGTCGGCCGACATCATCCTGCTGGAAAAGAGCCTGATGGTGCTGGAAGAAGGTGTGCTCAAGGGCCGCGAAACCTTCGGCAATATCATGAAGTACCTGAACATGACCGCCAGCTCCAACTTCGGCAACGTGTTCTCGGTGCTGGTGGCCAGTGCGTTTATCCCGTTCATGCCGATGCTGGCGATCCACTTGCTCCTGCAAAACCTGATGTACGACATCTCCCAGCTGGCCCTGCCGTGGGACAAGATGGACAAGGAATACCTGGCGCAGCCACGCAAGTGGGACGCAAAAAATATCGGCCGCTTCATGCTGTGGATCGGGCCGACCTCGTCGATCTTCGACATCACCACCTTCGCCCTGATGTGGTACGTGTTTGCCGCCAACAGTATCGAGATGCAGACCCTGTTCCAGTCCGGCTGGTTTATCGAAGGCCTGCTTTCGCAAACCCTGGTGGTGCATATGCTGCGCACCCGCAAGATCCCGTTCTTCCAGAGCACCGCCGCCTGGCCGGTGTTGATGATGACCTGCGTGGTCATCGCGCTGGGCATCTACGTACCGTTCTCGCCGCTGGGCACCCTGGTGGGCCTGCAACCGCTGCCGCTGGCGTACTTCCCATGGTTGGTGGGCACCTTGCTCAGCTACTGCTGCGTGGCCCAACTGATGAAAACGATCTACATCCGCCGCTTCAAGCAGTGGTACTGATCACCCTCTCCCTCCGAACGATGGCGGTCGCCCGACCACCATCGCGTAACACAAGGACACTGACTATGCGCATCTTGATCTGTGCAGGTCGTCATTACGCCGACAGCAAAAAGTCCCGCCACGTGCTGGATGCTTACCACCGCCTGCGCCCGGTGCGGGTTTTGATTCATGGCGGCAACTCGTTCCTGGGCAGCGACATTGAAGAATGGGCGCGGGAACTGGGCATCGACGTGGTGCGCTATCCGCCTAACTGGCAGCGCCACGGCAAACAGGCCGAACGCCAGCGCAACCATTTCATGCTGACCGACAGCCGCCCCGACGTGGTCATCGCCCTGCCGGGCGGTGAAGACACCTGCGAGCTGGTCTGCCAGGCCAACGCCAGCGGCATTTCGGTGCTGACCGTAGAAAGCTGAACTCATGCGAGGTGCATCATGCACAAACAACACACCCCGAAGCGCCCGGACGGGTTTGCCAAATACCGCGCACGCCACTATCGCGCCGCGCGCCCCACGTTGTTACTGTTGCCACCGGCCAAACGCCGCGCGCTGCGACGCAATCTGATCTTCATCGGTCTGAGCCTGGGCACTCTTGCTCTGATCGCGCTGATATCCAAGGCACATGCCGCCGGCGGCGCCTATGTGGTCGACGATGGCGCCATTAATGCGCCAGGCGAATGCAATGTCGATGCCTGGTACACCGCAAATCGCCACGATGGCGCCAGCCACAGCGAAACGCTCTCGCCGGCCTGCACCTTCAGCGCAATGCCGTCCGTGCAGTGGGGCGCGGCGCTGTCACGTGCCGACGGTGAAACCCAACTCAGTCCGCAGTTCAAGGCACCCATAGGGTCGTGGGATGAGCTGGGGCTGCAGATGGCTGTTTCGGCCGCTGCGCACATGGCCCAGGCCCGCAGGCACGCCTACGACGGCGCGGATCTTAATGTGCCCCTTACCTGGCAACCGGTGGCGCCGCTGCGACTGAACCTGAATGCCGGCTGGACGCACGCCTACAATGATGGCGATGAAAAACACCGTATGACCTGGGGCACCGGTATTGAATACCAGCCAGCACAGGCGCTGACGCTGGTTGCCGAGCGATACGGCCAGGCAGGTGGCGACCAGGCATGGCAGGCCGGGCCCAGGTTTCATCTGGGCGAGTCTGTCGATGTTGATGTAGTGGTCGGCCGTAGCCTGATCGGCGAGCGCACGCAGTGGTTGACCACCGGTGCCACGCTACGCTTCTAGGCCCGCCCGTTGTTATCGCAATCTGCATCCGCCGCCTCGTAGCAGCTGTGGAGCTTTAGCGAGGCTGCGACAGCGGTGGGTCAGGTGATGAAGATACCCGCAATGCCGTCGGCATCGCGGGTATGCAGGGGCTGACCCGGCGTGCATAGTATTGTCGTTCAACCACCACAAGCTGCCACCGCCGCAACATGCTGACCACCGAGCGGGCATGCAGCCGATGAGAGATAAGCGACGTGAACCGTATCGAACAGATCGCGCTGATGGCCACCTACAACCAGTGGATGAACCGCAAGGTCTATGACGCTGCCGCCCAGCTGTCAGACGCGCAAGTGCGCCTGGATCGCCAGGCATTTTTCGGCTCGATTCTCGGCACGCTCAATCACCTGGCGCTGGGTGACACGGTCTGGCTCAAGCGCTTTGCCCAGCACCCGACAGGCTTCACGGCGTTGGTGCCCCTGGAGACCATCGCCCAGCCCGGTGACCTCAAGCAATTAGCCTTCGTCGACCTGGATGCGCTGGCGGCCCGTCGCGTCTGGCTGGACCAACTGATCCTCGACTGGGCCGGCACCTTGCGTGAGCCCGATCTCGACCAGCAACTGCACTAACGCAACATGCGCGGCGTGGCGGCCAGCAAGCCGTTTTTCAGCCTGTTGACGCACTTCTTCAACCACCAGACCCATCACCGAGGGCAAGTGACGACCTTGCTGACCCAGGCGGGGGTGGATGTTGGCGACACCGACCTGCTGGCGCTGATCGACTGAGTTCAGCGTGCCTGCAATTGGGCATAGGCCTGCATCAGGCGCGCAAAGTCTTGGGGTTCAGGCAGTTGCGCAAAGCGCTCGACAGCCGGAGTGACCGCCCAGGGCAGCTTTTCACAGGTCCATGTTTCCATGAACGGCACGTAATCGTGGGCGTTATCCAGCAAGGTCGCGCGTACATTGACAAACTCATCGATGCCATGAGGACGCGTAAACAGCCAGCTCATGCAGTGAGAGCAGCAGTAGTGGCGATCCAGGCCATGCAGCCCGCCGACCACGGGGCAGCCTTGCGTCACGGTGAAAGCGCTAGCGGCAAACAGTGCGCTTAGGGAGAACGCGCTGGAGGTCATCTTCTGACAGCCGGTGCAGTGACAGGCCATGGTAATCACGGGGGCCTGGCTCACGCTGAAACGCACGCCATTACAACGGCAACTGCCCGCTTGCGGCAGGGTTTCGACACTCATCATTCAGTCCTTTTTATGATCAGGGGAAGCAGTTTTTCGTAGACGCCCTATGCAGAAGCCCCGGCAAAACCAGGGCTTCTTCTTAACACTCAATCATCATTGGACACCGGTCTGTGGCGCACCTTGTACCCCGGAAGAGCCGCGGCATACGCCAGCGCCTGTTCACGGGAGTCGAAGGACGCCAACCGGTCGTTGTGCGTACACACGCGCCAGGGTCCGTAGTTGACCTGCACGATGTGGTACCCATTCAGATGCAGCTTTTTCAACATTGGAACGCTCATAGTCACCTCGCTTTCCTGAGATTTCCACGGGTTGCGCAGACTACCTTACACCCGCCGCCAGGGTTTTGGGACTGCGCATTCCAATTACACGCGGGTCGCTGGCCGTTACCGGCCGGCGTTCCAGGCATCGCCGGCGGGCGCGGTGCCACGGTCATAGGGCTTGCCCAACCACATGTAGAGCAGGCCCAGGCCAATGACGATGGCCGTGCTCAGCAACATCGCATAGTTGATGTACCACGCCGCGTCCGGCGTGCGCGGCCAGGCCATGTTGACGATGGCGCCGACGCCATAGACCAACGCCCCGATATTCACCGGCAGGCCCCAGCCGCCCAGGGCAAACTTGCCGCTGGGTTTCCAGCCCCGGGCGCGCGCGTACAGGGCGGCGAGCACGATCATCTGGAAGGCCAGGTAAATCCCGATCGCCGCGAAGCTGACGATGGTCGCCACGGCGTCCTAGAGGAAGAAGCCGAGGGCGATGATCAGCGTCGCAGCACGCCGGAGACAAACAGCGCGGCCACCGGCACCTGGGTGGTCGGCGAAATACGCTTCAGCAGGCGGCTGCCGATTACCATTTCATCGCGGGCGTAGGCATACAGCAGCCGGCTGGCAGCGGCCTGCAGGCTGATCACGCAGGAGATGAAAGAGATCATCACCACGCCCATCACCACCTTCGAACCGACGCTGCCGAAGGCATTGTTGAGGATGGTGGTGACCGGGTCCTTATCGGTGCCGTTGATCACCGCCTGCATGTCCGGCACGGCGAGGATCAGCGCCAGGCAGGCAAACATCGCGGCGACACCACCGATGTAGATGGTCATGCGCATGGCCACCGGGATTTGCTTGCTCGGGTTCGGGGTTTCCTCGGCCACGTCGCCACACGCCTCGAAGCCGTAATAGAGGAACATGCCCGCCAGCGATGCGGTGAGGAACGCCGGTAAGTAAGAACCGTCGACACGGATATCGAACGTGTTGAACAGCACGCTGATCGGCTGGTGGCGTTCAAACACCAGCAGATACACGCCAACGATCACCGCGCCGACCAGTTCACACAGAAACCCGAACATGGCGATGCGCGCCAGGACCTGGGTACCGCTGAGGTTGACCAGGGTCGCGAACAGCGTCAGCAGCACGGCAATGACGATATTGGTGTTGTTGCTCGGCTCGAAACCGAGCATCGCCGCGAGGTAGGGACCGGCGCCGACTGCGACGGCGGCGATGGTGACGCACAGGGCGATGGAGTAAATCCAACCGACCATCCACGCCCAGCGTTTACCCACCAGACGTCGAGCCCAGGGGTAGACGCCGCCGGAAATCGGGAACTGCGAAACCACCTCGCCGAAGATCAGGCACACCAGCAGCTGCCCGCAACCCACCAGCAGGTAGGCCCAGAACATCGGCGGGCCGCCGGCCGCCAGGCAGAGGCCGAACAGGGTGTAAACGCCCACTACCGGCGACAGGTAGGTAAAGCCCAGGGCGAAGTTTTCCCATAGGCTCATGCTGCGACTGAAGTTCGAGGTGTAGCCCAGTTTGCGCAGTTGTTCGGCATCGCTGTCGGCGTCTGCGCCGAGGTGAGGTCGTGCACTCATGGCGGTGTGGCTCCAGAAAATCGGCAGATTTTGGATGTCCGAAACCGTGGCCGACGCCTGACGGCGCGTCCCGGATCGGTATTCTTGTAGTGGTTGTTGCGTGTTGCCTGGACGCCGCCTGTGACGAGCGGCTTGCCAGCGTTCGGTGTGGATGGACCGAGACTAATAGCTGGCCCGGAGGTCGGCAAATACTAAATACTGAAAGCGGCGTTCGATTAAATAGATGGCTGGCCGTCAGCGTGACGGCGACGGTCGATGACGTTTATTGCAGCCCGGGCTATGCTAAGGCGCCATCCGCCCGGCTGGCCTGGTTTGCAAGGAATGCGTCATGGAGTTCGTGGTCCATAGCTATTGCCTCAAAGGTGCGCGCCAGGAGCCTTTGCTGCCCCCTGTGACCCTCACGCCGCAGTCATTGACCTTGACGGTCGCCGAGCTCATTCGCCTGACCGTTGCCGAACAGATCGCCGCGCTGTCGGTCCAGCATTGGCTGGAACACCTGTCGCTGCGTGAGGTACTCGACCGTCAATACCTGAGCGAGCGCGATATTCGTCGGCAAGCCCGTGAAGGCGCGGTGGCCATGCCTCAGGCCAGCGCAGCTGCGGAGCTGGATGTCGACGTTGAGGTCGCTCGCGCCTTGAAGGGTTTTCAAGCCCGTGCGTTCCGCGTTCTGCACAACGGCGTCATGCTGCAAACACTCGATGAACCCATTGACTTGAGTCCCCCTTCCACGCTCGCGTTTATCCGCCTGGTGCCGCTGATTGGCGGTTGATCCTCGTCGCTCATTTCCCTGGATGCCCTCATGCAATCACGCCGCCCCGCGCCCGAACAAGCCACACGCCTCGCTGCGCTGCGCGCATTCTGTGACAGCGCGCTAGATGGATATCCCGCGCTCAGCCGATATGACGCGTTCGAGCTCGATTTCTGGGACGGCATCGACTTCCTGCGCATCGCCGATGACTGGGTCAGGCAGCAGCCCAAGGAGGGGCCCAAAGCGCTGGCTGATGGGTTTGTGTTCCCGACCGTCTGGGACGACCTGGAGGACCGCCGCGATCAACAGCGCTACGGCCTGCAATATCGACTCTGCGACGCGTGGATCACCGCGCACGCGGATGCCTATGCGCTGGAGCAGATCGGTGCGCGACTGCGGCACATGCTGCAATTTGCCTTCGAGGACAGTGACTATCCCTTGCCCACTGACGAAGATGGCCCTGCCTATTACCGCAGGAGTCTGGACCAGGCCTGGGCTTTTCCTGACGTTCAGGCCTGCCTCAATCGCCTGAGCAATTACCCGCCTGCCCCGGCCTGGCTGACGCTCGCCGAATGGTTGCTGGACGGCAGCTGGAACCGCGAGCAGCCGCCTTCGCCGCCGGATGAAGACACGCGAAAAATCGCCGATAGCTATGTCTACGTGCACCAGGAAATCGAGCGTTTCGCACTGGGCCTGCTGGCCGCGGGCCGCCTCGATTACCCGCGCTTCGTCCGGGCGGCCAATACCTGGGGCCGCGCCATGATGTTCTACGCAGACGATGCCGGGCTGGACAGCGATGATGTGGACATGGATCGGTACGCCGAGGACGCGTTCGACGATGATGAGTCAACCGAAAGCGCAGCCCCTGCCGCTGAAGAGTCCGCAGCCGTGCCCCCTGAACTGGCGCGCTTCACCGTGCGTTATGTCGAGGACGCGCTGGCTGGGTTGCCCGAAAACGCCGAGAAGCTGGCGGACACCTTTCGTTCGGTAGAGGTGCATCAGACCCGCTGGTTGCTGCAGGCCCTGGCGGTGATCGAACGGCTGGGCATGACACCGGATAATTTTGTCGACGGCTTCGGCCATACGGCCGCCGTGCTCGAGCGCTTCCTGGCGCTTCAGACATTGCCCAAGCCCGCATCGGCTGAACTGCTCGCGGCGCTGGACGGTTTTTCCAGGCATACCCTGCTGACCGCCCTGCCCTACGCCGGGCACGCCAGCCGCGTGGTGCTCGATGCGCTCGGCTGGAATGATCTGCAAGCCTTCCAGCGTGAATACCTGAGCATTGCCCTGGCACCGGAGTCCGGCTGGGGCAGCGACCTGCCCAATACGCAGGATGACACCGTGGGCGTGGTGGACCGCTACCTGCTGGACAAGGCGCTGGCCGAGGCCGACCCCGACCACTTGCGCGACTACCTCGCGGCACTCGAACCCTCGCACTGGGCGTTTCCCGAGACGCGTGTGCTGCTCGACGCCTACCAGGGCGTCGGCCGAGCAGCACTGGAAAAGAAACTGACCCGCCACGCACAGGCGTCCATGCGCATCTATGGCGTACTGCCCGTCAGGGACGCGGACGACGTAAGCCAGCGCTATCTGATGTTCAAGAAACTGCACAACGAGGTGCGCAAATACGGCGCTGAACGACAAGCCAACTCCCATGCCGCGATACAGGCCGGCCTGGAAAACCTCGCGCGTGTCGCCGGCTACCCCTCGGCGATTCGCCTGGAGTGGGCCATGGAAGCGCAAATCGCCGAGTCGGCAGTGACGGCCGCCACGATCGATGGCTATGACGTCAGACTGATCATTGACGGCTTGTCGCCCGCACTGCACGTCGGCAAAGCCGGAAAGACCCTGAAAACCGCACCGCCCGCGATTCGCAAACATCCCGACTTCGTCGCCCTCAAGACCCAGCAAACCCAGCTCAAGGACCAGATCGCGCGCTTCTGCCGCACCCTGGAAGCGATGATGAGCAGCGGCGAAACCCTGGCGCCGGACGAGCTGAAACCGCTGTTGAACATGCCTGCGGTGCGCCTGCTGCTGGAACAACTGATCGTGCAGGCCGATGACGCTGTGCTGGGCTGGCTCGATGCCGCAACGCTGACGGTGACCGACCTTGAAGGCCGCCCGCACAGCGCAAAAAAGCACCTGCGTATTGCCCACCCGTTTCATCTGTTCACGGCGGGCCAACTGTCGGCCTGGCAGAAAGAAGTGGTGACCCAGCGCCGCGTGCAGCCGTTCAAGCAGGCCTTTCGCGAGTTGTACCTGCTGACGCCGGCTGAGCAAGACACCGGCCTGTGGTCCAACCGATTTGCCGGTCACCGCCTCAAAGCCAAGGTCGCCGCGCGGTTGCTGCAGGCCCGCGGCTGGTCGACCTCAAGCGTCGAAGACATCTATTTCGAGAGCAAGGAGCACGGCATTTACGCGATGTTCAACTTTCTGGACACCGGCCATTACCTCTCGGAAACCGAACACTTTACCTTCGACACAATCGCGTTCTACCGCGACCGTACCGCCCTACCGCTTGAGCAGGTTCCGCCGCTGCTGTTTTCGCAAGTCATGCGTGACGCCGACCTGCTGGTCTCCGTGGCCCATGCCGGGGATGGCTACAGCACCAGCAACGAAACCCTGCAGCGCCGCGCTGAACTGGTCGACGAGTTGATCCAAGGGCTAGGGCTGCGAAACGTCAAATGTGCAGGGCATTTTCTGTACGTCACCGGCCAGCGCGCGAACTACCGCATTCATCTGGGCAGCGCAGCCATCCATATCGAGCCCGGCAATTACCTGTGCATCGTGCCCGCCGGCAGTGGCTTCAGCGAGTTCTACCTGCCGTTCGCCGACACGGACCAGAAAATGGCCGAGGTGCTGAGCAAGATGTTTCTGTTGCTGGACGACCTGAACATCACCGACAGCCTGATACTGGAGCAGATACAGCGCGGCGGCTGATATCGCCGCCCATCACTGATCCGGTGCGGCTTCAAGGGGAATATCCAAGGTAAACGTTGCGCCCTGCCCGGCCCCGTCGCTGTGCACGGTCAAGCGGCCACCCATTTCCTGCGCAGCGAGGGCACAGCTGTGCAGACCGAAACCGTGGCCTTCCTTGCGAGTGGTGAAACCATGCGAAAAGATCCGCGCCAGGTGCTCTGGCGTGATCCCGTTGCCGTTATCGGTCACTGAAATACGCAGGACTGATGCGTCAACGAGGCAGGCATCGAGCGTAACGCAGGGGCTGCGATCAGCCACGCCTTCCAACGCATGCTTGGCATTACTGATCAGGTTCACCAGAATCAGCAAGACCCGGTGCCGATCCAGCGGCAGCAAGGGCAATTCGGCAATCCTCTTGACCAGCGTCACCCCCTGACGCTCCAGCGAACCGGCACTCATGCGCAACGCATCGTCGACTAACCCGGCGACCGAGACTGTCTCCACGACGCTGACCGCAACGGCATAGGACTGCTGGGCAGCGACGATGGTCTTGATGTGGTCAATGCCCTTGGTGAGTTGCCCGAGTTCTTCGACAATGCCTTGTTGCTCTGCCGTAACCACCTCCGCCAGCTTGAGCAGGTAGTCGGGCAGCATCTTGCCTTTGGGATCGTTGGCGAGAAAATCGCTCAGGTCATTGACGTGTTCGTTCATCAGTTGAGCGACCTTGCCAAGCCCCTGGACTTTGGAGGTGCGCATCTGGTTGCTGACCAGCTCTGCCGACACGTTCACGCTGTTGAGGACGTTACCGACGTTGTGCAGCACAGCGGTGGCGATTTCGGCCATGCCCGCCTGGCGGGATTTTGTGTGCAGTTCGCTTTGCACCTGGCTCATGCGTAGCGCCGCGCGCACGCGAGCCTTGAGTTCCAGCGGCGAGAAGGGTTTGGCGATGTAGTCGTCGGCGCCACTCTCCAGCCCGGAAACGCAGGCATCACTGCCGCCGCGAGCGGTCACCAGGATGACGGGCAAGTGGGCAAAACCAGGGCTGCCTTTGATTCTGGCGGTCAGGCCGAAGCCGTCGAGCAGCGGCATCATCACATCAGAGACCACGACATCGATGGGGCGACGCTGCAGGAGTGCCCAGGCCTGCTCTCCATCCACCGCGGTGGCGACGACATAGTCGTCACGCAAAAGCTCGCTGAGATAGCTGAGCATTTCCGGGCTGTCGTCCACCACCAGCACTTTGGATCGCGCGGCGTGTTCGGGGTGCTGCTCGGCGTCTACGCCTTGCGCCGGACTGCCCTGGCGGCCGTCGTCGAAACGCAGATGGCGCTGCTCGGTCGTGCTCGCTGTGCCCGGTGACGAGGGCTCATGCATTCTACTGGCGTCGCTCAGCAAGGCGTTTTGCTCGGCCCCCAGCGGAAGTCGAACGAAGAAGCACGAGCCGCGTCCGGGCTCGCTGCTGACGCCGACTTCGCCCCCCATCAGTTCGACCAGGTCCTTGACCAGGGCCAGGCCGATGCCTGTGCCGCTGTAATGGCGCGTGGCGGAATTGTCGATCTGCGAAAACCGCTGGAACAGCAACGGCAGTTCCTCAGGCGCAATGCCGATCCCCGAGTCCTGCACCGCCAGTTCAAATCGCTCGCCGTCCAGCGGCGTCACTGCCAGGTGTACGGTGCCGCCAGCGGGCGTGAATTTGATGGCGTTGCTCACCAGATTAAGCAGAATTTTCTCGAAGTGTCGGGGGTCCAGGAACACCGTGCCGAGCGCGGGATCGATGCTGCAGGTCAAGGTGCACCCCTTGCCCTTGGCCACCATGGCGGCATCCTCGGCCAGCACCCCCACCGCATTGTTCAAGTCGACCAGCGTCGGGCACACCTCAAACTTGCCCGCTTCGGCCTTGGAGAAATCGAGGATGTCGTTGACCCGGTTCATCAAGCGCAGCGCGTTGCGTTGGGCGCGCTCGATTTGCACCCGCCAGTCGACCGGCGGAAGGGCCGCTGCCGAGAGCTGCTCCAGGGGGGCGAGAATGAGGGTCAGCGGCGTGCGCAGTTCGTGGCTGACCGTGGCCACGAAATCGCTCTTTGCCTGGTTGGCCGAATCGGCCTGATTGCGCGCATGGATAAGCTCGATGGCCTGCGCCTCCAGCACCTCGGTCTGGTGATGCAGCGTGTCGGTACGCTCGGCGACCATTCGCTCCAACGAGGCCTGGACCTGCTGGCGTTCGGCCTCGGCCTCGGCCTCCAGCACGCGGATGCGCAGGGCATTCTCCTGGAACACGCGTACCGCGCGGGTCATGATGCCAATCTCGTCGCCGCGTTCGACGCCGGCGATCCCGGTGCGCAGGTCGCCGGCCGCAAGCCGGCGCATGACCGAGGCCAGGGCCACGATGGGCTGCGCGACAAATCGCGAGGTGCTCCAGGCGATGGCGCCGGCCAGCAGGATGGCGACAGTGAACGCAATGACCGTCGCAAGCATGCCGCGGTCATTGTGGACCAAGGCATCGGAGCGCGCCTGACCCGCGAAGCGCGCCACCAACAGGCC